>NZ_CAMPHN010000189.1 GCF_946885885.1 uncultured Pseudomonas sp.
GAGTTGGGTATCGAGGTGGTGGATGTGCGGGTCAAGGCCATCGATCTGCCGAAAGAGGTCAACCGCAGCGTGTTCGACCGGATGAGCTCCGAGCGCGAGCGCGAGGCCCGCGAGCATCGCGCCAAGGGCCGCGAGCTGGCCGAAGGTATTCGCGCCGATGCCGACCGTCAGCGCCGCGTGTTGCTCGCCGATGCCTACCGTCAGGCGGAAGAGCTGCGTGGTGATGGCGACGCCCAGGCGGCCGCGATTTACTCCAAGGCGTATGGGCAGGATCAGGAGTTCTATTCGTTCTACCGCAGCCTGAGGGCTTATCGCGAGAGCTTCGCCGATAAGCGCGATGTGCTGGTGTTGGATCCGAGCAGTGACTTCTTCCGCTATCTGGAAAAGTCCAAGCCCTGAAGGCAGCGTTAAGCCGCAAGTCATAAGCTGCAAGTAGGCGCCGACCTGCTTGCAGCTTAAAGCTTGTGGCTTGTGGCTTGTGGCTTGTGGCTTGTGGCTTTTAGCGTGGTATCATTCGGCAGCCGGGAAAATCCCGGCTTTTTTGCGTCTGTGGGAATCATGTGGCAGGAATTGGGCGTCGCGCTTTGTCTATTGCTGGTGCTCGAAGGCATCCTGCCCTTCCTTTGTCCGCGTCAGTGGCGCGACGCGCTTTTGCAGTTGGTACGGCTGTCGGATCGACGGCTGCGCCTTATAGGGTTGGCCAGCATGCTGCTGGGCACAGCTTTCCTTTATTGGCTTCATTGAAGGCTGGTGCCGCCCGGTTCAAGAGGGGAATGGCGAAATGGCAACGGTAGACCGCTGGCTCCTGCCAGATGGCATCGAAGAAGTACTGCCGCCCGAAGCGGCGCGCATCGAGACGGCGCGCCGTCAGGTGCTGGATCTGTTCCAGCGCTGGGGCTATGAATTCGTGGTGACACCGCATATCGAGTACCTGGAGTCGCTGTTGACCGGCGCCGGTCAGGATCTCGATCTGCGCACGTTCAAGGTGATCGATCCATTGTCGGGTCGGCAAATGGGTTTCCGCGCCGATATCACGCCGCAGGTTGCCCGGATCGATGCGCATAGCATGCGCCGCGAAGGTCCGAGTCGCTTGTGCTATGCCGGTAGTGTGCTGCATGCGCAGCCGCGGCCGCTGACCACTTCGCGCAGCCCGATCCAGCTGGGCGCGGAGCTGTATGGCGACGCCAGCCCGGCCAGCGACGTCGAGGTGATCAGTCTGCTGGTCGATACCCTCGAGCTGGCCCAGGTGCCGGACGTGCATATGGACCTCGGGCATGTCGGTATCTATCGCGGCCTTGCCCGCGCCGCGGGCTTGTCGGGCGATGCGGAGCAGCAGTTGTTCGACGCCATGCAGCGCAAGGCGATGGATGAGATAGCGACCTTGACCGAAACCTTACCGGCAGCGCTCGGCAAGATGCTGCAAGCGCTGGCCGAACTCTGTGGTGGCCGCGAGGTACTGGACCTGGCCCAGGCTTGCCTGGTCGACGCGCCCGACGACGTGCATGCCGCGCTCGACGAACTGCTGGCGATTGCCGATGCGCTGAGTCTGCGTTATCCGGAATTGCCGCTGTATTTCGATCTGGGCGAATTGCGCGGCTATCGTTACCACACCGGCGTGGTCTTCGCCGCCTTTGTGCCGGGTGTCGGCTATGCGATCGCCCAGGGCGGCCGCTACGACGATATCGGTGCGGATTTCGGTCGCGCGCGGCCGGCGACCGGATTCTCCACCGACCTGAAAACCCTGGTCAGCCTCGGCCAGATGCAGCTTGGCGATGTGCCCGCGGGCATTTGGGCGCCGGATAGCCATGATGTGTACCTGTGGCAAGCGGTGCGGCGGTTGCGTGCCGAAGGCGTGCGCGTAGTGCAGGCGCTGCCCGGGCAAGTGGCGGCCGATGCGCGCGAGGCGGGTTGCGACCGCCAGTTGGCGTTGTGCGAGGGGCGTTGGCAGGTGACGCCGCTGGCGGGCTGACCGATCGTTCTTTGTAGTCTGTCTGAACAAGGGTTCGGGCGGGCGATCTAATTTCGTTTCCGCTGGCCGTGGCCGGCATCAAGTTTGCGCGAAGAGGGTTAGTGTTATGGGTAAGAATGTCGTAGTCCTGGGCACCCAGTGGGGCGATGAGGGCAAGGGCAAGATCGTCGACCTGCTGACCGAACAGGCTGCAGCCGTCGTGCGTTACCAAGGTGGCCATAACGCCGGTCATACCCTGGTGATCGACGGCGAGAAAACGGTTCTGCACCTGATCCCCTCCGGCATTCTGCGCGAGAACGTGCAATGCCTGATCGGCAACGGCGTGGTGGTCGCGCCGGATGCGCTGATGCGTGAAATCGTCAAGCTGGAAGAAAAGGGCGTGCCGGTGCGCGAGCGCCTGCGTATCAGCCCGTCCTGCCCGCTGATCCTGCCCTATCACGTGGCCCTGGATCTGGCCCGCGAGAAAGCCCGTGGCGATGCCAAGATCGGCACCACCGGCCGTGGTATCGGCCCTGCTTATGAAGACAAGGTGGCGCGTCGCGGCCTGCGGATCGGCGATTTGTTCCACCGCGAACGCTTTGCCGCCAAGCTCGGCGAACTGCTGGATTACCACAATTTCGTCCTGCAGAACTATTACAAAGAGCCGGCGATCGACTTCCAGAAAACCCTCGACGAGTGCATGGAATACGCCGAGCTGCTGAAGCCGATGATGGCCGACGTCACCGCGGTGCTGCACGACCTGCGCCGCGAGTCCAAGGACATCATGTTCGAGGGCGCTCAGGGCTCGTTGCTGGATATCGACCACGGCACCTACCCCTACGTCACCAGCTCCAACACCACGGCGGGCGGCATCGCCACCGGCTCGGGTTTCGGTCCGATGTACCTGGACTACATTCTGGGTATCACCAAGGCCTACACCACCCGTGTCGGTTCCGGTCCGTTCCCTACCGAGTTGTTCGACGATGTCGGCGCTTTCCTGGCCAAACGTGGCCACGAGTTCGGTGCCACCACCGGTCGCGCCCGTCGCTGTGGCTGGTTCGATGCGGTCATTCTGCGCCGCGCTATCGAAATCAACAGTATCTCGGGCCTGTGTCTGACCAAGCTCGATGTGCTCGATGGCCTGGAAAGCATCCGCATCTGCGTCGGCTATAAAGATCAGCACGGCGAGGTGCTGGTGGACGCGCCGACCGATGCCGACAGCTACCTCGGCTTGCAGCCGGTGTACGAAGAAATGCCGGGCTGGAGTGAGTCGACGCTGGGGGCTAAGACCCTCGAGCAACTGCCGGCTAATGCGCGTGCATACATCAAGCGTGTGGAAGAGTTGGTCGGCGCGCCTGTCGATATCATTTCGACCGGCCCGGATCGCAACGAGACCATCGTGCTGCGCCACCCGTTCGCCTGATCGGCTGCGCGGTAACGAGGAAGGGTCGCCATTGGCGGCCCTTTTTCGTTTTTAGTGCGCTCTTTTAGTTTTAAATATAAATGTTGCCTAGAGTTATGGGCATATCGGCCGATTCATAGGTATTGGTAATCCTGTTCGCGAGGGGTGGGGCCTTGTTCTCTCTATTGCATAGTCGCTTGCTGCGTCCGGTGTTTATCGCGCTCGGGGTCGCCATCGTGCTCCAGGTGCTGGTGTCGGTGTGGTTGACCCGAACGACGGTGGATGACCTGGTGGCCGACCTGGCGACGCGACTGCAGGGCGACAGTCAGCGTCTGGGCGATGAATTGGGCGTGGCGGAGCGCGAAGTCGTGCAGGGGTTGACGGCGTTGTCCGCGAATACCCGGCAGAGTCTCGGCACTGCGTTGTCGGAGCGGCTGCAGGCCGAGCAGGCGCAACTGCGCGGCGTGCTGGAAAAGAATCTCAAACAGTCGGGCAGCGCGCTGGCCTTGCTGTTGGCGGGGGTCGCGCCGAAGGCGGTGTGGGACAACGACGTCCCGGCGTTGACGGCCTTCGTGCGCATTGCGCAGCGCGATCCGGCTGTGCTGTTCGCGGTCTATTACGATGCCGAGGGTAAGCGTCTGACCCGCAGCTTCAATCGCAGCGATTCCCGGGTGCGCGAGCTGGTTGCGGTGGGGCAGGGCGAAACCCCGCTGGATAAATTGGTCGATGCGGCATCGCGCGATCCGCAAGTCTATATCGCCGAGGCCGACATCAATCCCATGGGGGCGAAAATCGGCAGCATTCAGCTGGGGCTGTCCATGGCGTCCGTGGATCAGGAATTGCAAGCGTTGGATCAGCGTTTCGCGGCGCTGATGGATAACGCGGGCGAGCTTGTGGATGCCAGTTTGGTCGGCGCGGCGCGCGACAGTACCGTCACACTGCAACGGCGCTTGGGCGATGCGCAGCAGGCTGCCGAGGGCATGGCGCAGAATAGTTTGGCGTCGGTGCGTTCGGCGGCGGACAGTTTGCGCTGGCGCATTGCCGTCGGCTTGCTGGTCGTCGGGTTGCTGGCGTTGCTCGTGGTGGCCCTGGTGCTCGGCTGGCGCGTGCTCAGCCGTTTGCGCTTGTTGATCACGGCGATGAACGATCTGGCCGCGGGCGAGGGCGACCTGACCCGGCGGGTGGAGTTGAACAGTCGCGACGAGGTGGGCGAGATGGCGAGTGCCGTCAACCGTTTCGTCGCCAAATTGCAGCCGATCGTGCGCGAAGCGGGTGAGGTGGCGGTACGCACCGGTCAGGAAATCGAAAGCCTGGCATTGCGTAGCGCGGCCGCGGAGTCGGCGGCCGAGCGCCAGCGCGACGAGGTTGCCGGCAGTTTGCAGGCGTTGGCGCAGATGGCCGACGAGGCACAGGCGGAAAGCCAGGCCATGCAGGAGGCATTGCGGCGTGTGGCGGCGATTCGCCAGTCGAGCGACGATAATGTCGCGATCGCCAAGCGGGTTGGCGGGGCTATCGAAGAGTTGGTGCGTAGCGTGGAGGCCGGGGCGGCGGTGATCGAGCGTCTGGCCAGGCAAAGCGAGCAGATCGAGGTGGTGCTGACGGTGATCCATGGCATCGCCGAGCAGACCAATCTGCTGGCCTTGAACGCTGCGATCGAGGCGGCGCGGGCCGGCGAGATGGGGCGCGGCTTTGCCGTGGTGGCGGATGAGGTGCGTGCGCTGGCCAGCAAGACCCAGCAGTCGACTGGCGATATCCAGGCGCATATCGGCGCCTTGCAGCAAGGCGCGCGCGAGGCGGTCGGGGCGATCAATCAGGCGGGCGAGCAGGCCGCGCGTGGGCTCTCCGCGCTGCATGAAAGCGAGCGGGTGCAGGAGTCGGTGCAGGCTGCGGTCGAGGAGGTGCACGGTGCGATCAATGCGGCGACTTCGGCATCGGCGCATCAGGCCGAGGGCGCGGATGCCGTGCGCGGGCGGGTCGAGGTGATTCATTCCGAGGCGCAGCGGGCCGCCGAGGCGGTCGCGGCGACGGCGCAAAGCGGTCGGGTGCTGGACGGTTTGGCCGCGCAGCTCAAGGCCAGTCTCGGGCAATTCCGGGTTTAGGTTTTAGGTGGTGGGTGGGGCTTGGGCCCCGCCTGGGTATTCGATGCGGGCTTCCGTCTGCGCCGGGCAGGAAAATGCAGGCAATAAAAAACCGAGCGCTTGGCTCGGTTTTTTTGAATTGGTGCCCAGGAGAAGACTCGAACTTCCACGACCGTAAGGTCACCAGCACCTGAAGCTGGCGTGTCTACCAATTTCACCACCTGGGCGTCGATTGCAAATATTGTGCGTTTGCTATCAACTACAACTACGTTTGCCGTCGTTGTGGCGCGCATAATACGGATCGACTTTTTGCTTGTAAACCCCTGTTGCGGAAAATTTTTATTCTGCACGCCGGGCTGACCCGGACAGGGGTTTCGCGCTTCAATAGAGGCATGGCAAAACGAATTTTTATATAAAAGGTGAATTCTCTCTAATGGCCGATTGGCAATCCCTCGATCCCGAGGCCGCTCGCGAAGCGGAAAAATACGAAAACCCCATCCCCAGCCGCGAATTGATTCTGCAGCACCTCGCCGACCGCGGGTCGCCAGCCAATCGCGAGCAACTGCTCGAAGAGTTCGGCCTGACCACCGAAGAGCAGATCGAAGCGCTGCGCCGCCGTCTGCGTGCGATGGAGCGTGACGGTCAACTGATCTACACCCGCCGCGGTACCTACGCGCCCGTCGATAAGCTGGATCTGGTGCTGGGCCGTATCAGCGGTCACCGCGACGGCTTCGGCTTCCTGATCCCGGACGACGGCAGTGACGACCTGTTTTTAAGCCCGGCGCAGATGCGTCTGGTGTTCGATGGCGATCGTGCTTTGGCGCGCGTTTCCGGGCTGGATCGTCGTGGTCGCCGTGAAGGCGGTATCGTCGAAGTGATTTCCCGTGCCCACGAATCCATCGTCGGCCGCTACTACGAAGAAAGCGGCATTGGTTTCGTGGTCGCCGATAACCCGAAGATCCAGCAGGAAGTGCTGGTGACGCCGGGGCGCAATGCCGGGGCCAAGCAGGGGCAGTTCGTCGAGGTGAAGATCACTCACTGGCCGACCCCGCGCTTCCAGCCGCAGGGCGATGTGATCGAAGTGGTCGGCAACTACATGGCGCCGGGCATGGAGATCGATGTCGCGCTGCGTAGCTACGACATTCCCCATGTCTGGCCCGAGGCGGTGATCAAGGAGGCGCACAAGCTCAAGCCGGAAGTCGAGGAGAAGGACAAGGAGAAGCGTGTCGACCTGCGCCACCTGCCGTTCGTCACCATCGACGGCGAGGATGCCCGCGACTTCGACGACGCGGTCTATTGCGAGAAGAACGGCAGCAACTGGCGGCTGTTCTCCGGTGGTTGGAAGCTCTATGTGGCGATTGCCGACGTTTCCCATTACGTGAAGGTCGACTCGGCGCTGGACGCGGAAGCGCAGGTGCGCGGTAACTCGGTGTATTTCCCCGAGCGGGTGATTCCGATGTTGCCGGAAGAGCTGTCCAACGGTCTGTGCTCGCTCAACCCTCATGTCGATCGTCTGGCCATGGTCTGCGAGATCAGCATCTCCAAGACCGGCAAGATGACCGACTACCAGTTCTACGAAGCGGTGATCCATTCCCACGCGCGGCTGACCTACAACAAGGTCAGCGCCATGCTCGAACAGCCGAAAACCAGCGAAGGCAAGGCCCTGCGCAGCGAGTACAAGGGGGTGCTGCCGCACCTCAATCAGCTTTACTCGCTGTACCAAGTGTTGCTGGCCGCCCGTCACGAGCGCGGCGCCATCGATTTCGAGACCCAGGAAACCCGCATCATCTTCGGCTCGGGGCGCAAGATTGCGGAAATTCGCCCGACCCAGCGCAACGATGCGCACAAGCTGATCGAGGAGTGCATGCTGGCCGCCAACGTGGCGACCGCGGCCTTTATGCAGAAGCATGAAATCCCCGCGTTGTACCGGGTGCACGATGGCCCGCCGCTGGAGCGTGTGGAAAAGCTCAAGGCGTTCCTCGCCGAGCTCGGCCTGTCGCTGCATCGCGGCAAATCCAAGGACGGTCCGACGCCCAAGGATTATCAGGCGCTGCTGGAAAGCATCCGCGAGCGCCCGGATTACCACCTGATCCAGACGGTCATGCTGCGTTCGCTGAGCCAGGCGGTGTACAGCGCCGACAATCAGGGCCACTTCGGCCTGAACTACGACGCTTACGCCCACTTCACCTCGCCGATTCGCCGTTACCCGGACCTGCTGATCCATCGGGCGATCCGCAGTGTGATCCGCTCCAAGCGCGAAACCCCGCACGTCCAGCGAGCGGGCGCGGCGAGCATGCCCAAGGCGCGTATCTATCCCTACGACGAGGCGGCGCTCGAGCAGCTCGGCGAGCAGTGCTCGATGTCCGAGCGGCGCGCCGACGAAGCCACCCGGGATGTGGTGAATTGGCTGAAGTGCGAGTTCATGAAGGATCGAGTCGGCGAAACCTTCCCCGGGGTGATCACCGCGGTGACCGGCTTCGGTCTGTTCGTCGAGTTGACCGATATCTATGTCGAGGGGCTGGTGCATGTCACCGCTTTGCCGGGCGACTACTACCATTTCGATCCGGTTCACCACCGCCTGGCGGGCGAGCGCAGCGGGCGCAGT
The DNA here is from genome assembly GCF_946885885.1 of uncultured Pseudomonas sp. The sequence continues at coordinate 8,034 of NZ_CAMPHN010000189.1, forward strand.
TTCCGCCTCGGCGATAGCGTCGAAGTCAA
>NZ_CAMPHN010000190.1 GCF_946885885.1 uncultured Pseudomonas sp.
TGGAGCGTTGTTATGTCGATCAAGGATCTGATCCTGGTAGCCCTGTTGGCTGCTGTCCTGCCATTTGCCCACGCCGAATCAACCGAGCCGCAAACGGAACCTGCGACTCCGGCCGAGCCGATGGCAGAGCAACAAAAAGAGCAGCCAGCGCAAGAAGAGCTGGTACAAGAAGAGCTGGTCGAGGAGCAGGAAGAGCCGGGCATGAGCGAAGAGGAATTTCTCGCCAGCCTGAACTTTCAAACCGGCAAAGTGGTACTGGGCGACAACCTGGCGAGCCTGAACCTGCCGGAAAACCTGGTGTTCCTCGATGGCAACGACGCCAACCGGGTGTTGGTCGATGCCTGGGGCAACCCGCCGACCGACGAGGCTCCGCTGGGCATGATTCTGCCGGCCGGTATCTCGCCACTGGCCGAGGAATCCTGGGCGGTGACCGTCGAATTCGAAGAAAGCGGTTTCGTCTCCGACGAAGACGCCGCCGATATCGATTACGCCGAAATGCTCGAGCAACTGCAGCAAGAGACGATCGAGAGCAATGCCTGGCGCGCCGAGAATGGCTACGAGCCGATCGAATTGCTGGGCTGGGCTGCTCAGCCGCACTACGACGCCCAAGGCAAGAAGCTGCATTGGGCCAAGGAGCTGCGTTTCGGCGACAGCGACATCAATACCCTGAACTACAACATCCGCGTATTGGGCCGCAAAGGCGTACTGGTATTGAACTTCATCGCCAATATGGACCAGCTGCCGGAGATCCAGGCCAACGTGCCGGCGGTGCTGGCGATGACCGAGTTCAATGACGGCAACCGTTATGCCGACTTCAATCCGGATATCGACCAAGTGGCCGCTTACGGCATCGGTGCGCTGATCGCAGGCAAACTGGCTGCCAAGGCCGGCCTGTTCGCCACTATCTTGCTGCTGCTGAAGAAGTTCTGGCTGGTGCCGGTGCTGCTGTTCGGCTGGTTGGTCAAGCTCTTTACCGGCAAGAAGTAACTTGTCGCGTAAACCCGCCCCGGTCCTGGGGCGGGTTCGCTTACTTGGACAGGAACTTCATACCGTCTTCCAATCCCTGCAGCGTCAGCGGGTACATCTGCTCTTCCAGCAGTTCGCGCATGATGTTGGTCGAGGCGGTATAGCCCCAGGTTTCCTTGGGGTAGGGGTTGATCCAGATAAGCTTTTTGTACTTCTCCATAAAGCGTTTGATCCAGACGTAGCCCGGCTCCTCGTTCCAGTGCTCGACGCTGCCACCGGCCTGGGTGATCTCATAGGGCGCCATCGCCGCATCGCCGACGAACACTACCTTGTAATCGGCGCCGTATTTATTCAGCAGATCCTGGGTGGAGAAGCGCTCGGATGTGCGCCGCAGGTTGTTCTTCCACACCGATTCGTACACGCAGTTATGGAAGTAGAAATACTCCATGTGCTTGAACTCGGTCTTGCAGGCCGAGAACAATTCCTCGCAGACCTTCACATGGGCGTCCATCGAGCCGCCGATGTCGAACAGCAGCAATAACTTGACCGTGTTGCGCCGTTCCGGACGCATCTGGATATTCAACAGGCCGCCGTCTTTGGCGGTGTGGTCGATGGTGCCGTCCAGGTCGAGTTCGTCCTGGGCGCCCTGACGGGCGAATTTACGCAGGCGGCGCAGGGCGATCTTGATATTGCGCGTGCCCAGCTCGACCTGATCGTCGAGGTTCTTGTACTCGCGCTGATCCCACACCTTGACGCCCTTGCCCTGGCGCTTGCCGGCATCGCCGACGCGGATGCCTTCCGGGTTGAAGCCGCCGGAGCCGAACGGGCTGGTGCCGCCGGTGCCGATCCATTTATTGCCGCCGGCGTGGCGTTCCTTCTGTTCTTCCAGGCGCTTCTTGAATTCTTCGATCAGCTTGTCGAGGCCGCCGAGGGATTCGATCTTGGCGCGCTCCTCGTCGCTCAGCGAACGCTCGAACTCCTTGCGCAGCCATTCATCGGGGATCAACGCCTCGATGTGCTGGTTGAGGTTTTCCAGGCCCTTGAAGTAGGCGCCGAAGGCCCGGTCGAACTTGTCGAAATGGCGCTCGTCCTTGACCAGGATGGTGCGCGACAGGAAGTAGAACTCGTCCATATCGGCGAACACCACGTTGTGCTTCAACGCGTTGATCAGGTCGAGCAGCTCGCGCACCGAGACCGGTACTTTGGCGGCGCGCATTTCATTGAACAGGTTGAGCAGCATGGCTGCATCCTCACTTGCAGAATCATTCCCCGGTTGGGGCGCTCTGTGTAGGAGCCAGCTTGCTGGCGATCAGGGACACCGGCAGTGTGCTGGATCGCCAGCAAGGACTTGGCGTCCCCCTGGCTCCTACAGGTCGGGACTCGTGCCTCTTAGCGCGAAGCGCGGCGGGCCATAAACGCCAGTCGCTCGAGCAGCTGTACATCCTGCTCATTCTTGACCAACGCCCCGGCCAACGGCGGAATGGCCTTGGTCGGATCGCGCTCGCGCAGTACCGCTTCGCCGATATTGTCGGCCATCAGCAGCTTCAGCCAGTCGACCAGTTCGCTGGTCGAGGGCTTCTTCTTCAGGCCGGGCACCTTGCGCACATCGAAGAACACATCGAGTGCTTCGGCCACCAGATCCTTCTTGATATCCGGGTAGTGCACGTCGACGATTTTCTGCAGGGTCGCGCGGTCCGGGAAGGCGATGTAGTGGAAGAAGCAGCGGCGCAGGAAGGCGTCCGGCAGTTCCTTTTCGTTGTTCGAGGTGATGATGATGATCGGGCGTTGCTTGGCCTTGATCGTCTCGTTTGTCTCGTAAACGTAGAACTCCATTTTGTCGAGTTCTTGCAGCAGGTCGTTGGGGAATTCGATGTCGGCCTTGTCGATCTCGTCGATCAGCAGAATCACCCGCTCTTCGGATTCGAAGGCCTCCCACAGCTTGCCCTTCTTGATGTAGTTGCGCACGTCGTGGACTTTGTCCGAATCGAGTTGCGAGTCGCGCAGGCGGCTGACCGCGTCGTATTCGTACAGGCCCTGATGGGCCTTGGTGGTGGACTTGATATGCCAGGTGATCAGGCGGGCGCCAAAGGATTCGGCCAACTGTTCGGCGAGCATGGTCTTGCCGGTGCCCGGCTCGCCCTTGACCAGCAACGGACGCTCCAGGGTGATGGCGGCATTGACCGCGAGCTTGAGGTCGTCGGTGGCGACGTAGGACTGGGTGCCTTCGAACTTCATCGGTAAAAATCCTCGTACAGGAGCGCGCAGGGCAATACCCGCGAGTTCAGTATTTGAAAAACTCGACTATAACGCGCGAGCCGGGTAGCTGTGAACGCAGATGCCTTATTCAGTCACTGAATGGTCCGTCACTCCTCGACCGGTTCGCCATCGTCGGGCGAGTTTTCAAAATTCGCCGAGAACGCCTCGATAAAACCATTGCGCAGGATCGCGAGAAACGCCTGGAAGGCGTTGACATCCTGCCGGTGCACACTGCCGCTGAGTTCGACGCGGGTGGCGAATTGATCCTTCGACTGATTTTTCAGCGCGGTTTCGCCCGCACCGATCAGCGCTTCCCAGATCGAGCGGAGAAATCCCTTGTCGCCATTGGCGACGTCCTGCTGCCAGTCGAACACTTCGACATTGTGTAGCAGGGGTTTGATATAGCCGCTGAGCTGGCCGTCATCGGCGTTCGCCTCTACGACCAGATCGCCGCTGCCGGCCTTGAAGTCGAAGCCGCCATAGGCCGAGGAAAAATCGTTGAGTCGGGTGAGGTCGATATCGGTGACGCGCAATTTGAATTCGAAATTTTCGAAGTCTTGCAGCGGGTTGAATGTCGCGCTGCTTTCCAGCGGTGCATGGTTCAATAACAGGGCCGAGCCCTCGAAGCTGGCAGCGCGTTCGTTTTGTTTTTTCTCGACATTGGTCAAGTTATACAGGCTGGCGTTGACCTCGGTGGCGCGCAGATCGACCGGAGGATCGGCGGTCAGATTATGAAAACGCAGGCTGCCGTCGATCACCCGGACTTCGTTGAGGGTGATGGGCAGCAGTTTTTCCAGCTGCCGACGCCAATCGGTGCCTTGGCCGGACTGCGAGCGTTGCTTGTCGGCGCCGCCATCGACGAAATTGACCTCGGGCTGCTCGAACACCACCTCGGCCACTATGGCGCGATTTTGCCAAAGCTCCGGCCAGCTGACCGCCAGTTCGATGCTTGGCGCATCGACGAACGGCACGGGTACCTGGCCGCTGCTTTTGACGATGGTCAGGTCGTTGACCCAGTAAGCGCCGCGCCACCAGGCCAGATCGACATCGCCGATGTGCCCGCTGTAGTCGCCCATATCGGCGAGCTTGTCGTTCAGGTAGTCGCGTACCAGCACGGGCAAGGCGAGGTGCAGCGCCACCAGGGCGACGACGATACCCAGAAGTATCCACTGAGGAATGCTGTAGCGTTTCTTCATAAGGGAAAGACTCCCTAGCGGCGCCAAGGGTTCAGATAAAGCAAACGGCCAGACTGGACGGGATAGCCCATGCGTCATAGGCTGATAGCCTTTTCGGCAACCTACGCACAAGGACACCGCCATGAGCCGCATCTATGCAGACAACGCGCAAGCCATCGGCAATACGCCGCTGGTAATGATCAATCGCCTGGGCCCTAAAGGCGTCACCATTCTGGCGAAAATCGAGGGGCGTAATCCGGCCTATTCGGTGAAGTGCCGCATCGGTGCGAGCATGGTCTGGGACGCGGAAGAGCGCGGTGTGCTCAAGCCCGGCATGACCATCGTCGAGCCCACCTCGGGTAATACCGGCATCGGTCTGGCCTTCGTCGCCGCGGCGCGCGGCTATAAGTTGTTGTTGACCATGCCGGCCTCCATGAGCCTGGAGCGGCGCAAGGTGTTGAAAGCTTTGGGCGCCGAGCTGGTGCTGACCGAAGCGGCCAAGGGCATGAAGGGCGCCATCGAGAAAGCCGCGGAAATCGCCGCGTCCGACACCAGCCAATATTTCATGCCGCAACAATTCAACAACCCGGCCAACCCGGGGATTCACGAGCAGACCACCGGCCCGGAAATCTGGAAAGATACCGACGGCGCCATCGACGTGCTGGTGGCGGGGGTCGGCACCGGCGGCACCATCACCGGGGTGTCGCGCTATATCAAACAGATCCAGGGCAAGCCGATTCTCTCGGTGGCCGTGGAGCCGGTCGGCTCGCCGGTGATCAGCCAGACCCTGGCTGGCGAAGAGGTCAAGCCCAGCCCACACAAGATCCAGGGCATCGGCGCGGGCTTCGTGCCGAACAACCTCGATCTGGCGATGGTCGACCGTGTCGAACTGGTCAGCGACGACGACGCCAAGGCGGTGGCGCTGCGCCTGATGCGTGAGGAAGGCATCCTTTGCGGCATCTCCTGCGGCGCCGCCATGGCCGCCGCGCTGCGCATCGCCGAAGAGCCGGAAATGCAAGGCAAAACCCTGGTGGTGATATTGCCCGACTCCGGCGAGCGCTACCTGTCGTCCATGCTCTTCGCCGATATGTTCACCGAGCAGGAATTGCAGCAATAGAGCAGCGGCAAGCTTCAAGCTTCAAGCGAAGGCAGGGGGGCTGGCGCTCCTGCGTTTAACTTGCAGCTTGCAGCTTGCAGCTTTCGGCTAGCGGCTGGCCGAAGGCCTGACCACCAACCAGAGCGCAATCGCGATCAATACGCCGCCGTACAAGTAAGCCCAGGACAAGGGTTCGTCGAGCAGCAGCCAGCCCCAGAGCACGCCGAAGGGCGGAATCAGAAAGGTGGTGGTCGAGGCTTTGATCGGGCCGATGTCGTTGAGCAGGCGGAAATACAGGACATAGGCAAATGCCGTGCAACCCAGCCCCAGCCCGGCCAGGGACAGCCACACATCCAAGCCGCCCCAGTCGGCCGGTGGTTGCACAAGCAAAGCGCCACCGAAGAAAGGCAGCAGGAACAGGCTGGCACCGCACAGGCTGGCGAATGCGGTCAGGCGATTGTCCAGGCCGCCTTGTTCGGCGATCCAGCGGCGGGTGAGAAAGCCGGCGAAGCCATAGCAGGTGGTGGCGACCAGGCAGGCCGCCGCGCCGAGTAGCAGTTCCTGATCGAATTCGACCGGGCCGGTGCGGGTCAGAACCGCGACGCCGAACAGGCCCAGCGCCACGCCCGCCGCCTTGCTCAAGGTCAGCGCCTCGGCGAAGAACAGCATGCCGATCAGCACGCCGACCATCGGCGTGGTGGCGTTGAAGATTGCCGAATAACCCGCCGGCAACACCAACGCGGCCAGGCTGTACATCGCCGCGGGCAAGCCGGCGCTGAATATGCCGAGTGTCAGGCACTGCTTGAGTTTGCCGCGAAAATCCCAGGGCACGCGCATCAACAGCAGAATCGCGAGCAAACCGAGTGCACCCAGGCTGGCGCGAAAGAACGCGGTCGGCATGCTGCCCAGCACAGGCGCGATGATGCGCATAAACAGAAAGCTGGCGCCCCAGATGGCGGCAAGAAACAACAGACGCAACAGATCGGCGAGGCGCACGGCGAACTCCAACTCCGTGGAAAGGGCGAGCAGTGTTGCCGGGCGCGTGCAGCAAGGCAATCCGAAAACGACTTTTCTATCCGGCGCGTCAAGCTAGGAGCCAGCTTGCTGGCGATGCGCTGTTGGCCCTACTACAGGTTGAGCGGAAACCGCCAAATCAGCGGTTTGCCGATATTTCGCTGCAATTAAAACCATTTACCGACATTGTTCGCTTTTCCTCGGCGATGCCACTGGCTAAGCTCGGCGGATTGTCCGTATTTCTTCTCTAGGGGTTCGTTTATGCCACAGCAATGGCCCGCCACCGCTATCGCCCAGCTTATCCTCGATGGTTTCGACGACTACCGCGAGCGCTTCCGCCAGATCACCAACGGTGCGCGGGTGCGCTTCGAGCAGGCGCAGTGGCAGGAAATTCAGCAAGCTTCTGCGGCGCGTATTGCACTCTATGAAGAATGCGTCGGCGAAGTTGGCGAGCGTTTGCATCAGGCATACGTGGAGGGGGTGTTGCTGGATGTCGGCCAGTGGCCGCTGGTCAAGTCGGCCTATATCGCGCTGATCGACCTGCGTTGCGACGACGAGCTGGCGGAGACCTGGTTCAACTCGATTTTCTGCGGGCTGTTCAGCCATGACCAGATCAACGACGGTTGCATGTTCATTCACACCACCCGCCCGGCGTTGCGCCCCAATACGCCGGCGCCCTTGACCCGGGTGTACCGGCCCAAGGGCGATATCGAACAGGCGTTGCGGCAGATTTTCGAGGACTACCGCTTCGAAGTGGCCTACGAAAATTTCGAGCGGGATTTGGCGCGTCTGATCAAACAAATGCGCGAGAACCTGCCGGACTGGGTGTGCAAAGACCCGGAGCTGAGCATCGAGCTGTTCTCCTCGCGCCTGTACCGCAACAAGGGCGCCTACCTGGTCGGGCGCATCAATACCCGCGACGAGCAATGGCCGTTGGTGATCCCCTTGTTGCACCGTGAGGGGCGCGGCATTCAGATCGACACCCTGATCACCGACGAGGCGGAGGTGTCGATCATCTTCTCCTTCACCCGTTCCTATTTCATGGTGCGGGTCGGCTATCCGGCGGAGTTCGTCGGCTTCCTCAAGGGCATCCTGCCGGGTAAGCATGTCGCCGAACTCTACACCTCGATCGGCTTCTACAAACACGGCAAGTCGGAGTTCTACCGCGCGCTGATCAACCATCTGGCCAGCACCGACGACAAGTTCATCATGGCGCCGGGCGTGCGCGGCATGGTCATGAGCGTGTTCACCCTGCCGGGTTTCAATACCGTGTTCAAAATCATCAAGGACCGCTTCTCGCCATCGAAGAACGTCGACCGCGCCACCGTGATCGAGAAGTACCGTCTGGTGAAAACCGTCGACCGGGTAGGGCGCATGGCCGATACCCAGGAGTTTTCCG
>NZ_CAMPHN010000191.1 GCF_946885885.1 uncultured Pseudomonas sp.
GCCCGTCTTTGCGGAACTCGTAAAAACGCGAGAAGGCCAGGTCGCGTACGAGAAAAGTGGAGAACTGTTCGCGGCTGGGCGGGTACATATCGCCGTCGGCGTGACGCAGTTCGATATAGCGGACATACAGGGCGTAATACTCCTCGGAGAAAGCCGGGCGTACCACCCGTACCTCGAGGTCGCTATTGCGTTTGAAGATACGCCGCTGCTGGCGATTGGGGCGGAACTCCGCAGCGGGGATGCGCGCTGGAACGCACGCTGTGCAGCGCTGGCAATGCGGGCGATAGAGATGGTCGCCGCTGCGCCTGAAGCCCATCTCCGACAGTTCGGCATACACGCGCGCATCCATTGGCTGGCTGGGATCGAGGAACAGGGTGGTGGCCTGTTCGTCGGGCAGGTAGCTGCATGGATGAGGCTGTGTCGCATAGAACTTGAGGCGGGCCAGCTCGGTCATGTTCGGCTCTCGAAGCACGTCTGCATCAAGTGTATGCCAGGCTGCGGCACTCGACTAGGCAGGCCAGTCGGCATTACTCGGCTGGTCAATATGTGCCCGCAGATAATCGGCGAATACCTCTCGGGGGATCGATCTGGCGCCAAAGCTATGCAGGTGTTGGCTGGGCATCTGGCAGTCGATCAGCACGAAGCCCTTGGCTCTCAGGTATTCGACCAGGGTGACGAAGCCGACTTTCGAAGCGTTATCGGCACGGCTGAACATCGACTCGCCGAAAAACAATTGGCCCATTGCCAGGCCATATAAGCCGCCGACCAACTGATCTTCGCGCCAGACTTCCACGGAGTGGGCGATACCGCGTTCATGCAATTGCAGATATGCCTGCTGCATCGGTGTGGTGATCCAGGTGCCGTCGGCATAGTCGCGGGGCGCCGCGCAGGCTTGGATCACGGCGGCGAAGGCCCGGTCGAAGCTGACCTGATAGCACTGTTGGCGCAGCACTTTGCGCAGGCTGCGCGAGACGTGCAATTCATCGGGAAACAGCACGGTGCGCGGATCGGGCGACCACCAGAGAATCGGCTGGCCATCCTGGTACCAAGGGAAGCAACCGTGCCGGTAAGCCTGGATCAGGCGTTCGGGCCGGAGGTCGCCCCCCGCCGCGAGCAAACCGTTGGGGTCGCGCAGGGCCTTGTCGAGCGGAGGGAAGTCCAGGGAGTCGCGTTGCAGCCAAGTCAGCATGAGGTGATGCCGCAGGAAGGGAGGGTGGGGCGGCCTGTCGAGACACGGCTGTCCGGACCATCTTTGGGCTATCAGTTATCGTCGAGAAACTTCTCGACGTCGAGTGCCGCCATGCAGCCGGCACCGGCCGAGGTGATGGCTTGACGGTATACGTGGTCGGCGACATCGCCGGCGGCGAATACGCCCTCGATGCTGGTGGCGGTGGCATTGCCTTCGCTGCCGCCTTTGATCAGCAGGTAACCGTCGCGCATCTCCAACTGATTGTGGAACAGCTCGGTGTTGGGTTTGTGGCCGATGGCGATGAATACACCGGCCAACGGCAGTTCCTTGCTGGTGCCGTTTACGGTGTCTTTCAGACGTACGCCCGTCACGCCGCTGGCATCGCCGAGCACTTCGTCCAGGGTATGGTTCCAGTGCAGGCGGACGTTGCCGTTGGCGGCTTTGTCGAACAGCTTGTCCTGCAGGATCTTCTCGGAGCGCAGCTTGTCGCGGCGGTGGATCAGGTGAACTTCTTTGGCGATGTTGGACAGGTACAGCGCCTCTTCGACGGCCGTGTTGCCGCCGCCGATGACCGCGACCACTTGGTTGCGATAGAAAAAACCGTCACAGGTGGCGCAGGCGGAGACGCCTTTGCCGGCGAACGCTTCTTCCGATGGCAGGCCCAGGTACTGGGCCGAGGCGCCGGTGGCGATGATCAGCGCATCGCAAGTGTAGGTGCCGCTGTCGCCTTTCAGGGTGAAAGGGCGGGTCTGCAACTCGGCGGTGTGGATATGGTCGTAGATGATCTCGGTGTCGAAGCGTTCGGCATGTTTCTGCATGCGTTCCATCAACGCCGGGCCGGTCAAGCCTTCGACGTCGCCAGGCCAGTTGTCCACTTCGGTGGTGGTGGTCAGCTGACCGCCGGGCTGAATGCCTGTGATGATCACGGGTTTGAGATTGGCACGGGCCGCGTAGACCGCGGCGCTATAACCGGCAGGGCCGGAACCCAGGATAATCAGGCGTGAATGCTTGACTTCGCTCATAAAAACACCTCATAAGCCTTTGTCACGAAAGAGAATGCATGCTCAAATTGAGCCGCACGGAAGATGTTGGCCGATATGCTACACCGAAGCAGGTGGCGAGCGGGAGCCGAGGCTGAGGCCTTGGCGCGCGCCTTGTGCGCTGGTTGCCTGCCAGCCGCCGGGGTAAAGCCGTACAATAGGTCATCTTTCCGCTGTTCAATCGACCACTCGGCATGACGCCGACGCAGGAACCGATGCGTTTTGAAGAATTCTAGCTCTACCGCCCAGGCGCCCATGTGGCGTCAGCAGTTGCCTTACCGGCTCAAGGAGGGTGCGCTCATCGCCCTCGGCGCACTATGTCTGTACCTCTGGATGGCATTGCTGACCTACGATCCGGCCGATCCCGGCTGGACCCATACCAGCAATGTCGAGCAGGTGCAGAACGCCGCGGGGCGCGCCGGTGCCTGGTTCGCCGATGTACTGTTCATGGCCCTAGGTTACTTCGCTTACCTGTTCCCCTTATTGCTCGGGATCAAGGCATGGCAAGTGTTTCGTGCACGCCATCAGCCTTGGCACTGGAGCGGCTGGCTGTTTTCCTGGCGTTTGATCGGCCTGGTGTTCCTGGTGCTGTCCGGCGCGACCCTGGCCTATATCCACTTCCAGGCGGGTGCCGAAATGCCTGCATCGGCCGGTGGTGCTCTGGGCGAGAGCCTAGGCATGCTGGCGGTCGATTCGCTGAACGTGCAAGGCAGTACCTTGCTGTTCATTGCCTTGTTTTTGTTCGGTTTGACGGTATTCAGCGATTTGTCCTGGTTCAAGGTGATGGATCTGACCGGCAAGATCACCCTGGATTTGATCGAACTGGTCCAGAGCCTGGTCAACCGCTGGTGGAATGCCAGGGCCGAGCGCAAGCAGTTGGTCGCGCAGCTGCGCGAAGTCGACGAGCGGGTGAGCGAAGTCTCGGCGCCGATCGTGCTCGACCGCACCGAACAAGCCAAGGTCAAAGCGCGCCTGCTCGAGCGCGAGGAAGCCTTGAACAAGCACATGAGTGCGCAGGTCAATCGCACCGCGCCGGTCATCGCCGCGCCTGTGGCGCCCAAGCCGCCGGAGCAGAGCAAGCGGGTGCTGAAAGAGAAGCAGGTGAACCTGTTCGAGGACAGCGCCCTGGCCGGTAGCTTGCCGCCTATTTCCTTGCTCGATGTGGCGGAGAAAGTGCAGAAAAAATACTCGCCCGAGTCCTTGGAGGCGATGTCGCGCCTGCTGGAGATCAAGCTCAAGGAGTTCGGCGTCGAGGTTATCGTCGAGTCCGTGCATCCGGGGCCGGTGATTACCCGTTTTGAAATCCAGCCCGCAGCAGGGGTGAAAGTCAGCCGTATTTCCAACCTGGCGAAAGATTTGGCGCGTTCGCTCGCGGTGATCAGCGTGCGGGTGGTGGAGGTGATCCCGGGCAAGACCACGGTCGGCATCGAGATCCCCAATGAAGATCGGCAGATCGTGCGCTTCTCCGAAGTGTTGTCGTCAACCGAATACGATGACGCCAAGTCGCCGGTGACCCTGGCGTTGGGGCACGATATCGGCGGCAAACCGGTGATCACCGATCTGGCGCGCATGCCGCATTTGCTGGTAGCCGGTACCACGGGTTCGGGTAAGTCGGTGGGCGTCAACGCGATGATTCTGTCGATCCTGTTCAAGTCCGGGCCGGAAGACGCGCGCTTGATCATGATCGACCCCAAGATGCTCGAATTGTCGATCTACGAAGGCATCCCGCATCTGCTGTGCCCGGTGGTCACCGACATGAAGGAGGCCGCCAACGCTCTGCGCTGGAGCGTGGCGGAAATGGAGCGGCGCTACAAGCTGATGTCCAAGCTGGGCGTGCGCAACCTGGCCGGTTTCAATCGCAAGGTCAAGGATGCGGAAGAGGCGGGCGAACCCCTTGCCGATCCTTTGTACAAGCGTGAAAGCATGCAGGACGAAGCGCCGTTGCTGAAAACCCTGCCGACCATCGTGGTGATAGTCGACGAATTCGCCGACATGATGATGATCGTCGGCAAGAAGGTCGAAGAACTGATCGCGCGTATCGCGCAGAAAGCCCGTGCCGCGGGGATTCACCTGATTCTCGCGACCCAGCGGCCGTCGGTTGATGTGATCACCGGCCTGATCAAGGCCAACATTCCAACGCGGATGGCGTTCCAGGTGTCGAGCAAGATCGACTCGCGGACCATCCTCGACCAGGGCGGCGCGGAACAGCTGCTGGGGCATGGCGACATGCTCTATATGCCGCCGGGCACCAGCTTGCCGATTCGCGTGCATGGCGCCTTCGTTTCCGACGAGGAAGTGCATCGCGTGGTTGAGGCCTGGAAGCAGCGCGGTACACCGGATTACATCGAAGACATCCTCGCCGGCGTCGAAGAGGCCGGTAGCGGTTTCGATGGCGGTGGCGGCGAAGGCGGCGGTGAAGGCAGCGAATCCGATCCGCTCTACGACGAGGCGGTCAATTTCGTCCTGGAAAGCCGCCGCGCGTCTATTTCCGCCGTGCAGCGTAAGTTGAAGATCGGTTACAACCGCGCCGCGCGCATGATCGAAGCCATGGAGATGGCGGGTGTGGTCACATCGATGAACACCAATGGCTCCCGTGAGGTTATCGCCCCCGGGCCCATGCGTGATTGATTAATGCTCAAACCCTATTTGATAAGGAGTCCCATGCGCCTGATTCGCATGATGTTGTTAGCGGTTCTCAGCCTGTCGAGCCTGTGCGCGATGGCCGACGAGACGGTCGCCGTGCAGAAACTGACCCAGTTGCTCAACCAGGCGCAAACCATTACCGCGCGCTTCTCCCAGTTGACCCTGGACGGCAGCGGCACGCAGTTGCAGGAAACCGCCGGCCAACTGGCGTTGAAGCGGCCGGGGCTGTTCCGTTGGCACACCGACGAGCCGATGGAGCAATTGCTGGTCTCCAATGGCGAGACGGTCTGGCTGTACGATCCGGACCTCGAGCAGGTCACCATCCAGACCCTCGATCAGCGTTTGACCCATACTCCGGCGCTGTTGCTCTCCGGCGATGTATCGAAGATCAGCGAGAACTTCGAGATCAGCCATAAGGAAGGCGGCAATGTCATCGATTTCATTCTCAAGCCCAAGTCCAAGGACAGCTTGTTCGACAGCCTGCGCCTGTCGTTTCGCGATGGCGTGTTGAATGACATGCAATTGATCGACAGCATCGGCCAGCGCACCAATATCCTGTTCCTCAATGTCCAGATGAACGAAGCCCTGGATGACAAGCAATTCAGCTTCGACATTCCAGAAGGCGCCGACGTCATTCAAGAGTAAGAGGTAGGCGTCACTCCATGGATCTGTTTCGCAAGGCTCCGGTCGCCCAACCGCTTGCCGCCCGTCTACGGGCTGCCAGCCTGGATGAATATGTCGGCCAGGAGCACTTGCTGGCGCGCGGCAAGCCGCTGCGCGAAGCCCTGGAGCAGGGCGCACTGCACTCGATGATCTTCTGGGGACCGCCGGGGGTGGGCAAGACCACTCTCGCGCGTCTGCTTGCGCAGGTTTCCGACGCCCATTTCGAGACGATTTCCGCAGTGCTCTCCGGGGTCAAGGAGATTCGCCAGGCGGTGGAAGTCGCCCAGCAGCATGCCGCGCAATATGGTCGTCAGACCATTTTGTTCGTCGATGAAGTGCACCGCTTCAACAAGTCGCAGCAGGATGCCTTTCTGCCCTACGTGGAGGACGGCACGCTGATCTTTATCGGCGCCACCACGGAAAACCCGTCGTTCGAACTGAATAACGCCTTGCTCTCCAGGGCGCGCGTTTATGTGTTGAAAAGCCTCGACGAAGCGGCGTTGCGCAAGTTGGTCGATCGCGCACTGAAAGACCCCAAGGGCTTGGGCGAGCGCAAGCTCAGCTTGCCGGAAGAGAGCTTCAAGATTCTTATGAGCGCCGCCGACGGCGATGGCCGACGGCTGCTGAATTTTCTCGAGAACGCTGCGGACCTGGCCGAGGACGGCGGCGAAATCAGCAGCGAGCTGCTGCTCGATTTGCTCGGCGACAGTCGTCGGCGTTTCGATAAAGGCGGCGAAGCGTTTTACGATCAGATTTCCGCGTTGCACAAATCGGTGCGCGGCTCCAATCCGGATGCTGCGCTGTACTGGTTCGCGCGCATGCTCGATGGCGGTTGCGACCCGCTGTATCTGGCGCGCCGGGTGGTGCGCATGGCCAGCGAGGACATCGGCAACGCCGACCCCAGGGCGCTGACCCTGTGTCTGAATGCCTGGGATGTGCAGGAGCGTCTGGGTAGCCCGGAAGGCGAGTTGGCGGTGGCCCAGGCGATCGTCTACCTGGCGTGCGCGCCGAAGAGCAATGCGGTGTACAGCGCCTTCAAGGCGGCGATGCGCGATGCCGCCGAGCACGGCTCTTTGGACGTACCGCTGCACCTGCGCAATGCACCCACCAAATTGATGAAAGAGCTCGGCTACGGCGACGAATACCGCTATGCCCATGACGAGCCGGAAGCCTACGCGGCCGGCGAAGATTACTTCCCCGAGGCGCTGGAGCCCCGCCAGTACTACCAGCCGGTACCGCGCGGCCTCGAATTGAAAATCCGCGACAAACTGCAGCACCTGAAAAACCAGGACCAGGCGAGCCCGAAGCAGCGGAGAAAATCATGATTCGTGTGGCGTTGGCAGTCGCCGTCGGCGGCGCGACGGGTTGCGTGCTGCGGTTTCTCGCGTCGAGTTGGGTGGTGGCGCAGTGGCCACGACATTACTACCTGGCGACCTTGACGGTGAACATGCTCGGTTGCCTGTTGATCGGCTTATTATCGGGGCTGTTTTTGTTGCGCACCGAGCTGCCCTTGGAGCTGCGTACCGGTTTGACGGTCGGCTTGCTCGGCGGTTTGACCACGTTTTCCTCGTTCAGCCTGGAACTGCTCAATATGCTCGAGCACGGCCGTATCGCCGAGGCAGCGGGTTACCTGTTATGCAGCGTGGTCGGTGGATTATTGGCCGCCTGGCTGGGCCTGACCCTGGCGCGCCTGTGTCAGTGAGCGGCGTTATCGGCTACCGAGCCGTTTGCCGATTGGCGCTCTAGCGGTCTTACGTCTTAAACTGCGCGGCATCGCGCGTCATGGCTGCGGCCATGCATTCTTTTGCACCTGTTATTGAGAATTGAACATGCTCGACTCCAAATTGGTACGCGGCCAGCTCCACGAAGTTGCCCAGCGTCTTGCTAGCCGTGGTTTTCAACTGGATGTGGCGCGCTTCGAAGCGTTGGAAGCCCAGCGTAAAACCGTCCAGACCCGCACCGAGCAATTGCAGGCCGAACGCAATAGCCGCTCCAAGACCATCGGTCAGGCCAAGCAGCGAGGCGAAGACATCGCGCCGCTGCTCGCCGATGTCGACCGCATGGGTAGTGAGCTGGAGGAGGGCAAGCGCGAGCTGGACAGCATTCAAGCCGAACTCGATGACCTGCTGCTGAGCATTCCCAACCTGCCGCACGAGTCGGTTCCCGTCGGCGATGACGAAGAGGGCAACGTCGAGGTGCGCCGCTGGGGTACTCCCAAGGCCTTCGATTTCACCATTCAGGATCATGTCAGCCTGGGCGAGCAGCACGGCT
>NZ_CAMPHN010000192.1 GCF_946885885.1 uncultured Pseudomonas sp.
GCAGGTCGATCGGCCGTTGGCTGCTGACGGTCGGCGTGGCCTGAACGGCGCCGGCCAGCAGAAGCAGGATCAGCGGGAGAAGCGGTAGCATCGGGGGCTCGGTAACCAGGGGGCGTTGGATGTTTATATCAGCATAAGGTTCGTGATCAGGCATTGGCGGATTGCAGAGCATGGGCACGGGCGGGCGTCTACTGGGTGAACTGCATGGGCGCCGCGGGTATACTCGCGGGCTTACTTAACGAGGGCTCGGCTGCGCTGGCAAGCGCGACCGACCAAGTGCTGATTCGCGGAGTGTCTCGCTAATGTCCGGCAATACCTACGGCAAGTTGTTCACCGTCACCACGGCCGGCGAAAGCCATGGTCCGGCCCTGGTCGCCATCGTCGACGGTTGCCCGCCAGGGCTGGAATTGTCGTTGGAAGACATGCAACGCGACCTCGACCGGCGTAAGCCGGGCACCAGCCGGCACACCACTCAGCGTCAGGAAGACGATGTGGTGGAAATTCTCGCCGGGGTTTTCGAAGGCAAGACCACCGGCTGTTCGATCGGCCTGCTGATCCGCAATACCGATCAGAAATCCAAGGATTATTCGGCGATCAAGGACTCGTTCCGCCCGGCTCATGCCGATTACAGCTACCACCATAAATACGGCATCCGCGACTACCGTGGCGGTGGCCGCAGCTCGGCCCGCGAGACCGCCATGCGTGTGGCCGCCGGCGCCATCGCGAAGAAATACTTGGCCACCCAGGGCATCGTCATCCGCGGCTATATGAGCCAGCTCGGGCCCATCGAGATTCCGTTCAAGAGCTGGGACAGCGTCGAGCAGAACGCCTTTTTCAGCCCCGATCCGGACAAGGTGCCGGAGTTGGAAGCCTATATGGACCAATTGCGCCGCGATCAGGACTCGGTCGGGGCGAAGATCACCGTTGTCGCCGAAGGCGTGATGCCGGGCCTGGGCGAGCCGATCTTCGACCGCCTGGACGCCGAACTGGCCCATGCGCTGATGAGCATCAACGCGGTCAAGGGCGTGGAAATCGGCGCCGGTTTCGCTTCGGTGGCCCAGCGCGGCACCGAGCACCGCGACGAGATGACGCCTGAGGGCTTTCTCTCGAACAACGCCGGCGGCATTCTCGGCGGGATTTCCTCCGGCCAGCCGATCGTCGCCCACCTGGCGCTCAAGCCGACGTCCAGCATCACCACGCCGGGCCGCTCGATCGATATCCACGGCCAGCCGGTGGATATCATCACCAAGGGCCGTCACGACCCTTGCGTCGGCATCCGCGCCACGCCCATCGCCGAGGCGATGATGGCCATCGTGCTGATGGACCACCTGTTGCGTCATCGCGCGCAGAATGCCGAGGTGCGGGTCGCTACGCCGGTGTTGCCTCAGCTATGAAGGCTGTAGGTTGGGTTGAGCGTAGCGATACCCAACAACGGCTGCCCCGGGTATCGCTGCGCTCAACCCGGGCTACGTCATGAGCATGGCGTTGCCTTATTGGCGCCTGTCTGGCTTCTATTTCTTCTACTTCTCGCTGCTCGGCGCCACGGCGCCGTTTTTGGCGCTGTATTTCGACCACCTGGGTTTTTCCGCTGCGCGGATCGGCGAATTGGTCGCGATTCCCATCCTGATGCGCTGCGTCGCGCCGAATATCTGGGGCTGGCTGGGCGACACCACCGGCAGGCGTTTGGCGATCGTGCGTTTCGGCGCGTTCTGCACCCTGGTGTGTTTCGCCGGCATCTTTATCAGCCAGAGCTACGCCTGGCTGGCACTGATCATGGCTTCGCACGCGTTCTTCTGGCATGCGGTGCTGCCGCAATTCGAGGTGATCACCCTGGCGCATTTGCGCGAACAGGCCGCGCGCTACAGTCAGATCCGCCTGTGGGGCAGCATCGGCTTCATCGTCGCGGTGGTGGGCTTGGGCAAGCTGTTCGATTCGCTGAGTCTGGCCGCTTACCCCTGGGCATTGGTACTGATCATGGCCGGCATCGTGCTGAGCAGCTGGTGGGTGCCCAATGCCGAGCCGCAATTGCGCCCGAATACCTTGGGTGAGGGCGGTTTCATCCGGCAATTGCGCCGGCCGGGGATTCTCGCCTTCTACCTCAGCGTCGGTTTGATGCAATTGAGCAACGGGCCGTACTACACCTTTCTCAGCCTGCACCTGGAAAGCCTCGGCTACTCGCGCGGCTTGATCGGCCAGTTATGGGCGCTCGGCGTGCTCGCGGAGATCGTGCTGTTCATGGTGATGGCCAAGCTGCTGGCGCGTTATTCGCTGCGCACTGTGCTTTTGACGAGCTTTTTGATCACCGCGGTACGCTGGCTGCTGCTGGGCAACCTGGCCCATCACCTACCGGTGCTGCTGTTCGCCCAGTTGATGCACGCGGCGACCTTCGGCAGCTTCCATGCCGCGGCGATTCATTTCGTGCAGCGCAGCTTCGCCGACCGCCAGCAAGGCCAGGGTCAGGCGCTTTACGCCGCCTTGGCCGGGGTGGGCGGCGCCTTGGGCGCGCTCTATTCGGGCTACAGTTGGAATACCCTGGGCCCGGCCTGGACCTTCGCCATCGCCAGTCTGGTGGTGCTGGTCGCCGCATTTATCACCTTCACCCGGATCAGCGACGAGCAGCCCGCCAGTTGCGTCTCCGATCGCGTTACCGACAACACGAGAGCCCGAACATGAGCAGCTTGAGCGTTTACCACCAGACTTCTGCCAACCTGCCGAACAAGGTGTTGACCCATCTCGAAGACATCGCCAGCACCCTGGCCGAGCTCGGCGTACGCTTCGAGCGCTGGCAGGCGGCCGCGCCTTTGGCGCCCGACGCCGATCAGGACGAACTGATCGGCGCCTATCGCGCGCCACTCGACGGGCTGATGGCCGAGCGGGGATTGGACCATGTCGAGGTCGTGCGCATGGATAACCGCCACCCGCAGCCGGCCGAACTGCGCGCCGAACGTCTGGAAGAACACAGCTACGACGAGGACGAGGTGTGTTTGTTCGTCGCCGGCCGTGGCCTGTTCGGCCTGCATGTCGACGATTACCTGTACGCAGTGCTGTGCGAGAAGAACGACCTGATCGTCATCCCGGCCGGGATGAAGCGCTGGTTCGATATGGGCGAGCACCCGCATTTCGTGGCGATTCGCCCGTTCAATGCGCCGCAAGCGGCTGCGCACTTCACCGGCGACCCCATCACCAGCACATTTCCCGGGCTGGACGATTGATGTCGGTATGCGCGTGGAAGGAACCAAGGCTTGATCCTGGTTATCTGACGCTTTGATGGGTGTCGCACGACCCGCGGCGCAAGCCATTTATGCAGCGAGCCAAGGAGCATCACCATGGATTTATTTGGCGGTCTATTCGGCCTGATCATTTTGGCGCTGGATATCTGGACCATTCTCAACGTGGTCAAAAGCAATAGCGACGTCGGTAAGAAGGTTCTCTGGGTGTTGTTGATCCTGTTCCTGCCGGTTCTGGGGCTGATCGTCTGGGCTCTGATCGGGCCGCGCGGCAATTTGAGGAGCTGACCGGCAAGGCCTGCTAGAGCGCAAGCTCCGCTTGTCGCGGCAGTTGCGCGCCCTCGAGTTGCAGCAATAAGGCCTTGCGTGTGAGGCCGCCGGCATAGCCGGTTAGGCTGCCGTCGCGGCCGATGACCCGGTGGCAGGGGATGATCACGGCAATCGGGTTGGCACCATTGGCGGCGCCCACCGCACGCATGGCGCTGGGCCGACCGATCTGTGCGGCCAGGGCGCTGTAACTGCTGGTCTGACCGAACGGGATGCTCAGCAACGCCTGCCAGACGGCCTGTTGAAAGGCCGTACCCCGAGGGGCCAGGCGTAGGTCGAAGACTTGCCGTCGGCCGGCGAAGTAAGCCTCCAGCTGCCGGCAGACTTCGTCCAGTTCGCTGTCGGCGTTACGCCAAGTCGGCTCGAGGCGCCAGGGTTTGCCGTCGATATCCATCGATACTTGCTGCAATCCGGCACGATCGCCGACCAGCAGCAGGCGCCCCAGCGGGCTGTCGTGATAGCGGTAATGCACCTGGGTCTCCTGTCGAGTCGGCATCTGGCATGCCGCCCATTCTAGCCTTATTCGAGCACCTTCCAGATTTCACGGGCGTATTCGGCAATGGTGCGGTCGGAGGAAAACCAACCTGTCCGCGCGGTGTTCAGCACTGCCGAGCGCCACCATAATTCCGGTGTGCGCCAATAGGTCGCGACGCGGCGATGAGTCTGCCAATAGGCATCGAAATCGGCGCAGACGAAATAGGTGTCGTGGGCGATCAGCTCGTCCACCAGCGCCCTGTAGCGGTTAGGGTCCTCGGGGGAAAATACGCCGTCGCGGATCGAATGCAGTACTTCATGCAGGCGCGGCGAGGCTTCGACGATCGCTTCGGCGTTGTAGGCGCCGGCACGTTTGCGCGCCTGCACCTGCGCTGCGCTCATGCCGAAGATGAACATGTGTTCGGCGCCGATCAACTCGGCCATTTCCACATTGGCGCCGTCGAGGGTGCCGATGGTCAGCGCGCCATTGAGGGCGAATTTCATATTGCTGGTGCCCGAGGCTTCCAACCCGGCGGTGGAGATCTGCTCGGAGAGGTCGGCGGCGGGAATGATGGTTTCCGCCAGGCTGACGTTGTAATTGGGCAGAAACACCACTTTCAGGCGGTCGCGTACGGTCGGGTCGACGTTCACGGTGCGGGCGATGTCGTTGGCCAGTTTGATGATCAGCTTGGCCTGGTGATAGCTGGCGGCCGCTTTACCGGCGAAGATCTTCACCCGCGGCACCCAGTCGACGGTGGGTTCGTCGCGCATCGCCTGATACAGCGCCACCGTGTGCAGCAGGTTGAGCAACTGGCGTTTGTACTCGTGGATGCGCTTGATCTGCACGTCGAACAACGCCGCGGGGTCGAGGCCGATGTTCAGGCGCTCGTCGACCCAGCGCACCAACGCGCGTTTCTTCAGTTGCCGTTGCTCGGCGAAGCGCTTGCGGAAGGCCGGTTTGTCGGCCCAGGCTTCGACCGTGTGCAACAGGTGCTGCGGGTCGTCGAGCAAGGCCTCGCCGACGTGTTCGACCAGCAGGGCGGTGAGCTCGGGGTTGGCCTGGTAGAGCCAGCGGCGGAAGGTGATGCCGTTGGTCTTGTTATTGATCCGCTCGGGGTAGAGCGAATGCAGATGGGCGAAAACGGTTTTACGCATCAACTCGGTGTGCAGTCCGGACACCCCGTTGGTGCTGTGCGAGCCGAGAAATGCCAGGTTGCCCATGCGCACCCGGCGGCCGTTGTCTTCCTCGATCAACGAGACCGAGCGCAGCAATTCGAAGTCATGGATGTCGCGCGCCCGCAGCGCATCGATGTGGTAGGCGTTGATCAGGTAAATGATCTGCATATGCCGCGGCAGCAGGCGTTCCATCAGGCCCACCGGCCAGGTTTCCAGGGCTTCCGGCAGCAGCGTGTGGTTGGTGTAGGACAGGGTCGCAACGGTGATCTCCCAGGCCTTGTCCCAGGGTTGGTCGTGTACATCGACCAGTAGGCGCATCAGCTCGGCGACGGCGATCGCCGGGTGGGTGTCGTTGAGCTGGATGGCCGCATACTCGGGCAGGCTGGTCACATCGCCGTGCTGGTTGAGATGACGGCGCAGCAAGTCCTGCAGCGAAGCGGCGACGAAGAAATACTCCTGGCGCAGGCGCAATTCCTGGCCGGCCTCGGTGCTGTCGGCCGGATACAGCACCCGCGAGATGCGCTCGGCACGCGCCTCCTCGGCCACCGCGCCGATGTGGTCGCCGGCATTGAAGCGTTCCAGATGGAAGTCGCTTTCGGCCCGGGCGCGCCACAGGCGCAGGGTGTTGACGCCGGCACCGCGCCAGCCGGCGATCGGGGTGTCGTAGGCGATGGCGCGGATGCCTTCGGCCCAATTCCAATATTGCTTGGGTTCGTCGTGGGTCGCCGGCGAGGCCGCCACACCGCCGCCGAAACCGATCAGGTAGCTGACTTCGGGGCGTTCGAACTCCCAGGGATTACCGAAGTCCAGCCATATTTCGGTTTGTTCGAGCTGCCAGCCATCGACGATCGATTGACGGAACAGACCATGTTCATAGCGAATGCCGTAGCCGTGGGCGGCCAGCCCCAGCGTCGCCATGCTTTCCATAAAACAGGCGGCCAAGCGTCCGAGGCCGCCGTTGCCCAGAGCGGCATCGGCTTCCAGGCCGCGGATGCGATCGAGGTCCACGCCCAGCTCGTCCATCGCCGCCCGCGCCACATCCTGTATGCCGAGGTTGCACAGGTTGTCGAATAGCAGGCGGCCGATAAGAAACTCCAGGGACAGGTAATAGACGCGCTTTTTTCCTTCGCGGTAGATCTTGCGCGTGTGATCCATCCATTTCTCGACCAGGCGATCGCGGGTGGCCAGGGCAATCGCCTCGAACCAGTCGTGGTCGAAGGCGTGCTCGGGGTCCTTGCCCACGGCGTAGGTCAACTTCGCGAGGACATTGGCACGAAAGGTGGCGACTTCATCGGCATCGACGGTTGGGGTGGGCTCCTCGGACATTTACGGCATCCTTAGCAGGTGGCGGGACACAGACCTAGGATTGTGACCCCTCGCATGGCTTCAGGGTTCGACCGCTATGCTTGATCTCCGCATGATGGCGAATCAGCTGCTGTGCCAAAGATGCACCGCGGCATAGGCGCGCCAAGGCCGCCAGGCTTCGGCAAGAACGCCGAGCTGCTTGGCGCTGATGCCGCCGGCGCCCCAGAGCGGCGACTTGAGCAACCCCAGGTCGCTGGTGGGAAACGCATCGGCCTCGCCGAAGGCGCGCAGGGCGATGTACTGCGCCGTCCAGGGGCCGATACCGGGCAGGGCGCAAAGGCGTTCGACCAGCGCCTGGCTGCCCTCGTCGATATCCAGGCGCAAGGCGCCGCTGGCGATCTGTGCGGCGAAGTGCTGCAGGCACTGCACCCGCTTGCCCGGCATGCCGATGCCCTCCAGGTTGGCGCCGGCAATCGCCGCGGGGCTGGGAAACAGGCGTTGGGGCGCCAGCGGGTCGGGATCGGCCAGGGGCTCGCCGAGGCGATCGACCAGGCGTGCGCTGATGGTGACCGCGGCTTTCACCGTTATCTGTTGACCGACGATGGCGCGCACCGCCTGTTCGAACGGGTCGAAGGCGGTGGGCAGGCGCAGGTTCGGCTGGCGCGCGAACGAGGCGCCCAGGTGCGGGTCGTCGACGAAATGCGCGGCAATGCGCAGGGGCTCGGCATCGAGGTCGAACATGCGCCGCACCCGCTGAATCAGCGCCGGCAAACAGGCATTGGCGGAGCGGCTGTGGCGCAGCAGCAGGGCGTTCTGCGCCTCCATGGGCTGCACGTTGAACCAGCCGCTGACGCCGTCGAGCTGAAAGCTGCGGCAGTAGCCGTCGGCGCTCAGCCGTTCCACGTCCGTCAGGGCGCGCAAGGCGAAATGATCGTGAAATTGCTGCCAGCGCCAGGGCGGTCGATAGGCGAGCAGGATGGGTGGGGAGCTGGGCATGGCTGGACGATAGCCGGCGCGCGTGGTCTTGTCAGGACGAAACTGACTTTTAAAGTGCAGCGAGCAGACGAGGTGCGGTGGGATTCATGCAAAGAGTTGTGTTTTTCGTAGGCAAAACAGCCGCGATAGCGCTAGTCTGCAAATGACGGTTCTGGGTTTTTCGTTCTGTAATGGCCCACCGGCAACCAGTCCTGATTTCAGGCCTGGCCTACATCAAG
>NZ_CAMPHN010000193.1 GCF_946885885.1 uncultured Pseudomonas sp.
GTGCCAGCCTCCGCTTGATATTGGCTTGAACGACGAAGTGGTCGATCAGCGGTGCGAACAGGTTGGCGAACAGAATCGCCAGCATCATGCCCTCCGGGAACGCCGGGTTGACCACGCGGATCAACACCACCATGACCCCGATCAAGGCACCGAAAATCCACTTGCCGGTATTGGTCATGGACGCCGATACCGGATCGGTGGCCATAAAGAACATACCGAAGGCGAAACCACCGATGACCAGATGCCAGTACCAGGGCATGGCGAACATCGGGTTGGTGGTGGAGCCGAGCACATTGAACAGCAGGCTGAGGCCGATCATGCCGAGCATCACGCCGGCGACGATGCGCCAGGAAGCGATCTTGGTGATCAACAACACCAGGCCGCCGATGGCGATCGCCAGGGTGCTGGTTTCGCCGAGCGAGCCGTGAATGGTGCCGACGAATGCGTCCATCCAGGTGATGCCCTGGCCGATCACGCTCTCGATACCGCCGGAAGCGGCCAGACTCAATGCGGTGGCGCCAGCGAAGCCGTCGACCGTGGTCCATACCGCATCGCCGGACATTTGCGCCGGGTACGCAAAGAACAGGAAGGCACGGCCGGTCAGGGCCGGGTTGAGGAAGTTCTTGCCGGTACCACCGAATACTTCCTTACCGATCACCACGCCGAAGCTGATGCCCAGCGCCACCTGCCACAGGGGAATGCTCGGCGGCAGAATCAGGGCGAACAGCACCGACGTGACGAAGAAACCCTCGTTGACCTCATGCTTACGGATCGAAGCGAACAGCACTTCCCAAAAACCGCCGACAATGAAGACCACTCCATATACCGGCAGGAACCAAGCAGCGCCCTGGACGAAGTTGTCCCAGAGGCTATTGGGGTCGAATCCGGCAAGAGAGCTGATCAGCGCGAAGTGCCAACCTTCCTGGTTAGCCAACAGCTCGGGGTTTTGCGCGAAAATCAGGTTGGCCTGATAGCCCGCGTTCCACATGCCGAAGAACATCGCCGGGAACGTACAGACCCAGACGGTGATCATCATGCGCTTGAGGTCGATGCCGTCACGCACGTGAGCGGTGGTTTTGGTCACGCTGCCGGGGCGATAGAAGAAGGTGTCGACGGCCTCATAGAGGGCGTACCACTTCTCGTACTTGCCGCCCTTCTCGAAGTTGTGCTCGATTTTATCGAGGAATGCACGGATACCCATGGATTAACCCTCCTTCTCGATGCGGGCGAGGTTATCGCGCAGGATCGGGCCGTATTCGTATTTGCCGGCACAGACATAAGTGCACAACGCCAGATCTTCTTCATCGAGTTCCAGGCAGCCCAACTTCTGAGCCATCTCGGTATCGCCGACGATCAGGTAACGCAACAATTGCGTAGGCAGAATGTCCAGCGGCATCACTTCTTCGTAGTTGCCGACCGGCACCATGGCGCGCGGGCTGCCATTGGTGGTGGTGGAGAAAGCGAATTTTTTCGCCGCCGACAGTTTGGAAACGAAGATATTCAGTACCGAATGCTTGTTCACCCCGGCACGCAGGTAATGCAGCATTTCGCGCTCGTTACCCTCGGCCAGGCAAGACACCTGCAGGTGGTAACGACCGAGGAAGGCAAAGGCGCCGTGAGCGGTACGACCGCCCAGCACCGAACCGGAGATCACGCGGTTATTGCCGGGCTGCAATTGACCCGCGCTGAGTTCTTCCAGGCTGGCGCCCAGACGGGTGCGCAGCAGACGCGGCTGCTCGACTACCGGACCAGCCAGGGCGACGACACGCTCGACCCACAATTGGCCGCTGGTGAACAACTTGCCGATGGCGATCACGTCCTGATAGTTCAGCGACCAAACGCTCTTGGTCGCGCTGACCGGATCGAGGAAGTGGATATGGGTACCCGGCAAGCCAGCCGGATGGGGACCGGCGAAAGCCTCGGTCTGCACCTTGGCCAATTGCTCGCCTGGCAAACTGACGCCTTCGGCCTTGCACAGGAAGACCTTGCCCAGATTACCGAGCACCTGCAGGCCGTTTTCGAAGTCTGCGGCGTACTCGCCGATGACCAGCGCGGGATCCGCCGCCAAAGGATGGGTATCGATGGCCGTGACGAAGATCGAGTGGGGAACCGCATCTACAGCAGGCACCTTACTGAACGGACGCATGCGAAATGCTGTCCACAGGCCGGACTGCTGAAGGTTTTCACGTACCTGAGCGTCGCTCAAGCTAGCCAGTTCGGCCGCTGGGTACTGGGCAAAAGTAACTTGTTCATCGCCCTCGAGGTCGATCACCACCGATTGCAGGACGCGCTTCTCGCCGCGATGAATGGCGCTGATGACCCCCGCGCCTGGCGCGGTGAAATCCACGCCGGGCGATTTCTTATCGGAGAACAGTACCTGACCGAGCTTGACCCGGTCGCCGACCTGGACCTGCATGGTCGGTTTCATCCCGTGATAATCGAAGCCTATGACGGCGACACTGCGTACCGGCCTCGCGGCCTCTATACGCTGCGTCGGCGCACCTGTTATGGGCAAATCGAGCCCATGTTTTATTTTGATCATAGGTTTGCCTAACCACTGATTTATAAGCTTTTTTAGAATACGGGCGACATCGGCACGCTTAAGATGCAAAGCAGCACCACAAGAAAGTTAGGCACCGCTTGTGATGTCGAACGCGAGGAAAAAATCCGCTTGATTATAAAGAGCACCCCTGCCACTGACCACCCGAGCCCAGGCTTTTTTTGAGCTTTCTGCAACAGCGGGCAACATATGCCAGCTTGACCGATACCCCCTTCCAGGCGAAACAAGGACATTCGCCCTCAGGAGTAGGATCATGCGTCGAATACTGCTGTTTAGCGCGCTGCTATTGCTGAGCGAAACCCTGCTCGCCAACACCGGCGAGCGCTTGCGCGAGGCCGGTTTCAGCAGCGGATTCGAACTGAACCGAGAAGCGCTGGAGCGCAAGAACCAAAGCGTCCTGACCTACCTATGGGTCGACGTCTATGCCGCAGCCTTCTACGCCCCGCGCCAAGCCAGCCCGGGCGACGCCTTTGACGCCCCGCTAAGCCAGCGCCTGGAGCTCTACTACTTTCGCGATATCGACCGCGAAGACGTGGTCGAAGCCGCCTGGACGACTTTGAACAGGCAACACGACACCCGCACCCTCGAGCCGTTACGCGATGCGCTCGATGCCCTGCACGAAAACTTCCGCGACATCCGAGCCGGCGACCGCTATGCCCTGAACTTCAGCCCCAGCAGCGGCCTGACCCTGGAACGCAACGGCGAAATAGCCTTTGCCAGCCGAAATCCGCAATTGGCCAAGGTGTATTTAGGGATATGGCTGGCACCGAAAGGCCTCTCGGACGAGCTGCGCAGCCGCCTCTTGGAGCAATGAGCCCATCGAACCGCACCGTAAAAACCAAGGGCGAGAAACGAAAAACGGGAGCCGAAGCTCCCGTTTTTCAAGCGCTGCCGATACTTAGCGTGGAAACGCCGGCGGGTTGACCCCGGCCATGTCTTCCATCACGCGCACCACCTGACAGCTGTAGCCGAACTCATTGTCGTACCACACGTACAGCACCACGCGGTTGTCGTTGGCGATGGTCGCCTCGGCGTCGACCACACCGGCATGACGCGAGCCGACGAAGTCGGTGGAGACCACCTCCTGGGAACTGACGAAATCGATCTGCTTTTGCAGATCCGAATGCATGGCCATCTGGCGCAGGTATTCGTTGATCTCTTCGCGGGTGGTGGCCTTCTCCAGGTTCAGATTGAGAATGGCCATGGACACGTTCGGCGTCGGCACGCGAATGGCGTTGCCGGTCAGCTTGCCCTTGAGTACCGGCAAGGCCTTGGCGGCAGCGGTGGCGGCCCCGGTTTCGGTGATCACCATGTTCAACGCGGCACTGCGACCGCGACGACTGCCCTTGTGGAAGTTGTCGATCAAGTTCTGGTCGTTGGTGTACGAGTGAACGGTTTCGACGTGGCCGTTAACGATGCCGTACTGATCGTTGACCGCCTTGAGCACCGGCACGATGGCGTTGGTGGTGCAAGACGCCGCGGAAATGATCTTGTCTTCCGGGCTGATCTCGCCATGATTGATGCCGTGCACGATATTTTTCAGCGCCCCCTTACCCGGCGCGGTGAGCACGACGCGGTCGATGCCCGGGCACGCCAGGTGCTGGCCCAAACCTTCGGCATCGCGCCATACCCCGGTATTGTCGACCAGCAGGGCGTTCTTGATGCCGTACTGGGTGTAATCCACCTCGGTCGGCGACTTGGCGTAGATGATCTGGATCAGGTTGCCGTTGGCAGTGAGGGTATTGTTTTCCTCATCGATGGTGATGGTGCCGTTGAACTTGCCATGCACCGAATCGCGGCGCAGCAGACTGGCACGCTTGACCAGATCGT
The DNA here is from genome assembly GCF_946885885.1 of uncultured Pseudomonas sp. The sequence continues at coordinate 4,391 of NZ_CAMPHN010000193.1, forward strand.
TGCTCGCGCCCTTGCGCACGACGATGGCGCGCAAACGCAGTCCATCGCCGCCGCCGGTTTTCTCGATCAGGATACGCGCCAGCAGACGACCGATACGACCGAAACCGTAGAGCACGACATCGGTACCCTCGCGGCCCGCGCTGTTTTGTGCCCCCGCCACCTCGACCAACTCGTCCTTGACGAATTGCTCGATACTGCGGCCCTCGCCCTCGGCCTTGAATTTGCCGACCATCTTGCCCAGATCCACCGAAGCGGCGCCCAACTTGAGCTCGCTCATGGTCTTGAGAATGGGGAAGGTGTCATGCACCGACAGCTCTTTGTCGTCAGCCAGGCGATGGCGGGCGAAACGGTGAGCTTTGAGAATGTCGATCACCGAGCGGTTGATCAGACCACGGCCGTAGATCGAGGTGACCACGTTGTTATTACGGTAGAGCTGGCCAATCATCGGAATCATCGCTTCCGCAAGGGCTTCTCGATCGATCCACTCACCAAGACACTGGTCGGGCTTCTGAGTCACGGGCAGTACCTTCCACATGTAGGGGCTTAAAAAGGGGGCTACATTATGCCGACGCGGGCTATCGGCGGCAATCTGCAACGGACGAAACACTGACAGCACCCGGCGCGGATAGTTACAATCGCCAGCCCTGTCGTATGACCGTGAGCTACCCGTGCCCGTAACCCCCGAGTCCATATTGCACCTACCGTCCCTGCCGGCCAGCGCGGGCAAACAACACTGGGGCAACCTGCCCGGCGCCGCGCTGAGCCTGGCGATCGCCGAGGCCGCCAGTACCGCCCGCCGCTTCACCCTGTTGCTGACCGCCGACAGCCAGAGCGCCGAGCGCCTGGAACAGGAGCTGCGGTTTTTCGCGCCCGAACTACCGGTGCTGCACTTCCCCGATTGGGAAACCCTGCCCTACGACCTGTTCTCGCCGCACCAGGACATCATTTCCCAGCGCATCGCCGCACTCTATCGCCTGCCCGAACTGAAACACGGCGTTCTGGTAGTACCGATCACCACCGCCCTACACCGCCTGGCGCCGACGCGCTTCCTGCTCGGCAGCAGCCTGGTGCTGGATGTCGGGCAGAAGCTCGATGTCGAGCAGATGCGCACGCGCCTGGAAGCCTCGGGCTACCGCTGCGTCGACACCGTGTACGAGCATGGCGAGTTCGCTGTACGCGGCGCGCTGATCGACCTGTTCCCGATGGGCAGCAAGCAGCCGCTGCGAATCGACCTGTTCGACGACGAAATCGAGACTCTGCGCACTTTCGACCCGGAAACCCAGCGCTCGATCGACAAGGTCGATTCGATCAAGCTGCTGCCGGCGCGCGAATTCCCCCTGGAGAAAAAGGCCATCACTGATTTTCGCGGGCGCTTCCGCGAGCGTTTCGATGTGGATTTCCGCCGCTGCCCGATCTATCAGGACCTATCCACCGGCATCACTCCGGCCGGCATCGAGTACTACATCCCGCTGTTCTTCGAAGAAACCGCGACCCTGTTCGACTACCTGCCGCAAGACACCCAGGTGTTTTCCCTGCCCGGCGTGGAAAAAGCCGCCGAGCAGTTCTGGAACGATGCACGCAACCGTTACGAAGAGCGCCGCGTCGACCCCGAACGCCCGCTGCTGCCGCCGGCGGATATCTTCCTGCCGGTGGAAGATTGCTTCGCCCGCCTGAAAGACTGGCCGCGGGTGGTGGTCAGCCAGGACGACATCGAACCGGGCGTCGGCCGCCAGCGCTTCAGCGCCCGCCCGCTGCCGGACCTCGCGATCGAAGCCAAAGCCACTGAGCCACTGGCCGCGCTGCGCCGCTTTATCGAGGAGTATCCGGGCCGGGTGCTATTCTGCGCCGAATCCGCCGGTCGCCGCGAGGTGCTGCTCGAACTGCTCGCCCGCCTCAAGCTCAAGCCAGTGGAAGTCGGCGGTTGGCCGGAATTCGCCAGCGGCAAGGAACGCCTGGGCATCTGCATCGCCCCGCTCGACGAGGGCCTGCTGCTCGACGACCTGGCCCTGATCGCCGAAAGCCCGCTGTTCGGCCAACGGGTGATGCAGCGTCGTCGCCGGGAAAAATCCCGCGACGGCGGCGACAATGTGATCAAGAACCTCGCCGAATTGCGCGAAGGCGCGCCGGTGGTACATATCGATCATGGCGTTGGCCGCTACCTGGGCCTCATCACCCTGGAGATCGACGGCCAGGCCGCCGAATTCCTCGCCCTGATGTACGCCGAAGACGCCAAGCTCTACGTGCCCGTGGCCAGCCTGCACCTGATCGCCCGCTATACCGGCAGCGACGATGCCCTGGCGCCGCTGCACCGTCTCGGTTCGGAAACCTGGCAGAAAGCCAAGCGCAAGGCCGCCGAACAGGTGCGCGATGTCGCCGCCGAATTGCTCGACATCTATGCCCGCCGCGCCGCCCGCGAAGGCTATGCCTTTGCCGACCCCAAGGCCGATTACGCGACCTTCAGCGCCGGCTTCCCTTTCGAGGAAACCCCCGACCAGCAGGCCGCCATCGAAGCGGTGCGCGACGACATGTTGGCGGCCAAGCCGATGGATCGCCTGATCTGCGGCGACGTTGGCTTCGGCAAAACTGAAGTGGCCATGCGCGCCGCCTTTATCGCCGTGCATGGCGGCAAGCAGGTTGCGGTCCTGGTGCCCACCACCCTGCTCGCCCAGCAACACTACAACAGCTTCCGCGATCGCTTCGCCGACTGGCCGGTGAAAGTCGAGGTGATGAGCCGCTTCAAGAGCGCCAAGGAAGTCAGCGAGGCCATGCAGCAATTGGCCGAGGGCAAGGTCGATATCGTCATCGGCACCCACAAACTGCTGCAGGGCGACGTCAAATTCAACAACCTGGGCCTGGTGATCATCGACGAAGAGCACCGCTTCGGCGTACGGCAGAAGGAACAGTTGAAAGCCCTGCGCAGCGAAGTCGACATTCTCACCCTGACCGCCACGCCGATTCCACGTACCCTGAACATGGCCGTGTCGGGCATGCGCGACCTGTCGATCATCGCCACGCCGCCGGCGCGGCGCCTGTCGGTGCGCACCTTCGTCATGGAGCAGAACAACCCGACGATCAAGGAGGCGCTGCTGCGCGAGCTGCTGCGCGGCGGTCAGGTCTATTACCTGCACAACGATGTGAAAACCATCGAAAAATGCGCCGCCGACCTGGCCGAACTGGTCCCCGAAGCGCGCATCGGCGTCGGCCACGGGCAGATGCGCGAGCGCGAACTGGAACAGGTGATGGGCGACTTCTATCACAAGCGCTTCAATGTGCTGATCGCCTC
>NZ_CAMPHN010000194.1 GCF_946885885.1 uncultured Pseudomonas sp.
AGCGGCTGTTTGGCTAAGAAAAACCGCGGTTACAGGCGGAATTCATGCCCTAGGTAAACTTCTTTGACCATTTGGTTCGCCAGAATGGCTTGCGCACCACCTTCGGCAATCAGCTGGCCGTCATTCACAATATAGGCGGTTTCACAGATATCCAGGGTCTCGCGCACGTTGTGGTCGGTGATCAATACACCGATACCCTTGGCCTTGAGGTGGTGGATGATCTGCTTGATATCGCCGACCGAGATCGGGTCGACGCCGGCGAAAGGTTCGTCGAGGAGAATGAATTTCGGTGCGGTGGCCAGGGCGCGGGCAATTTCCACGCGGCGCCGTTCGCCGCCGGACAGGCTCATACCGAGATTGTCGCGGATATGGCTGATATGGAATTCCTGCAGCAGGTTTTCCAGCTCCTTGCGGCGTGCGGCCCTGTCGAGATCTTTCCGCGTTTCCAGGATCGCCATGATGTTGTCGGCGACGCTGAGTTTGCGGAAGATCGAGGCTTCTTGCGGCAAGTAGCCGATCCCGGCGCGCGCACGGCCGTGCATGGGTTGATGGCTGACGTCGTGATCGTCGATCAGGACGCGGCCCTGGTCGGCCCGCACCAGACCGACGATCATGTAGAAGCAGGTGGTCTTGCCGGCGCCGTTGGGGCCGAGCAGGCCAACGATCTGTCCGCTGTCGATGCTCAGGCTCACGTCACGAACGACTTGGCGGCCTTTGTAGCTTTTGGCCAGGTGCTGGGCTTTCAAAGTTGCCATCGCTACTGGGCCTGCTGTTCGGCGGGTGGGTTTTTCGGCTGGATCACCATGTCGATGCGCGGGCGTGGCGTGGTGAGGTTGACCCCATTGGCGCGACCGGCGTTGACGATCTGGCGCTGGGTGTCATAGACGATTTTCTCGCCTTCGAAGGTGTTGCCTTCCTGAATGACCTTGGCCTGATCGATCAATACGATGCGTTCGTTGGCCGCGAAGTACTGGATGGTCAGGCCGTAGGCCTTGACGATCTGCTTGTCCGCGGCGGGTTTCTGCTCGTAGTAGGCGGGTTTGCCGACGGCGGTAAACACCTCGATATCGCCCTGGGCGTTCTGCGTGATGGTCACCTTGTCGCCGGTGATCTTCAGGGTGCCTTGGGTGATCACGACATCGCCGCGATAGACCGCAACGCCTTGTTTGTCATCGAGTTCCGCAGTGTCGGCCTGGACTCGGATCGGCTGCTCGCGATCGCTTGGCAATGCCCAGGCGCCGGCGCTTCCGAGCGCGATGCCTAAACTGAGCAGAAGGGGGAAGGTTTTAACGAACCTCATGTTGGCCTCTTACGTTGGACAGCAGGAGCATCCGGCCGTCATTCAAATACGCTTTCATTCCTTGTGCCGTGGTGACCCCATTGGCGGCGTCGATTCTAACGGCTTGCTTGGTCTGCGCATATTCCTTCTCGGGAAATACCGTCAAGCGACTGGTGGTGAGGATCGTCGGGCGTCCCTTGGCATCGGTGCGTTCGACGCGCACCTTGTCGATCAATTCGACCTCGCTGCCCTTGGGGGCGACTTCGCCGCGTTCGCTGCTGATCTTCCAAGGCAGCTCGGTGCCGCGATACAGGTCCATGTGCGGGTTGCTCAGCAGGGTGATGTCGCTGGCCTTGACGTGCTCCAGCTTGGCGGCGTTCATCCGGTAATGAATCTTGCCGTCTTGCTGATATTGCACGGTGTTGGCATTGATCACATAAAAGTCGATCGGGCTTTCCGTGCCGTTCTGTGCCGGCTTGTCGGAAAAGCTGTCGGGGCTGATATTCCAATAGCCGACCGCCACCAGTAGCGCGGCGGCGACGGTGAACAGCACGGCGGTGAAAAATTTACGCAGCATAACGGGCTCTTATAAGTAGGCGGTCTGTGCGGCTTCGAGGCTGCCTTGGGCGCGCATGATCAGCTCGCAGAATTCGCGTGCCGCGCCTTCGCCGCCGTTTGCCCGGGTTACCGCGTGGGCGTGCTGGCGAACGAAAGGGTCGGCGCTGGCAACCGCCATGCCCAGGCCGACGCGACGAATGACCGGCAAATCCGGCAGGTCGTCGCCCAGATAGGCGACCTGTTCATAGCTCAGGCCGAGTTCGCCGAGCAGTTCGTCGAGCACCACCAGCTTGTCCTCGCGGCCCTGATACAGGTGTTGGATGCCTAGGTTCTGTGCGCGCCGCTCCACCACCGGGGTCTTGCGTCCGCTGATAATGGCGGTGCGTACGCCGGAGGCGATCAGCATCTTGATGCCGTGGCCGTCGAGGGTATTGAAGGTCTTGAATTCGCTGCCGTCGACCAGGAAGTACAGCTTGCCGTCGGTGAGTACGCCGTCGACATCGAAGATCGCTAGTTTGATGGCTTGGGCGCGTTGTTGCAGGTCGACACTGATGAGATCCATTACATGACTCCGGCGCGTAGCAGGTCGTGCATATTCAGCGCGCCCACCGGTTGCTCGTCGTCATCGATCACCACCAGCGAACTGATTTTGTGGTCTTCCATGATTTTCAGCGCTTCGGCGGCGAGCATGTCGGCGCGGGCGGTCTTGCCGTGTGCGGTCATCACTTCGTCGATGATCGCCTGGCGCACATCGATGCCGCGATCCAGGGCGCGGCGCAGGTCGCCGTCGGTGAATATCCCGGCCAGGCGGCCGTCGCCTTCCATTACCACCGTCATGCCCAGTCCCTTTGCGGTCATTTCCAGCAGCGCTTCGCGCAGTGCGGTGCCACGTTGCACTCTTGGCAGGCTGTCACCCGCGTGCATGACGTTTTCCACCTTCAGTAGCAGGCGTCGGCCCAGGGCGCCGCCTGGATGCGAGAAGGCGAAGTCTTCGGCGGTGAAGCCGCGGGCTTCCAGCAGTGCGATGGCCAGGGCGTCGCCCAATACCAGGGATACGGTGGTGGAGGAGGTCGGTGCCAGGTTGAGTGGGCAGGCTTCCAGGGCGACCCGGGCGTCCAGGTTGACTTCTGCAGCCTTGGCCAGCGGCGAATCCGGGTTGCCGGTCATGCTGATCAAGGTGATGCCGAGGCGCTTGATCAGCGGCAGCAGGGTGACGATCTCCGCGGTCGAACCCGAGTTGGACAGGGCCAGCACCACGTCATCGCGGGTGATCATGCCCATGTCGCCGTGGCTGGCTTCGGCCGGGTGGACGAAAAATGCCGTGGTACCGGTACTGGCCAGAGTGGCGGCGATCTTGTTGCCGATGTGCCCGGATTTGCCCATCCCCACCACGACCACCCGGCCCTTGCTCGCGAGAATCAGTTCGCAGGCGCGGATGAAGTCGCCGTCGATGCGCTGCAGCAGGTCTTGGACTGCTTCCAGTTCGAGGCGAATGGTGCGTTGCGCCGATTTGATCAGCTCGTTGGCTTGGTTCATCTGGATCGCTTCTTGGCAGCTGAGTAAAGACGTGTCGACTAAAAGGCCGCGATTATAGCCGGAAAGGGGCGTTGACTCACCTGGGAATCCTCGTGCGCCTGTAGGCGCTTCCCTGGGGGAGCCGTTGCGACGGTAAAAGGTCGCCGGTCCGAGCGGTTTGTTTGCGCTTAGTCGCAGTGTCGCTATTCGTCACATTTTCGATCTTTGGTGCGGCAATTGCTCAGTGCTATAGTGCGCGGCCATTTTCACTACGGTGCATGCGGCAGTGCCCTTTCCGCAGGGCGATGCGTCTATCAGGAAGCGTTGAGCAAGGAGTCCGGATGAACGCCGACAACCAGTATGCAGTCGAGCTGAAAGGCGTCAGTTTCAAACGTGGCGCCCGCACCATTTTCGATAATATCGATATTCGCATTCCGCGCGGCAAGGTGACCGGCATCATGGGGCCGTCCGGGTGCGGCAAAACCACTCTGTTGCGCCTGATCGCCGCCGAACTCAGGCCGAGCCAGGGCGAGGTCTGGGTCAACCAGCAGAACCTGCCGACACTGTCGCGTGGCGAGTTGTTCGACATGCGCAAACAGATGGGCGTGCTGTTCCAGAGCGGCGCGCTCTTTACCGACCTGGACGTGTTCGAGAACGTGGCCTTTCCGCTGCGCGTGCATACCAAGTTGCCCGAAGAAATGATCCGCGACATCGTCCTGATGAAGCTGCAGGCTGTCGGCTTGCGTGGCGCCGTGGAACTGATGCCGGACGAGCTGTCGGGCGGTATGAAGCGCCGGGTCGCCCTGGCCCGGGCGATCGCTCTGGATCCGCAGGTGCTGATGTACGACGAGCCTTTCGTCGGTCAGGACCCGATCGCCATGGGCGTTTTGGTGCGCTTGATCCGCCTGCTCAACGATGCCTTGGGCATTACCAGCATCGTGGTGTCCCACGATCTAGCGGAGACCGCGAGCATCGCCGATTACCTGTACATCGTCGGCGACACCCAGGTGCTGGGGCAGGGCACGCCGGACGAGCTGATGAAGTCGGAGAACCCACGGGTGCGCCAATTCATGCAGGGCACCCCGGATGGGCCGGTGCCGTTCCACTTTCCCGCGGCGAGCTACCGCGACGATTTATTGGGAGGGCGCTGATGCGCAAGGTATCTGCAGTCGAACGGGTTCGCCTGTTCGGCCGCGCCGGGATCGACGTGGTCGCTACGCTCGGGCGATCGTTCGTGTTCCTGCTGCGCGCGATTTTCGGCCGCGGCACCACCGGCCATTCCTGGCAGTTGTTGACCAAGCAACTGTATGCGGTCGGCGTCATGTCCCTGGCGATCATCGTGGTCTCGGGCATTTTCATCGGTATGGTGCTGGCGCTGCAGGGCTTCAGCATTCTGGCCAAGTACGGTTCCGAGCAGGCGGTCGGCCAGATGGTCGCCTTGACCCTGCTGCGCGAACTGGGGCCGGTGGTCACCGCCTTGCTGTTCGCCGGACGCGCCGGTTCGGCGTTGACCGCCGAGATCGGCAACATGAAGTCCACCGAGCAGCTGTCCAGCCTGGAAATGATCGGCGTCGACCCGCTGAAATACATCGTTGCGCCGCGTTTGTGGGCCGGTTTCATCTCGATGCCGCTGCTGGCGATGATCTTCAGCGTGGTCGGTATCTGGGGCGCCGCCATGGTCGCGGTGGACTGGCTCGGCGTATACGAGGGCTCGTTCTGGGCCAATATGCAAAGCAGCGTTTATTTCCGCGAAGACGTGCTCAATGGTGTGATCAAAAGCATTGTCTTCGCTTTCGTGGTGACCTGGATCGCCGTGTTCCAGGGCTACGACTGCGAGCCGACTTCGGAAGGCATCAGTCGCGCCACGACCCGTACAGTGGTCTATGCCTCGCTCTCCGTGCTGGGGTTGGACTTCATTTTGACCGCTTTGATGTTTGGAGACTTCTGATGCAAAACCGCACCCTGGAAATCGGTGTCGGCCTGTTCCTGCTGGCCGGGCTGTTGGCCTTGTTGCTGCTGGCGCTGCGTGTCAGCGGCCTGGCGGTGGGCGATAGCAACGGTACTTATAAGGTCTACGCGCATTTCGAGAACATCGCCGGTCTGACCGTCAGAGCCAAGGTGACCATGGCCGGCGTGACCATCGGTAAGGTGACCGCCATCGATCTGGACCGCGATAGCTACACCGGGCGCGTGACCATGGCCCTCGATAAGGACGTGAATAATCTGCCGCTCGATTCCACCGCTTCGATCCTGACCGCCGGTTTGCTCGGCGAGAAGTACGTCGGCATCAGCGTCGGTGGCGAGGAAGAAGTGCTCGAAGATGGCAGTACCATTCACGACACCCAGTCGTCGCTGGTATTGGAAGATCTGATCGGTAAATTCCTGCTCAATTCGGTCAATAAAGACCAGACCAAATGATGAGGATACGGACAATGATTAAATCGCTGCGTAACAGTTTATGCGTACTGCTGGCCGCCCTGCCGTTGCTGGCCATCGCCGCGCCGGCGGCCCATGAGGTCGTGCAACAAACCACTGAAGTGCTGCTGGCGGATTTGAAGACCAATAAAGAGCGCTATCGCACCGATCCGGGTGCCTTTTATCAGGCCTTGAACGATATTCTCGGCCCCGTGGTGGACGTCGAGGGTATTTCCCGCGGGGTCATGACCGTGCGCTATTCGCGCCAGGCCACGCCGGAGCAAATGGCGCGTTTTCAGGAGAACTTCAAGCGCAGCCTGATGCAGTTCTATGGCAATGCCTTGCTCGAGTACAACAACCAGGATATCCGCGTGCTGCCGGCCAGCGGCGCTCAGGACCCGAAGCGCGCTGCGGTCAATATGGAAATCACCGATGGCAAGGGCGTCGTCTATCCGTTGTCCTACACCATGGTCAACGAAGGCGGCACCTGGAAGATGCGCAATGTGATCATCAACGGCATCAACGTCGGCAAGCTGTTCCGCGACCAGTTCGCCCAGTCCATGCAAAACCACAACAACGACCTGGATAAGGTCATCGCCACCTGGGCGGACACCGTGGCCAAAGCTCGCGAAACCAAGGGCGAGTCGTGAGTCGGGCCAGTATCGTCGAGCAGGCACCGGGTGATTTTCAGTTGCTCGGTGTGCTGGATTATCTGAGCGGGCCGGATCTGCGTGAGCAGGGTGCGCGCTTGATCGGCGCCAGTCAGGCGCGGGTCTGTACGATCGATTGCGCCGGCGTGAAGAAATCCAGCAGCGTCGGCCTGGCACTGTTGTTGGCGTTTATGCGCGATGCGGGGGCTGCTGGTAAAACCGTTACGGTAAAGAATCTGCCCGAGGATATGCGCGGCATCGCCGGCGTCTGTGAACTGCTCGAGCTGCTGCCGCTCGGGTCCTGAGCCTTTGCGCTCGCCGCGCTTGGTCGGTCCATTGCCACGCGGGGTTCGCAGGCGCGGGGCTTTTTTTGTATGATGCTCGCCCCGCAGGCCGCGGAAGCCGGTTCGGCCGATCCGCATAGGCCGCCCAAAATTCCGACAGGTTGCCCCGCTCTGCTGTCGTTAATCCATGCATTGATCCGAGGTTGAGCATGCAGGCCTTAGAAGTAAAAAGCCTCCTGGAGGCTAAATTGCCGAACACCCAGGTAGAAGTTGAAGGCGAAGGCTGCAACTTTCAATTGAACCTCATCAGTGACGAATTGGCCGCCCTCAGCCCGGTCAAGCGCCAGCAACAGATTTACGCCCACCTGAATGCCTGGATCGCCGATGGCAGTATCCACGCCGTGAGCATGAAATTCTTCAGCCGTGCCGATTGGGCCGCGCGCTCCTAAACCGAGAGAATCATGGACAAACTGATTATTACCGGCGGCGTGCGCCTCGATGGCGAAATCCGCATTTCCGGGGCGAAGAACTCTGCCCTGCCGATTCTCGCCGCGACCCTGCTGGGCGATGCGCCCATCACCATCTGCAACCTGCCGCACCTGCACGACATCACCACCATGATCGAGCTGTTCGGCCGCATGGGCATCGAGCCGATCATCGACGAGAAGCTCAGCGTGGAAGTGGATGCGCGGGCGATCAAGACCCTGGTCGCGCCCTATGAGCTGGTCAAGACCATGCGCGCCTCGATCCTGGTGCTCGGCCCCATGGTCGCCCGCTTCGGTGAGGCCGAAGTGGCGCTGCCCGGCGGTTGCGCGATCGGCTCGCGTCCGGTCGACCTGCATATCCGTGGCCTCGAAGCCATGGGCGCGATCATCGATGTCGAAGGCGGCTATATCAAAGCCAAGGCGCCGGAAGGCGGCTTGCGCGGGGCGCACTTCTTCTTCGATACGGTCAGCGTCACCGGCACCGA
>NZ_CAMPHN010000195.1 GCF_946885885.1 uncultured Pseudomonas sp.
CTGCAGATCGATCTGGAGCGCCCGCGCGACCGTATCGCTCTGGCCCATAGTGCGCGCTACCACGAATACCGCGCAGCGGTGCTGGAATTTCTCTATCAGAAGCAGCAGCGCCCGGCCGCTTGAGTGCGCCATGCTCATAACGATGAAACCTGCATAACGCGGGTTTCATCGTTTATCGCCATACCATTGATCAGGTCGATTGAACTTCGTCCCACACAGATCGCCGAACGGGGGCTCACGACCTAGCGGGAGCGCACAAGCCTAGACGTCATAAGGACTTACCGTGCTCGATCTGACCACCTGGAACCTTTCCATCCCCACCGATAGCCGCCCCACCACCATCGAAACAGCACAGCTGAATAACAACTACGAGAGTCGCTACTTTCGCCGCCATGCGGACGGCAGCGTCACCTTTTGGGTGCCGGTCGACGGTTCGCACACAGCGGATGCCCGTTACCCACGCTGCGAACTGCGCGAAACGCAGAGCGATGGCACCCTCAGCTTCTGGCATCACGCCAGCGCGGATAATTATTTGAGCGCCGTACTGGCGGTCAACCAAGTGCCGAGCAAAAACAAGATCATCATTGGTCAGATTCACAGCAAAGACCAACAGGGCAGCGAAAACGACCCCTTGCTCAAACTGCAATATCACTACTTGCGCGGCGTCGGTCGACTCGAACTGTTGTTGCGCAGGCGCCCCGGCGACGCCGAGGTGGAAAATATCCTGCTGGCGGAGAACGTTCAGCTCGGCGAGCGCTTTGGCTATCACTTGCGTGTCACCCCGAGTGGAAAGCTCGGAGTTGCCGTCAGCAGCAGCGACGGCGACAAGGGCGGGCACTACCGACAGCTCAGCGGCTACTGGAACCCACAGTTGCTGTATTTCAAAGCCGGCGCCTATATCCAGGACAATTACGGGCCCAGCGACGAGAGCGGTCGGGTGCGGTTTTTCTGGCTCAATAGCCTGCATCGCTGAAACCGCGCCACACCTTGGTTTTGAAGCAGCGCTATCGCACTGCTTCACCTCACGCACAATCGCCGCCATATAACCCGCATGAGTGTTGTCGATGGCCCGCCTGAAGCTCGATTTCCCCGAAGACCAATTCTGCTACAGCACGCAGCTGACCGTACGGGTCACCGATATCAATGCGGCCAATCACTTGGGTAACGACTCGATGATTTCGATGATTTCAGAGGCGCGAGCGCGCTTTTTGTTCGAGTTCGGCATCGAAGAAACCCGCGAGGACGGTACCGGCATCATAGTGACCGACCTGGCGACCACTTACCGCGCCGAGGCCCACGCCCGTGACCGGCTGCTGTTCGAGGTCGGGGTGATGGATTTCAACAGATACGGTGGCGATATCATCTTTCGAATCAGCCGCCCGGAGGACGACAAGGCAATCGCCATGGCGAAATCCGGGTTCGTCTTCTTCAACTACCGGCACGCGCAGGTCGTGGAAATGCCAGCGGCATTCAGCGCCAAATTCCCGAAGGTCAATTGGCTGGAGTAGTCCGTGCCGACAACCGGCCAAGCCGCACCCAGGGGCTGGTCGACGATGCCGTTCCCTCGAACCTGGGCGAGGCTGCTAGATAGCGCGTCTGAAACGGTTGAATCGCTGCAACAAATTCACCGCCATGCTCGGTGCCGATGGGTCGACCCCGGCGACGATCAGCTTGGGATGGCGTCTGACCGCTTGCTCCAGTCGAGTCTCCTGCTCGGGTTCCACATCCACGAAGAACACGTGCTTGCCCTCTTCGAGCCGTTGCTTGAAACGCCTGAACTGGCTGTTTTGCACCTGGATACCGAAAAAACCGCCTTCCCACATGCAAAATCCCATGATCACGATGGCCAGGAAACCCACAGGCGCCCAGCCCGCAGGGGAATCCGTCCAGCCGAGCAGGTAGGCACCACCGAGAACCAGCAGCGCCAACAGCACACCGACGACCATGCCGACTATCCCGGAATGCACGATGTCCTGCTTCATCAAAGACGCCACGTCGTTCAAGCGATGCTGCTGCACATCGGCATCCCGCTCGCTGAGCACGTGAATCTGTTCGGTACTGATACCGTCGGTCTCTAATTCATCTTCGAGGACTTCGAGCTCGTCGAGGTCATCGCTAATGTAATAGTGTCGTTTCACCGCACACCTCCATCTCGCTTGCCGGCGCCCCGGCAAGCGCTGCCAGGCCCTGAATGAGTGAAGAAGGCAGCCCAACTTATCGCCGCCATTAAAAACGCTTACACCACAAAAACAAAGGCGTCAACCATAAAGCAGATACCCTATGCGGCCGAACATCCGGCGCCTGCGGTTGTCCTCCAAAGGGCCTGGGTTTCGTACGGCGGCTAGTCCGTCGGTCGCCATGCAGTCGGGATAGGCGCCACTCGTGCTCTATTACGCCCCATGCGGCATGACAGTGCGCAATTCATCTGCTACGTCTTAGGTCACAACAAGAACGGAGGGAATCGTCATGGCAGTTTTGCGCAGCCATACCCGGCACGCCGGCCTTCTGGCCAGCCTGATCGCTCTACCCTTGCTGGTCATGCCGCAACCGACGCACACTGCCGAGCGCCTGATGACGCAAGCACCGGCGAACATGTTTACAAGCGCCAGCCCCGGTACGGTAAGCATCAAGGCGCGCCCCGTTTAGGTGCAGCAGTAATGGTATCGCTCCCTTTTGCATCACACGCCGAGCACCTAAATCGTCCAACCCCTGAAAAACCGCCCTGTTCTGGTGTTGGCTTGGCTTTTGCTTAGACATGAGCAAAGGCGGCCAACGGTGGCAGCTCGATAAACGACAAAGACGTCGCATGAACCACACCCTCAGGGTGAGCGGTTCATGCGGCGTTTTTCGTTTCACGCTCCAGCGTTTGGAGCAGGTATGGCGCCGCGATCCGGCGTTCATGCTCGCAACTCTCTCAACCCAGCTGCGGCTTCGGCCTCAGGATGTCACACCACAAGTGCGGCATCTCCCCGGTGGGTTGTGGCCGCCGTGTCCACGACCACGGCGCCCGCACCCGACCGGGATCCTATTTTGCTGATGAGGTTTTCGATGAATACGAGTTTCTGGAAATCCGGCCACACTCCGACCTTGTTCGCCGCGTTTCTCTATTTCGATTTGAGCTTTATGGTCTGGTATCTGCTCGGCCCATTGGCTGTGCAAATCGCCACCGATCTCGACCTGACCGCGCAACAGCGCGGCCTGATGGTCGCCACGCCGATCCTCGCCGGCGCCGTGCTGCGCCTGCTGATGGGCTTCCTGGCCGATCGCCTGTCGCCGAAGACGGCGGGTCTGATTGGCCAAGTGGTGGTCATAGTGGCGCTGTTCTGCGCCTGGCAGATCGGCATTCAAAGTTATGAGCACGCCCTACTGTTCGGCCTGTTTCTCGGCTTTGCCGGTGCCGCCTTCGCCGTGGCACTACCGCTGGCGTCGCAATGGTACCCGCCGCAGCACCAGGGCAAGGCCATGGGCATCGCCGGTGCGGGCAACTCCGGCACCGTGTTCGCGGCGCTGTTCGCCCCGGGCCTGGCCGCTATGTTCGGCTGGCAGAACGTGTTCGGCTGGGCGCTGATCCCGCTGCTGATCGCCGTGGTGCTGTTCGCCCTGTTGGCGAAGAACGCTCCCGAACGGCCGAAACCGAAAGCTGCGGCCGATTACCTCCGCGCCCTGGGCGACCGCGACAGCTGGTGGTTCATGTTTTTCTACAGCGTGACCTTCGGTGGCTTTATCGGCCTGGCGAGCGCCCTGCCCGGCTACTTCAGCGATCAATACGGCCTCAACCCGGTAACCGCCGGCTACTACACCGCCGCCTGCGTCTTTGCCGGCAGCCTGTTGCGCCCGCTCGGCGGCGCCCTGGCCGACCGTATCGGCGGTATCCGTTCGCTGCTGATGATGTACACCCTGGCTTCATTGAGCATTGCCGCCGTCGGCTTCAACCTGCCCAGCTCGGCGGCTGCACTGAGCCTGTTCGTCATCGCCATGCTCGGCCTCGGTGCGGGCAACGGCGCAGTGTTCCAACTGGTGCCACAGCGCTTCCGTAAGGAGATCGGCGTGATGACCGGCCTGATCGGCATGGCCGGCGGCGTCGGCGGCTTCCTGTTGGCCGCGGGCCTGGGCGCGATCAAACAGCAGACCGGCGACTACCAGCTGGGGCTGTGGCTGTTCGCCAGCCTCGGCGTGCTCGCTTGGTTCGGCCTGTACGGCGTCAAGAAGCGCTGGCGCACCACCTGGGGCAGCGCGGCGGTCACCGCGGCACGGGTGTAAGTTAAGCGCCGCAAGCTGAACGTAGGGCGGGGCAATCTGGCAGAGCCCAGCGAGCATGGCGGGTTTCTCCCGCCCTACGGATTGAAATAACGGAGGGTTGAGGCAAAGGCGGGGCTGACCGGCACAGCTGCATCGCACTGGTCAGGAAAGGCGGGAGAAGTCGGCGACGATCTATCCCGCAGCCGTGCCCCGGCCTCGCCTTTGCCTCAACCCTCCGGCACGCTACCTTGGTCATTTATCCAATGAGAAGCCCGATGGCCCTGCAATTGACCTTCGGCGAAGCCAGCGCCATCGGCCCCAGAGCCGAGAATCAGGACGCCATCCGCGTGGTGACGCCCGCACCGGCCCTGGCCGCCAGCAAGGGCTATCTGTTCGCCCTGGCCGATGGCGTCAGCCAGTGCGCCGACGGCGGCCTCGCCGCGCGCGCGACGCTGCAGGCGCTGGCATTGGATTATTACGCCACCCCCGAAACCTGGGCGGTGACCCAATCCCTCGACCGTCTGCTCGTCGCCCATAACCGCTGGCTGCAAGCCAATGGCGGCGGCCAGCCCCTGCTCACCACCCTTACCGCCCTGGTGCTGCGCGGCCGGCGTTTCACCCTGGCGCATGTCGGCGATTGCCGCGCCTACCGCTGGTACCAGGGGCAGCTCGAACGCATCAGCGAAGACCATGTATGGGAACAGCCGGGCATGCAACACGTGCTCAAACGGGCGATGGGACTCGACCAGCACCTGGTGGTGGATTACCTGGACGGCGAACTGCGCGCCGGCGAATGCTTCGCCCTCGTCACCGACGGGGTCTGGGCTACGCTCGGCGACCAGGGTATCCAGCGCATCCTGCATGACGAACAGGATCTCGACGCCGCAAGCCGGGCCCTGGTCAATGCCGCGCACCTGGCGGGCAGCCAGGACAACGCCAGCGCCCTGTTGCTGCGCGTCGAGTCGCTGCCGGAAAGCGTGCTGGCCGACACCCTGGCGCAACTCGAACACTGGCCGCTACCGCCCAAGCTGCGCGAAGGGCAAACGTTCGAGGGCTGGCAGATCGACAGCCTGCTGGCCGAATCGCGCCAGTCGCTGATCTATCGGGTGCGCGACGCCCAGGAGCGACGCTGGCTGCTGAAAACCCTGCCGGGCAGCCGCACCGACGAGGCGCAAGCCGGCCCCGCTCTGCTGCTCGAGGAATGGTTCCTGCGCCGCGTGGCCGGGCGTTTCTTCGCCGAAATCCATCCTTTGCCGCAGCGCCAGCACCTGTACTACATCCAGCGCGAGTACGCCGGGCAAACCCTGGCCGAACGCCAGCGCGCCAATGGCCCGCTCGGCCTGCCGGAGTGGCTGGATATTGCCCCGCGGTTGATAAAGGCCCTGGGCATGTTGCATCGACGCAATATCCTGCACCGCGATATCAAGCCGGAAAACCTGCTGTGGTGCGACGACGGCGAGCTGCGTGTGCTGGATTTCGGCCTGGCGTACTGCCCCGGATTATCGCGCGACGAGGCCCATGACCTGCCCGGAACGCCCAGCTATATCGCCCCGGAGGCCTTTGCCGGCAGCGCCCCAAGCCCGCAACAGGACCTCTATAGCGCCGGCGTGACGCTTTATCACCTGCTGACCGGGCACTACCCCTACGGCGAAATCGAAGCCTTTCAGCATCCGCGCTTCGGCACCCCGACACCCGCCAGCCGCTATCGCCCGGACTTGCCCAGCTGGATCGACGACAGCCTCAACCGCGCCCTGAGCGTCGAGCCGAAAACGCGCTACGAGACCGCCGAGGAATGGCTACTGGCCCTCGAACAGGGCGAGCGCAAATCCTTGAGCAGCAGACCACGGCCGCTGCTCGAGCGTGAGCCGCTGCTGGTATGGCGCGGCCTGGCGCTGTTCTCGCTGCTGCTCAACCTGGTTCTGGCGGTGCTGTTATTGAAGTAGGCCGGCAGCGACGAATCGCACCAAAGCAGCGCAACATGCCTTGAAAAGGTGCAAATCCGCACCCGACACGGCCCTGCAAGTGCCTGAAAAGCCTTGAAAAACGCAATATAGCCAAGTTGGCACAAGCCCTGCATTAGCTCTGGCACATATATAAAGCGTGCCCTTCAACGTTGAAGGGCACGCTTCCCGAGAGAACGGGACCGGACAAAGGCGTCCTGCTAGTTGACTAGCAGGGCGCCTTTTTTGTTTTACGGCCTGCCATCCCTGGCGGCCACTCTTCGAGCCGTCGCGGAGCGACGTTAAAAAGTGCTCCCGACAATTTTTCCGCGCTTTATTCAGGAGATGGCGGCATGAAAAAACTCAAGCTGGTGATGATTGGCAACGGCATGGCCGGTGTCCGCACCCTCGAAGAGCTGATCAAGCTCGCCCCCGATCTCTATGACATCACGGTGTTCGGTGCCGAACCGCACCCGAACTACAACCGCATCCTGCTCTCCCCGGTGCTGGCCGGCGAACAGACCTTCGAAGAGATCGTGCTCAACGACCTCAACTGGTATGCCGAGAACGGCATCAAGCTGCTGCTCGGGCGCAAAGTGGTGAAAATCGACCGCAAGGCCCGCGTGGTGATCGCCGATGACGGCAGCGAGGCCGAATACGATCGTCTGCTCATCGCCACCGGCTCCAACCCCTTTATCCTGCCGATCCCCGGCAAGGACCTGGAGGGTGTGATCGGTTATCGCGATATCGCCGATACCCAGATGATGATGGATACCGCCAAAACCCATAAGCACGCGGTGGTCATAGGCGGCGGTCTGCTCGGTCTGGAAGCGGCCAACGGCCTCAAGCTGCGCGGCATGGATGTCACCGTGGTGCATATCGGCGATTGGCTGCTGGAGCGCCAACTCGACGCCACCGCCGGTCGCCTGCTGCAAAAATCCCTGGAAGACCGCGGCCTGAAGTTTCTGCTGCCCAAGCAAACCGCCGAGCTGTTGGATAACGGCGAAGGCCGGGTCTGCGCGGTGAAGTTCAAGGATGGCGAGGTAGTGCCCGCCGACCTGGTGGTGATGGCCGCCGGTATCCGCCCCAATAGCGAGTTGGCGGAGCAATCCGGCATCGCCTGCAACCGCGGCATCCTGGTCAACGACACCATGCAGACCTACGACCCGCGGATCTATGCGATCGGCGAATGCGCCAGCCACCGCGGCATAGCCTACGGCCTGGTCGCGCCGCTGTTCGAGCAGGCCAAGGTCTGCGCCAACCACCTGGCTCAGCTCGGTTTCGCCCGTTATCAGGGCTCTGTGACCTCGACCAAATTGAAGGTCACCGGCATCGACCTGTTCTCCGCTGGCGAATTTATGGGCGCAGAGGGAACGGAAACGATAACGCTGTCCGACCCGATCGGCGGCGTGTACAAAAAGCTGGTGATCAAAGACGACGTGCTGGTCGGCGCCTGTCTGTACGGCGACACCGCCGACGGCGGCTGGT
>NZ_CAMPHN010000196.1 GCF_946885885.1 uncultured Pseudomonas sp.
CAAGCCGAGCGCCTACTTCACCGATTACGTGCGCCGCTACACCGACTTCCCGGTGCTGGTGCTGCTGAAAGATCACCCGGGCGCCACCCCCGAACTGAATGGCTACCAGCCGGACCGTTTCCTGCGCGCCGCCGACCTGGCGGGCAATCTCGGCCAGGAAAACAACCCAGAGTGGAAAACCATCGCCATCGATAGCGAGACCAATCAGCTGGTCTCGCCGCAGGGTTCGATCGGCTACCGCTGGGGCGAGAAGGGCAAGTGGAACATCGAAGCCCGCGAAGGCGGCGAGGGTCGTGAAGTCAAACTGCAACTGAGCCTGATCGGCGAGGAAGTCGCCGGTTCTGAAGTAGTCGAGGTGGCCTTCCCATACTTCGGCGGCCAGAGCCACGAGCACTTCCAGCATGTCGCCGGCGATGCCGTGCAGCTGCGCCGCGTGCCGGTGCGTTCGATCACCCTGGCCGACGGCACGCAAGCCAAGGTCGCCACCGTATTCGACTTGTCGGCCGCCAACCTGGCGATCGACCGCGGCCTGGGCGGCGCCAACGTGGCCAAGGATTACGACGACGCCAGCGTGCCGGGCACCCCGGCCTGGCAGGAGCGGATCACCGGCGTGTCGCGCGAGAAGGCGATCCAGATCGCCCGCGAGTTCGCCGATAACGCCGACAAGACCAAGGGCCGCAGCATGATCATCGTCGGTGCGGCGATGAACCACTGGTACCACATGGACATGAACTACCGCGGGCTGATCAATATGCTCATGCTCTGCGGTTGCGTCGGCCAAACCGGTGGCGGTTGGGCCCACTATGTCGGCCAGGAAAAACTGCGCCCGCAGTGCGGCTGGCTGCCGCTGGCCTTCGGCCTGGACTGGAGCCGCCCACCGCGGCAGATGAACGGCACCAGCTTCTTCTATGGCCATTCCTCCCAGTGGCGCCATGAAAAAATGAGCATGCACGAGGTGCTCTCGCCGCTGGCCGACAAATCGCAGTTCCCCGAGCATGCGCTGGACTACAACATCCGCGCCGAACGCGCCGGCTGGTTGCCGAGCGCGCCGCAGCTCAACCGTAACCCGCTGCAAATCACTCGCGACGCCGCAGCGGCCGGCCTGTCGCCGGTGGATTACGTGACCCGCTCGCTGGCCGACGGCTCCCTGCGTTTCGCCTGCGAGCAGCCGGACAGCCCGGCCAACTTCCCGCGCAACATGTTCATCTGGCGTTCGAACCTGCTCGGCAGCTCGGGCAAGGGCCATGAGTACATGCTCAAGTACCTGTTGGGCACCAAGAACGGCGTGATGAACGAGGACCTCGGCAAGCGCGGCGGCTTCAAGCCGGGCGAGGTCGACTGGGTGGACGAAGGCGCGATCGGCAAGCTCGATCTGGTCACCACCCTGGATTTCCGCATGTCCAGCACCTGCGTCTACTCGGACATCGTTCTGCCGACGGCGACCTGGTACGAGAAGGACGACATGAACACCTCGGACATGCACCCGTTCATCCACCCGCTGTCCGCGGCCATCGACCCGGCCTGGGAATCGCGTTCCGACTGGGAAATCTACAAAGGCATCGCCAAGGCGTTCTCCGCGATGTCGGTCGGCCAACTTGGCGTCGAACAGGACCTGGTGACCATCCCGATGCTGCACGACAGCCCCGGCGAACTGGCCCAGCCGTTCGGCGGCATCGACTGGAAAACCGCCGGCGAGGCGCCGGTGCCGGGCAAGAACTGCCCGAACATGACGGTGGTCGAGCGCGACTACCCGAACGTCTACAAGAAGTTCACCTCCCTCGGGCCATTGCTGGACAAGCTGGGCAACGGCGGCAAGGGCATCAACTGGAACACCGAGCATGAAGTCGAGTTCCTCGGCGAGCTGAACCACAAGGTGCGCGCCGAGGGCGTCAGCCAGGGTCGGCCGCAGATCGAATCGGCCATCGATGCCGCCGAGGTGATTCTCTCCCTGGCCCCCGAAACCAACGGCCACGTGGCGCTCAAGGCCTGGGCGGCGCTGTCGCAGTTCACCGGCCGCGACCACAGCCACCTGGCGATCAACAAGGCACACGAGGCGATCCGCTTCCGCGATATCCAGGCGCAGCCGCGCAAGATCATCTCCAGCCCGACCTGGTCGGGTCTCGAAGACGAGAAGGTCAGCTACAACGCCGGCTACACCAACGTTCACGAGCTGATCCCGTGGCGCACCATCACCGGCCGCCAGCAGTTCTACCAGGATCACCCGTGGATGCAGGCGTTCGGCGAGCAGATGATGAGTTACCGGCCGCCGATCAACACCCGCACCATCGACTACGTGAAGGGCAAGCGGCCGAACGGCAACACCGAGATCGTCCTCAACTGGATCACTCCGCACCAGAAGTGGGGCATCCACAGCACCTACTCGGACAACCTGATCATGCTCACCCTGAGCCGCGGCGGGCCGATCATCTGGCTCTCGGAAACCGACGCCAAGCGCGCCGGCATCGAGGACAACGACTGGGTCGAGTGCTTCAACGCCAACGGCGCGTTGACCGCCCGCGCGGTGGTCAGCCAGCGGGTCAAGGACGGCATGGTGATGATGTACCACGCCCAGGAACGCATCGTGAACGTGCCCGGCAGCGAGACCACCAAGACCCGCGGCGGCCACCACAACTCGGTGACCCGCGTGGTGCTCAAGCCCACCCACATGATCGGCGGCTACGCCCAGCAGGCCTACGGCTTCAACTATTACGGCACGGTCGGTTGCAACCGCGACGAATTCGTCGTGGTGCGCAAGATGAACAGGGTCGACTGGCTCGACGGTTCGGACGACGCCCTGCCACAACCTTTGCCGCAAGATATCTGAGGACTGATGCCATGAAAATTCGCTCACAAGTTGGCATGGTGTTGAACCTGGACAAGTGCATCGGTTGCCACACCTGTTCGATCACCTGCAAAAACGTCTGGACCAGCCGCGAAGGCATGGAATACGCCTGGTTCAACAACGTCGAAACCAAGCCGGGCATCGGCTACCCCAAGGAATGGGAAAACCAGGACAAGTGGAAAGGCGGCTGGGTGCGCAACCAGGACGGCTCGATCAACCCGAAAATCGGCGGCAAGTTCCGCGTGCTGGCGAACATCTTCGCCAACCCGGACCTGCCGAGCATCGACGACTACTACGAGCCGTTCGACTTCGACTACCAGCACCTGCACACCGCGCCCCTCGGCGAGCACCAGCCGACCGCACGGCCGCGCTCGGCGATTTCCGGCAAGCGCATGCAGAAAATCGAGTGGGGCCCGAACTGGGAGGAAATTCTCGGCACCGAGTTCGCCAAGCGGCGCAAGGACAAGAACTTCGACAAGGTCCAGGCGGACATCTACGGCGAGTATGAAAATACTTTCATGATGTACCTGCCGCGCCTGTGCGAGCACTGCCTCAACCCGGCGTGCGCGGCGTCCTGCCCGAGCGGTGCGATCTACAAGCGCGAAGAAGACGGCATCGTGCTGATCGACCAGGAAAAATGCCGCGGCTGGCGGATGTGCATCAGCGGTTGCCCGTACAAGAAGATCTACTTCAACTGGAAGAGCGGCAAATCCGAGAAGTGCATCTTCTGCTACCCGCGCATCGAGGCCGGCATGCCGACCGTGTGTTCGGAAACCTGCGTCGGCCGTATCCGCTACCTCGGCGTATTGCTGTACGACGCCGACCGCATCCATGAAGTGGCCAGCACGCCGAACGAGCAGGACCTCTACCACAAGCAACTGGAGATGTTCCTCGACCCGTTCGACCCGAAAGTCATCGCCCAGGCCCTGGCCGACGGCGTGCCGCAATCGGTGATCGACGCCGCGCAGAAGTCCCCGGTGTACAAAATGGCGGTCGACTGGAAGCTGGCGCTGCCGCTGCACCCGGAATACCGCACGCTGCCGATGGTCTGGTACGTGCCGCCGCTGTCGCCGATCCAGAACGCCGCGCAAGCCGGCAATGTCGGCATGAACGGGGTGATTCCGGATGTCGACAGCCTGCGCATCCCGCTGCGTTACCTGGCCAACCTGCTCACCGCCGGCGATGTGCGCCCGGTCAAGCTGGCGCTCAAGCGTCTGCTGGCGATGCGCGCCTACAAGCGTGCCGAGCAAGTGGACGGCGTGCAGGACCTGCAAGTGCTCAACGAAACCGGCCTGAGCGTGGCGCAAGTCGAGGAGATGTACCGCTACCTGGCCATCGCCAACTACGAAGACCGTTTCGTGATTCCCAGCGCGCACCGCGAGGAGGCGACCAGCGATGCCTTCGCCGAGCGTTCCGGTTGTGGCTTCAGCTTCGGCAGCGGCTGTAGCGGCAGCTCGGACACCAACCTGTTCGGCGCGAAGAAGGCCAACCAGCGCGACGTGCTGAAAACCGTACAGTTGTGGGAGGACTGAGCATGCAAATTCTCAAGGTGATTTCCCTGTTGCTGGATTACCCGACCGAACAACTGCTGGAGGGCCGCGACGAACTCGCCGCGGCCATCGCCAGGTCGCGCGAGATCAGCCCGCAGCAGCGCGCTGCATTGCAGGAACTGCTGGCGCTGATCGGCGACAACGACTTGATGGATGGCCAGGAGCACTACGGCGCGTTGTTCGGCCGCGGTCGTTCGCTATCGCTGCTGCTGTTCGAGCACGTGCACGGCGAGTCCCGCGACCGTGGCCAGGCCATGGTCGACATGCTGGCGCAGTACGAGGCCGCGGGTTTCGCCATCGGCGTCAAGGAGCTGCCGGACTATATCCCGCTGTATCTGGAGTTCCTCTCCACCCGCGAGGATTTGGAGGCCCGCGAGGGCTTGGCCGATATCGCGCATCTGCTGGCGTTGTTGGCGACCCGTCTGGACGAGCGTGAAAGCGCCTACGCCGGGTGCTTCCGCGCGTTGTTGCAGATCGCCGGGGTCGAGCCCCAACAGGCCGTGGCCGAGATGCGCCAGCAGGTCGCCGCCGAGGTGCGCGACGACTCGCTCGAAGCCCTCGACAAGATCTGGGAGGAAGAGGCGGTCGATTTCCTCAAGGCCGAGCAGCAGGACCGCTGCCCGAGCCAGACGACGATGCCGGGCAAGGCCCGCGAAGAAGTGCCGGTGCCGTTGCACTGGGTGGATTTCAAGCATGAAGGCCCGGCCGCCGCGCCGGTTCAGGAGGTGCGCAATGTCTAACATCAATCTGCTGGCGTTCGGGGTCTATCCCTATATCGCCCTGGCCATCTGCATCATCGGCAGTTGGGCGCGTTTCGACCTGTCGCAGTACAGCTGGAAGGCCGGCTCGAGCCAGATATTCGCCCGCTCGGCGGCCGAACAGCGCTATATGCGTATCGCCAGCAACCTGTTCCATGTCGGCGTGCTGTTCATCCTCGCCGGCCACTTCGTCGGTCTGTTGATGCCCGAGGCGCTCTACCACTCGGTCATCAGTACGCAGAACAAGCAATTGCTGGCGATGGTCTCCGGTGGTTTCTTCGGCATCCTCTGCCTGATCGGCCTGTCGATGCTGCTCAAGCGTCGTCTCGGCGACCCGCGGGTACGGGCCAGCTCCAGCACCTCGGACATCCTGGTGCTGGTCGTGCTGTTGGTGCAGTTGGTTCTGGGCCTGCTGACCATAGTCGCTTCGACCGGCCATATGGATGGTTCGGTAATGGTGATGTTGGCCAACTGGGCGCAGTACACCGTGACCCTGCAACCGGCGGCGGCCGCGGCCTCCATCGCGCCGGTGGCGCTGGTCTACAAGCTGCACGTGTTCCTCGGCCTGACCTTGTTCGTGCTGTTTCCCTTCACCCGCCTGGTGCACATCGTCAGCGCGCCGGTGTGGTACCTGGGCCGGCGCTACCAGATCGTCCGGCAGAAGGGCGTGCGCCCGGTCGCGTCACGGTCGCCGAAGGGGCGCCAGTTCGAGGAGCCGGTTCGCGAAGCGCCGGCGCAGCCGGTGCCCGGTTATGCCTTGAAAGCCAAGGATGCCTGAGCCCTTGCCCCGGCTGGCGCAAAGCACCGGCCGGGCACGTCGGGTGCTCGATCAATAATCAATGAGGTAACGATCATGGGATGTGGATGCGGTGGCGGTAATGCGGGACAGGGCGGTTGCGGTGGACAGAAGCAGTCGCTCGACGAGCGGGTCGATGCCCCCGTGGTACAGCAACAGGCGCCCGAATCGCGGCCTACGGCCGACGAGCCGGAAGCCGAGCTGAACAGCGTAAAGACCGAACAAGCGGAATAGCGGCAAACAACGAGCGGCTGTCGGAATACGGCAGCCGCTCCACGAATCGAGGAACAGGTCATGGCATGCGGATGTGGTGGTAGCAATGCGGGGCAGGGCGGTTGTGGCGAGGTAAAAGCGCCGCCCGCCGTCGTGCTGGAAACTGAATTGGCCCAGGAACCGGCAGTGCTTGCCGCGAGCGCGGTGCTCGAGCACAGCGCCGAACCGCTGCTGATCGCCAGCAGCGAGCAGGAATGGCCGCGCATCCGGGTCAATGGGGTGACCATCGCCCCCGAAGCCATGGCCCAGGAGCTGCAATATCACCCGGCAGAAAGCCGCGAGGAGGCATTGTTTCTCGCCGCCCAGGCGCTGGTGATCCGCGAGCTGTTGCAGCAACGCATCATCGAACTGGGCCTGAGCGTGACGCCCGCCCCCGGGCAGAGCGAAGAAGAAGCCGCGACCGCGCTGCTGATCGAGCGGGAAGTGCTACTGCCCGAATGCGACGAAGCGAGTTGCCAGCGTTACTACCAACACAACAGCAGCCGTTATGCCACCGCGCCCTTGCTGGCCGTGCGGCATATCCTGCTCGAATGCGCGCCGGAAGACGCCGAGGCCCGTAGCCTGGCGAAAGACCAGGCGGAAAGCCTGCTGGCCTTGCTGCAGGAAGATCCCGGCCGTTTCGCCGAACTGGCGCAAGCCCATTCGGCCTGCCCGTCCAAAGCTCAGGCCGGTTCCCTGGGGCAGATCAGCAAGGGCCAGACTGTGCCCGAGTTCGAACGTCAGCTGTTCAAACTGCCGGCAGGGCTGGCCAGCCAACCGATCGAAAGCCGCTATGGCTGGCATGTGGTCAGCATCGACCAACGCCTGGAAGGCAAGACGCTGCCCTACGAAATGGTCGCCGGCTCCATTCGCGCACTGCTGGAGCAGGGCGTATGGCAGAAAGCCGTGGCCCAGTACCTGCAAACCCTGATCGGCGCGGCGGATATCGTCGGCATTCAGCTGCAGGGCGCCGATTCGCCGCTGCTGCAATAGCAACAGTCGCGAACAGGTAGGGTGGATGACGCCTTTTTCATCCACCATCGCTATATCTGGATCGCAGTTCTGTAGCCCGGATGCAATCCGGGGAGCGGTCTGGTCGGCACACAAATTCCCCGGATTGCATCCGGGCTACGGGAGCGCAGATCCTCCGTGGGAGGGGCTTTAGCCGCGATGGTTGATGATCGTTCCCCGTCGAGGCGTCTATCTAACCCGTAGCCTGGATTAGCCTAGGCGTAATCCGGGAAACCGTTCCCCCCGGATTACGCTGGCGCTAATCCAGGCTACGAAACTGGCAAACGGGAGGAGTCCATAGATGGATGCAATCCGGGAGCAATTTACAGACGCGCAATTCCCCGGATTGCATCCGGGCTACGGCAATACAGGCATCGGAGGACGGATGGACACACAACTGCAGGATGGCTTCGGCCGCACTATCGATTACCTGCGCATGT
>NZ_CAMPHN010000197.1 GCF_946885885.1 uncultured Pseudomonas sp.
CATGGCCGGTGACATCGCTGGGCATCAGGTCCGGGGTGAACTGGATACGCGCGAACTCGCCGCCGAAACAGCGCGCCAGGGCACGCACCAGCAGGGTTTTGCCGAGACCGGGTACGCCTTCGACCAGCACGTGGCCGCCGGCGATCAGCGCGGTGAGCACGTCGTCGATCACCGAGGTCTGGCCGACCACCGCCTTCTGCAACTCCTGACGCAGCGCCTGGGCCAACTGACTGGCGCGTTGGCGCTGCGACGGCGGTGGGGTGGGGGGCGCGCCGGATGCGACGGTTTGCGTAGCGAGCGGCGCATCTGCCGAGCTGCTGGTGACTTCGCGAGTGTCTTCGCTCATAGGGCGTTCCTAAGGGTTTGCAGGTGGGCGACCTGGCGGGTGAATTCGGCGGCGGGTAGCGATTTTTCCGGCAGCGGCCGCATGGCTTGGCTGATGGCGCTGGACGGCAAGCGGCTCATACGGGCCAGCACGTGCCATTGTTCGGCGACGCCGAGACGCTCGAAACCGGGATGGCGGCGGCGTGCGCGGCGTTGAATATCCTGTTGCAAACCTTGCAGCAGGCTTTGCTGGCCGCAGCGTCTGAGCAAAAAGTCGGCACTGCCGCGCACGTGTTCCTGCAATTTACGGCGGCTCAGGCTGACCGGCAGTTGCAGTGGACCCTGGCGCACGCCGGTATACCAGAGCGTCAGCACGATCAGCAGGGCCAGCGCCGTCAGCGCCTCGGGGAAGTTGCGCAACAGCAGGCTGAACAGGTCGTCGCGTTCGGCGCGGTAGACCAGGGTCACCGCGCTGTCCTGGCTGAGGTACCAGAGCAGCCAGGCATGGTCGTATTCGCCGATCTGCCGGTTTTGCCAGATCCAGCTGTCGGTTAATACGCTGATCAATCCTTCGCCGTGATACAGCTGCAACAAGTGGGTCGCGGCGCCGCTGTTGGCCCAGACGTGGGCGCGGTCTTCGCTGTCGTAGAGGTGGTATTCGGTGTCGAAGTCGATATAAGCCGGGGCGTCTTCGTTTTCCAGGTACAGCTGGGTCAGTTCGGGGTAGCGATTGGCTTCGCCGGCTTGCTCCGTGTCGACCGGCGCTTCGCTATCGGCGCTGGCTTCTACTTCGGTCTGCGATTCCTCGGTATCCGCCTCGGCGTCGCCTTCTTCGTCCTCGAGGTCTTCGGCGAGGTACTGCTGAATGCCCAACTGATCGAGCAGCAGGTCGCCGCTTTCTTCCTCGTCTTCATCCCATAGGCGTTCGGCGACCACCAGCAGGTGCCCGCCTTTGGCGGCCCACTCCAGCAGACGCTGGTTTTGCCGCGCGCTGATGTTCTTACGGTCGCCGAGCAGCAATAGGGTTTGGCCGACGCTGGGCAGCTCGTTCAGCACCTCCAGACCATCGGCGTGCTGCACCTGGATGCCCTGGGCGCGGAGGAAATGCTCGGCGGCTAGGTAGGGGTTGGCGGCGACCTCGGGGGCCGGGCCGTGCTTGATGGTTTCCTGATAGGGCTCGGCAATGCTCAGCAGGTAGCTGCCGAGCCCTCCCAGGCAGAGTAGAAGCAAGCCACCGAGCAGAAACTGAAGGCGCCGACTCATGCCTGCACCCCTGGGCCGAACAGGTTGCGCCAGTCCTGACACAAGGCCGGTTTGAGTGTCTCGGGTGGCAGCCGATGGCCGTAGGCGAGGTTCTGCCAGTGCAGGGTCAGCACCTGGCTGAACTGGCTGAGTGGGTCCTGTTCGAGCGTTTGCACCAGGCGCAGCACTTCGGCCTCGGTGTAGGCGCTTTTCAGCGGCAGGCGGTAGTCGTGCAGCAAGCGGCTGAGCAGGGCGCGATAAAGCAGGCCGAGCGCGGCACGGGGCTGTTCGCCCCAGAGCCGTTCGACTTCGCCGGCGACATCGTCGGGCAAGGTTTCCGGTGCCACTTCAAGGCCGAACAGCTGGCTCGGCGGCAGGTATTTTTTGCGTCTCGCCGGTAAACCCAGGCGCCCCGCGAAGGTACTCAGCCAGTCGCGGTAACGCCAGATCACCAGCGCTAGAAGGCTTAACAAGGCGGCCCAGAGCAGCACCTCGAATACCAGGGCGACTATTTCGATGCTTTTCCAGAATTCGCCCAGCTTGAGGAACTTCTCGATCAGTGCCTTGATGGTTTCCTCGTCGACTTCCTCGGCTTTTCGTTCTTCGCCGAAGCGCCAGAGGGTGACCACCTCGCGGTTCTCGAACGGCGGCTCGTCGAGCAGTTGCGCGATGCTCTGTTGCGCGGCCTGGCTGGTCAGCGATTGCTTGAGCAGGCGTTCGGCGTCCGGACCTATGGGGTCCTCGACGGGTAATGGGCAACTGCTCGATGCCTCGGCCGCCAAGGCCGGAGCCGGCGCTTGCAAGAGCAGCAAACCGCAGCCGAGGATCAGGGCGTAGGCCACGCCGGTCAGGCGCTGGCGCAGTTGGCGGAACACCAGTTCGATATCCCAGGCTTCCAGGGCTGTGCGCCGGTTCAGGTAGAGGGTGAAGCCGCAGGCCACGTACACCGGCTCCCAGACGATCAGCACCAGCACATACAGCAGGTTGGACAGGTGTTCGAGCCACAGCCACTCGCCCGTTGCCGCCTCGATCAGGCTTTTCCAGCTCCAGTCCAGTTCGATCTGCGCCGGCAGCAGCATATAGAACAAGGTGACCAAGCCCAGCCACAGGGCGCCCTCCAGGTGCATGCCGACCACGGTCAACCAGGTGGCGGCGCCGGCGTCGCGTTGGCCCAGGACCACCAGGCGTTGGTTGCGGGCCGCGCCGGATAAGCCCTCCAACTGCAATACCGGCAGGTCGAAGCTGCGCGTCGGGCTCAGGCGGCGCCAGGTCAGGCTGGCCAACAACTGCGGCTTGAGCAGGCCGGGCAGGGCCTTGAGCGCCTGTTTGACAGTGGGCGTATCGCCGAACAGGGCGTGCGAGAGGATATACAGCGGCAGCCGCTCGTACGCCGGTTTCAGCCACCAGAACAGGAAGATCGCCCAACCGGGGTGCCGCCACAGCAGCAGGCAGAGCAGGGCGAACAGTGGCAGGGTCACCAGCGCCCAGCTGGCCATCAACAGCCCGGCATGCCGGCGTGCGAGCAGTACGCCGAGGTCCAGCGCCTCCCAAGCGCTACGCGGGCGAATCGCCACGCTGGCATCAGTCAGGCGCATGCTCACCTCGTCCGGCGAGCGACAGATAGGCCAGCACCGCCAACCATAAAAATGCCCCGACGACGTATTTGACCGTTGGGCTGGCCAGAGTCATCGACGACCAGTAGGCCTCGATAAAGGCCGCCAGCAACAGAAATACGGTGGCCCCTCCGACTAAACGCACGCTATGGCCCGCCGCAAGACGCAAGGCCTCGCTGCGCGGCAGACGTCCCGGCGCCAGCAGCGCACCGCCGAGCTTGAAACCGGCGGCGCCGGCCAGGGCGATGGCGGTCAGCTCGAAGGCGCCATGGCCGATGACGAACGACCAGAAGGTTTCGCTGTAGCCGATCTGCGTCAGATGGCCCGCCACCGCGCCTATCATCAGGCCGTTGAACAGCAGGAAGAACAGGCTGCCGAGGCCGAATAGCAGGCCGCTGGCGAAGGTCTGAAAGGCGATGCCGATGTTGTTCATGATGTAGAAGCCGAACATCATCCAGTCGTCGCCCGAATCGCGTTCGCTGAAACGACCGATGCGCCGAGCATCGGGGTCGTACATTTCCTCCATGTTGGCCACTTGTTCGGGGTCGACCAGGCTGTAGATCAACTCGGGGAACAGATAGACCAATAAGGCCATGCCCAGCAGGCTGCCGAAAAACACCAGGCTGGCGGCGGTCACGCAGCGCCATTCGGCGCGCACCAGTCGCGGGAAACCGGCCAGGACGAAACCGATCAACTGCGCCGCCAAGGGGCTGCGATGGCGGTAGAACTGCTGGTGGCCGCGCAACACCAGGTGTTGCAACTGCTCGATCAAATGGCTGCTATAGCCACGCGCCTGGGCCAGAGCGAACTGCTGACACAGACGCCGGTAGTCGGCGGCGAAACCCTTGCATGCCTGGTTGTCGGCTTTGCCGCGTTCGAGGCTGTCGAGCAACTCGGCGAAGGCATGCCAATCGGCTTGGTGGCGCTGTTCGAACAGGCTCTGTTTCATGTCGGCCCCAGCAAACCATGGGCAATGCCATGGATGTGTCGTTCGGCGAGCTCCGCGGGAACTTGCAGCGGCTCGGCGATAATCGCCGCCAGCTCGGCGCGACGGGCGCTGGACAGGCCTTCGGCGCGTTCGGCGAAGCCGAGCATGGCGCGCTGCTCGGCCAGGTTGAGGACAAAAGGCGCGCGCGCGGCCTCGGCCTGCGGCAGATTGGGGCGCGTCGGCGGTGTGTCGCGGTAGACCACCAGGGTACCGGCGGCCATATCGCCGAGGCGTTTGAATGCCGGGTGGTTGAGGCAGCTGAGGATGCCCAGGGTGTAGCCGAACGGCAGGATATCGACGAAGCGCAGCAGATTGCGGGTCAACGACGCCGCCCAGCCGACCGGCGTGCCGTCGTCGTGCACCACGCGCAGGCCGAGCATCTGCTTGCCGGGCGAGCGGCCCTGGTTGAACACCTCGAACAGCACCATGTACCACCAGGTGACGAGAAACAGCAGGATGGTCGCCAGGCCCATGCCGAACTGGCCGAGCAAACCGAGCACGATATAAATGACCCCGAGCGCCGCGCCACGAATCGCCAGGTCGATGCTGAAGGCCAGCGCGCGCGGCACCAGCCCCGCTGGGCGCAGAACCAGATCGATGGCTTCCGGGGTTTCCACGTGAAAGCGGGTATCCAGCGGCGCTGCCGAAGGCTGCTCGGAGGATAGCGGAGCACGCGAATAAGAGGGTAAGGCTGTAGGCGGCATCAGCGGACTGCGTCGGAGAAAGCCCGATGCTA
Source organism: uncultured Pseudomonas sp. (assembly GCF_946885885.1). The sequence goes on from NZ_CAMPHN010000197.1 coordinate 4,904, forward strand.
GCCAGCAGCGGGCAGGTAAGCAACCGAGTCAGCAGAAGCTGACTCGTGGCTTAACGTATTTTTCAGGCGGAACTCACTGAGCGGCCGGCAGAACACCGAAGATGGTGCGATACAGAATGCCCATGGCGATGATCATCAGCGGGATGGTCCAAACCAGGCCGATACCCAGGGGGATCGCACTGAGCATGGTGATCAGGCCCAGCAGCAGGAACAGGCCGAAGACCTTGAACCAGTGTTGGGTGATCGCCTTGCGCGAGGCTTCCAGTGCTTGCCACGGCGACAAACCGCGCTCGACCACCAGAGGGATCGCCAGGATATAGGCGATGGACAGGTAGAGGCCGGGAATCAGCAGCAGAATCATGCCCAGGTAAACCAGCGCCATCATGATCACTGCGGTGATCAGCAGCGGCACGGTGCGGCCGAAGTGGCTGAAGATTTCGTTGAAGCTGATCGGTTGATCGGCCGCGCGGCGAATGCCGACCATATTGATGCCAGCCATAAAGGGGTAGGCCAAAGCCGAGGCCAGGATGCCGATCACTATTTCAGTAACCATGCCGACGACGCTAAAGCTTTCCCCGCCAGCCAGGCCGACCAGGCCGAGAATTCCGCCCAGGATGAAGGAGACCACCAGCAGCACTGCGTAGAATGCAATGAAACCGCCGATGATGATGCCCTTGGTGCCTTTGGTGCGTTGCCAGGCTTCGCCGATCAAATCGCCGATATTGAAGTCGTAACCGCGGCTCAGTGCTTCTTCGATGCTCAATGCCTGACCGTCGTTTTTGCCGGTTTCCTGCAATTGGCTGGTCGGGGCTGCGTAGGGATTGGGGGCTATCGAGTCACTCATCAGGGGCGTCCTTGTGCAAGAGTGGGGAGGGATGACAACTGTAGCCTTAGTGGCATATGGCCTACAAGGCGCTGGACGGTTGCCGAGCGTGAGCTGGATCAAAGTTCTGCGGCTGGCGGGCCATCGCTTCCTTGAATGATAGACTGCCGATGCCTTCGACTCAGGATAAAGCCGTGACCTCCAGCCTCTTCTGGTACGACTACGAAACCACCGGTATCGATCCGCGGCGCGATCGCCCGTTGCAGGTCGCCGGGATACGCACCGACGAAAACCTCAATGAAATCGGCGAGCCGCTGAATATCTATTGTCAGCCCAGCGACGATATCCTGCCCCACCCGGCGGCCTGTCTGGTCACCGGCATCACCCCGGCAAAACTGGCTCAGAGCGGCCTTGGCGAGGCCGAGTTCATGAGCCGGGTGCATGCCGAATTGTCGCTGCCGGGAACCTGCGGCGTCGGCTACAACAGCCTGCGCTTCGACGACGAAGTGACCCGCTACAGCCTCTATCGCAACTTCTTCGACCCCTATGCCCGGGAATGGCAGGGTGGTAACAGCCGTTGGGATTTGATCGACCTGATACGTACCGCTTATGCCTTGCGTCCAGAGGGCATCGTCTGGCCCGAGGTCGAGGGGCGGGTCAGCCTCAAGTTGGAATTGCTCACCGCGGCCAATGGCATCGAGCACGGCCAGGCCCACGACGCCCTGTCGGATGTGCGGGCGACTATCGCCTTGGCGCGCTTGATCCGCAGTAAGCAGCCGAAACTCTACGACTACCTCTACCAATTGCGCAGTAAGCAACGGGTGCTCGATGCCGTGCGCTTGTTGCAGCCAATGGTGCATATATCCGGGCGCTTTGCCGGCACCCGGCATTATCTGGCGGTGGTTCTACCGCTGGCCTGGCACCCGCGTAATCGCAATGCCTTGATAGTCTGCGATCTGCATGCCGATCACATGCCCTTGCTCGAGGAAGATGGCGCAACACTGCGCCGTCGTTTATATACCCGCCGCGATCAATTGGCCGAAGGCGAACTGCCCGTGCCCTTGAAGTTGTTACATATCAACCGCTGTCCGGTATTGGCGCCGTTAAATGTGCTGCGCGACGAGGATCGGCAGCGTTTGCAAGTGGATATCGCCGCCTGCCAGCTGCGTGCCGGGCAACTGTGCGACTCCGCGGGCCAATGGCAGGGCAAACTCGGCGAAATTTATGGCGAAGAAGAGTTCCCAGCCTGCGACGATCCCGAACAGCAGCTATATGACGGTTTTATCGGCGATCGCGATCGTCGTTTATGCGAACAGGTGCGGCGTGCCGAACCCCGGCGATTGGCCCAGGAAGTTTGGCCGTTCGATGATGCGCGGCTACCGGAATTATTATTTCGTTACCGCGCACGTAACTTCGCGTCAAGCCTTACAACGCAAGAGCAGGAGCGCTGGCGCACGTTCTGTCGACAGCGTTTAACCCGGGCGGAATATGGGGCGCCTAACACCCTGGCAGACTTCCGGGCGGCACTGGCGGAAGTCTTCGATAATTCAACGCTTGACCAGCAAGCGATTTTATCCGCGTGGCGCGATTACGCCGAGCAGTTATGCCTGCGATATGGCCTGGAATAGGGGGCTGGGTATTGCGGCGTAATTGCAGTGGCGCGGGTTAAGGGAAAATATTTCGCTGTTATGCATTGCGCCGTTTGTTGAGCACTGGATATGCGTGCCCCTCTTAAGCGGTTGGTGAGTAGTATTAACCCGGCAATCAAATACACCAAATCAAGCCGCATAAGCGATGCGTGGGTG
>NZ_CAMPHN010000198.1 GCF_946885885.1 uncultured Pseudomonas sp.
CGGGCTTGGATCAATTGATCGGCGCCTTCTCCCTCGAACAGGCCGCCAGCCGCGGACTCGCCATGCTGGAACGCTATCCCGCCCGTCTGGCACTGCTGGAGCGGCTATACCCGCTGGCCCTCAATCGCCAGGACAAAGCGCTGCTGAGCGCCGTACTGCAACAGCTGTTCAAACTGCCGGAGCAACCGGCCAACCTGCCTTTGCTGCAGCGTCTGGCGCAGGACAGCGGCAATGCCCAGCACCGCGTGTTGCAGCATCCGGCCGTGCAACTGCACCTGTTGCAGCGTCTGCTGCGCGCGAGCCAAGCGCCTTTGGCCCTGAGTACCTGGCGCCGACTCAGCCAAACCGGCCAGCGCCCCGCCAGCCTGCCGGCCCTGACGCTGCAGCTGGCCAAGCTGCTGGGCAAACAGGAGGACTTCCCCGGCCTCAGCGAACTGGCGCAGTTCTTGACCAGCGCCTACCCGCAAGCCGAACAGACCGAGCAATTGAGCTTGTACCGCCAGCACCTGCGCCGCTGAACGCAAAAAGCCCCCAGGCATGACCCGGGGGCTTTGGCGCACGACTGGTTAAAGCTTATTGCTGAAATCGTTCACTTCTTCCTCAGCCTTTTCCTTACTCCAACCGTAACGCTCTTGCAGCTTGCCCACTAAATACTCGGTGTGGCCTTCGGCTACGTCCAGATCGTCATCGGTCAGTTTGCCCCAGCGCTCTTTGATACCGCCGGTAAGCTGCTTCCATTTACCTTTGAACACATCGGAATTCATATGCCTGTCCTCATCGTTGAGTAGCGTGCATGCTTGCACTTAATCATTCGGTGGTTTTCAGACCGTCCGCAGACACTGCAGTAACACCTTTGATTTCTCGGGCCTTGGAAACGGCCAAATCGCGCTCGGCCTCGCTGTCGACGACACCGGAGAGGGATACCACACCTTTATTGGTTTCGACCTTGATATCCATGCCGCTAAGGCTGTCGTCGGCCAAAAATGTCGACTTCACTTTACTGGTGATCCAGGTGTCGGATACGACTTCACCGGCTTTGTCCATGGTGTCATTGGTAGCCAACATGGTGGGCTGCACAGCTTGGCCAGTCTCGGCGAATGCACTCCCTGCCAACGCCAGCCCAAGGACGGTCGCGGTCGTTGCAGCAACAACAAAATGACTGATTGGCTTTTTCATGGTTATCGACTCCTGCACATCCTAGACAATCTGCAGCTATTCCAAGCTGCAGTCTCGTAAGGATTAGTCGCAAGCCCTGTGCCAGCTCGATCCAGCCAAATAAACCAATAAAAATCAGTCAGTTAGAATCAGTACAAGACTGCCTTTCTCGTGCAATCTGCATGCTCGGAGGAAATATCCCTGGCAAATTGCACGAAGCCGACTCCCTTAGCAGGCCGTTGAAAAAACGTAGGCGACGACTGCATGGATGCAGGAGGTAGAGCGAAGCAGGAAGCCCGAGCCGAGACAGGTAAGACAAGGCAAAAACGGCCGAAAAAGCGGAGTTTACTGCTGTAAATGAGCATTTTGAGGCCGTTTTTAACGAAGTATTGCCAACGCAGGTAGTTTTTCAACGGCCTGTTAGGCCTGGCTGGCCAATTTGCTCAATGTGGCCTGCAAGCGACTCACTTCGGCGAGCAGCGGCGATTGCGGATAACGTGCGCGGATAAAGGTCAGCAACTTCTGCGCGGGCTCCACTTGGCCCAATCCCTCGGCAAAGCCGCGGGCGGCGAGCAGGTAGGCGCGGGGAATATCCGGATAGTCCGGGAAGCGCTGATGCAGGTTACGCAACAAACTCAAGGCCTCGCGGGTTTTATGGCGCTGCAGCAGGGCCTCGGCCAGGCGCTCACAGACCAAGGCATTGTCCGGTAGGTAATCGACCTTCAGTTGACGGGCGTTGAGCAGCGCCGTGGCGGCCAAAGGCGGGTTCTGGTTGGCGGCCAACGGCAGGTAATGGGCGAGGTGGTGCAAGCAGCGCTCGCGATCGCGCAGGCCGAACAGCAGTTGGTGGAAACGCTCGTTCAGCTTGAGATCCTCGGCATCGCGCTGCAAGGCGCTACTCAAGGTTTCCAGGGCCTGGCCGCTCTGCCCTTCCTTGAGGCGGATCTCGGCTTGCGCCAAGGCGCGACGCCGCTGGAACTCGGTGGCCGGATAGGCCGCCTGACCGTTCTCGTCGGCGATCACATAGCCCAGGGCACCCTGATATTGGAAGACCGCATAGCCCATCATGGCGCACATCACCACGCCGAAATAGGCGAATAGAAAAGTCGCGATCGGCATCAACACCACCTGGGGCAGGCCGCTGGAGAGCATATAGGTGACCCAGCTCGGCGATTGCCAAAGGATGAACAGAAAGGCGCACAGAATCAGGTAGCGCCAGCCCATTGCACCGATCACCTGACCGACTTGTTCCGGGCTGAGCGCCGAGCCCAACTCCTTGTCCAAGGCCAGACGGATGATGCTGGCCGGCAGCACCAACAGAATGCCGATATTCACCGCCCAGTAGATCGCCTCGCTGTTGAAATCAGCGGCCAGCCACAGGGCGCCGAAGGCGATCAGAAACACCGCCAGTTGCTTGAAGAACAGACTGAAACCTTCGCCACTGAAGGCGCTGAGCAGGCTCGGTGCTTGGCCGTCCGCCTGACTGCTGGCTTCGATCACGCTATGGAAATACTTGGTCGCGATGCTGAATAAAATGCCCCAGAGTATGATCGAGCGCGGCATAAACAGGCCGGCCACGGCCAGCAGCGCGGCAAACGCCAGCGGCCCGCTTTGCAGCGCATAGAAGAAGAATTTGGGAATCCGCTCCCAGAACGGTTGAGCGGTGTTGGCCGCACCTAGGAACTGCAATTGGCCGTTGCACAGCGGACAGCCCGGGGTCTCCTCGGGGGCATCGGCATTCAAGGGAATGCAGCAATCGCCATAACTGCGCTCGCAGGGGATGCATTGCCAGGTCGCAGGCTGCGCGGGATGGTAACGGCAGAGAGTCTTGTCCATAAGCGTGGCCTTCCAGATGGGAGGGGCTGAACGGCAGCCCGCTAATCGGTTGTATTGTCCGTGCAAAAAAAGAGGGCCCGCAAGGGGCCCTCCTAGTGAAACAGTCGGGCGATTAGGCGCCGGAGGCTTCAGCTGCTGCGACGTCCTTGATCGACAGCTTGATACGGCCGCGGTTGTCCACGTCCAGTACCAGTACCTTGACTTCCTGACCTTCTTTCAAGACGTCGGTGACCTTCTCGACGCGCTGATCGCTGAGCATCGAGATATGCACCAGGCCGTCCTTACCTGGAAGGATGTTGACGAAGGCGCCGAAGTCGACGATGCGCTCGACCTTGCCGACGTAGATTTTGCCGATCTCGGCTTCCGCGGTGATACTCAGAACGCGCTGACGCGCGGCCTCGGCCGCCTCCTTGGTTTCGCCGAAGATCTTGATCGAACCGTCGTCTTCGATATCGATCGACGCCTTGGTTTCTTCGCAGATGGCACGGATGGTCGCGCCGCCTTTGCCGATCACGTCGCGAATCTTGTCCTGATCGATCTTCATCGCGATCATGGTCGGCGCGTTGGCCGACAGCTCGCTGCGCGACTGGGCGATCACCTGGTTCATCTGGCCGAGGATATTCAGGCGCGCTTCCAGGGCCTGGCCCAGAGCGATTTCCATGATTTCTTCGGTGATGCCCTGGATCTTGATGTCCATCTGCAGCGCGGTTACGCCTTTGGCGGTACCGGCAACTTTGAAGTCCATGTCGCCGAGGTGATCTTCGTCGCCGAGGATGTCGGTCAGTACGGCGAACTTCTCGCCTTCCTTGACCAGGCCCATGGCGATACCGGCAACCGGTGCCTTCATCGGCACACCGGCGTCCATCAGCGCGAGGGACGCGCCGCAGACCGAGGCCATGGAGCTGGAACCGTTCGACTCGGTGATCTCCGACACCACACGAATGGTGTACGGGAACTCGTCGGCGCTCGGCAGCATGGCGGAAACGGAACGACGGGCCAGACGACCGTGGCCGATTTCGCGGCGACCGGTGGCGCCCATGCGACCACACTCACCGACCGAGTACGGCGGGAAGTTGTAGTGCAGCATGAAGGGATCTTTCTTCTCGCCTTCGAGGGTGTCGAGCAGCTGTGCATCACGCGCGGTGCCGAGGGTGGCAACCACCAGGGCCTGGGTTTCGCCACGGGTGAACAGGGCCGAACCGTGGGTCTTGGCCAGCACGCCGACTTCGATGTTCAGGCCGCGCACGGTGCGGGTGTCGCGGCCGTCGATACGCGGCTTGCCGTTAACGATGTTCTCGCGCACGGTGCGGTATTCGATTTCGCCGAACGCGTCCTTCACTTCGCCGGCGGACGGCTGGCCTTCTTCGCCGGAGAACTTGGCGACGACCTGATCTTTCAGCTCGCCCAGACGCGCGTAACGGTCCTGCTTGATGATGATGGTGTAAGCCTGGGAAATCGCTTCGCCGAACTCGCTGCGAATCGCATTGAGCAGCGCGGTGTTTTCCGCTTTCGGCTGCCAGTCCCAAGTCGGCTTGGCGGCTTCGGCGGCCAGCTCGGTGACGGCCTGGATCACGGCCTGGAATTCGTCATGGGCGAACAATACGGCGCCCAGCATCTGGTCTTCGGTCAGCTCTTTGGCTTCGGATTCGACCATCAGCACGGCGTCTTTGGTACCGGCTACGACCATGTCCAGGCTGGACGCCTTGAGCTGCTCGTAAGTCGGGTTCAGCAGGTAGCCGGTTTCCGGGTGGAAGGCCACGCGAGCGGCACCGATCGGGCCGTTGAACGGGATGCCGGAAATGGCCAGGGCGGCCGAGGTGCCGATCATTGCGGCGATATCCGGATCGGTCTTCTTGCTGGTGGAGATCACGGTGCAGATGACCTGCACTTCGTTCTGGAAACCTTCCGGGAACAGCGGACGGATCGGACGGTCGATCAGACGCGAGGTCAGGGTTTCTTTTTCGCTCGGGCGCGCTTCACGCTTGAAGAAACCGCCGGGGATCTTACCGGCCGCGTAGGTTTTTTCCTGATAGTGCACCGACAGCGGGAAAAAGCCTTTGCTCGGATCGGCGGTCTTGGCGCCGGTTACGGCAACCAGTACGGCGACGTCGTCGTCGACGGTGACCAGCACTGCGCCGGAGGCTTGACGGGCGATACGGCCAGTCTCGAGGGTAACGGTCGATTGACCGAACTGGAACTTCTTGATTACCGGGTTCACGGTGTTTTCCTTCTCTTTATTGCCTTGGGGAAAGCGGTTATCACATCCGCTCGGCCGGCATCGGTGCCGGCCAAGCGTTCTTGCAAAATGGGTGGGCGGCTACGGGAGTCGAACCCGCATGCTGTCCAAAACATACATCACTGAAACGCAAAAGCTGGAAGCAGGGCTATACCCCACTTCCAGCTTCGGCAGTCAGCTACGCATAAGCATTGCTTAGCGACGCAGACCCAGGCGACCGATCAGGGCGCTGTAACGACTGGTGTCCTTGCCCTTCAGGTAATCCAGCAGCTTACGACGCTGGTTGACCATACGGATCAGGCCACGACGCGAGTGGTGGTCCTTACCGTTGGCCTTGAAGTGGCCTTGCAGCTTGTTGATGTTGGCGGACAGCAGTGCAACTTGCACTTCCGGGCTACCGGTGTCGCCTTCAGCTTGCTTGTAGTCGTTAACGATCTGGGCTTTTTCTTCAACGCTGAGTGCCATGTGGGCATCCTCTCGGTTAGGAAACAGCTGCCGGAGCAACCATTCCAATAGGCCGGGAATCGCTTCCCGTGTTTTAAAGTGAGGTATGACCGTGCCTATTAACAGCCACCCTCGATACGCCGACGAAAACTTCGCCGACGCCACGGTCAAACCGACCGAGTTCTTTATCAACCGGCCTAGGCCTTGGTTGAAATCAATCGACGCGGCGCTATGCGCCCGTCCTCGCTCACTTCACCGATACCGATAAAGCGACCGTTGTGATCTTGCACCCGTACCATGCCGAACTTCGGCGCTTCCGGTGCGCGTACCGGTTGCCCTTGCAACCAGTAGAACGAACTGTGCTCGGAGAACTGCAGCAACGGCCAATGTTGCAGGCCGCTATCGACCGGCAGAAGAAACCGATCGACAGCTTCGTTACCGCCTTCGGCATGCACGCGCTCCAGCTCTTCGAGCGTCACGGTGCGGCTCAAATCGAAAGGACCGGCCTTGGTTCTGCGCAATTCCGCAACGTGGGCACCGCAACCGAGCAATTGGCCGATGTCCTCGACCAGGGTACGGATATAGGTGCCTTTGCTGCAGTCGACCGCGAGGCGCGCCTGCTCCGCCTCGCAGCTCAATAATTCCAGGCGCGCAATAGTAACAGAACGCGGCTCGCGCTCCACTACTTCACCGGCACGGGCGAGCTTGTACAGAGGCTGCCCGTCGCGTTTCAAAGCCGAGTACATCGGCGGTATCTGGCTGATTTCACCGCGAAAACGCGGCAATAACGCTTCGATCTCCGCGCGACCAACGGTCACCGGGCGGCGCTCCAACACTTCACCCTCGGCATCCGCGGTGGTGGTGGTGACGCCCAATTGCATCAGGGTTTCATAGCCTTTATCGGCGTCCAGCAGATACTGCGAGAACTTGGTCGCCTCGCCGAAGCACAGCGGCAATACGCCAGTGGCCAAGGGGTCGAGGCTACCGGTGTGCCCGGCCTTCTCGGCGTTGAGCAGCCAACGGACTTTTTGCAACGCCGCATTGGAGCTGAAGCCGCGCGGCTTATCCAGCAGGATGATGCCGTCGACCGCGCGACGAATACGTTTCACCTGAGCCACGCGCTTACTCCTCGGACTCGGTCTTGGCATCGCCATGGGCGCTGTCTTCGTTGACCGCACGCTCGATCAACGCCGACAACTGGGCACCACGGATGACGCTTTCGTCATAGTGGAAACGCAGGTGCGGCACGCTGCGCAGCTTCATCGCCTTGCCCAGCTGCATGCGCAGGAACCCGCTGGCATCGTTGAGCACCTTGATGCTCTGTGCCACGCGCTCCGGATCGTCCTCGACGTTGCCGCCCATGACGGTGACGAACACCTTGGCGTGGCTGGCATCGCGGCTGACGTCCACCGCGGTGACGGTCACCAACCCACCGAGACGCGGGTCTTTGACTTCCAGACGGATCAACTGCGCCAGCTCGCGCTGCATCTGGTCGCCGATACGCTGGGCACGGCTATATTCTTTGGCCATAAATCTGCCTCAAGCTGCAAGCTGCAAGCTGCAAGCTGCAAGCTGCAAGCTGCAAGCTGCAAGCGATGAAATTGTCTGCCACAAAGCCAAACGGCAAGCTCAATCAGCCGGCTGGAGAGCCACCTCTTGAAGCTTGCCGCTTGAAGCTTGCAGCTACTGTTGTTACAGGCTGCGAGCCACTTGGACTTTTTCGAACACTTCGATCTTGTCGCCGA
>NZ_CAMPHN010000199.1 GCF_946885885.1 uncultured Pseudomonas sp.
AAGTCCAGCACCTGGGAGTAGGCGCTGAAGCCGGCGATGATCATCTTCGGCTTGTGCTCGACCGCCAGGCGCTCGACTTCGTCGTAGTCGATCAGGCCGGCATCGGTGATGCCGTACTGCACGGCGTTGTACATCTTGCCGGAGAAGCTGACGCTGGCGCCGTGGGTCAGGTGGCCGCCGTGGGCCAGGCTCATGCCCAGCACGGTGTCGCCGGTGTTCAGCAGGGCCATGTATACGGCGCTGTTGGCCTGCGAGCCGGAGTGCGGTTGGACGTTGGCGTAGTCGGCGCCGAACAGCTGCTTGGCCCTATCGATTGCAAGCTGCTCGACGATATCGACGTATTCGCAACCGCCGTAATAACGCTTGCCCGGATAGCCTTCGGCGTACTTGTTGGTCAGCACCGAACCCTGGGCTTCCATCACCGCCGGGCTGGTGTAGTTTTCCGAGGCGATCAGCTCGATATGATGTTCCTGACGCTGGGCTTCTTGCTCCATCGCGGCAAACAATTCGGCGTCATAACGGGCGATAGTCAAATCACGGCTGAACATGGCATTCCCCTGAGAAAAATCAGCTGGGCGGTAGAAGGAGGGGGCGAATTCTACCCCATACGGCATAAACAGGCATATGAAGCCTGATCATCCAGCGGATAAGTGGGATTCAGCTTGGCGGCGTTGGGTTGTCTCGTAGGTTGGGTCGGGCCGCGCAGGTTAGCGGCATATGCGCAACCTTGGCTTCAGCACAGATGGCAGGTGCCGCGTAACCCAACACGGCGTCGGCAGGTACACCACCATGATGGGTTACGCCGCGCAGAAATGCGGTTTGCCGCATGACCTCCTGGCGGCTAACCCATCCTACCCGCTTGCCGCTTGCGACATTAGCTGAGCATAAACAGCGCGGCGCCGCTGAACAGGGCGGTGAACTGGTTGGCCGGCATTGGTCGGCCGAGCAGGAAACCTTGCACCTCATCGCAATCGTGGCCGCGCAGGAAGTCGAGCTGGGCCAGGGTTTCCACGCCTTCGGCGATCACCATCAGGTTCAGGCTATGGGCCATGGCGATGATCGCGCGGGCGATCTGGCCGTCCTGTTCGCCGTGGGGCAGGCCGTCGACGAAGCTGCGGTCGATCTTCAGCACGTCGATGGGGAATTGCTTCAGGTAGTTGAGCGACGAGTAGCCGGTGCCGAAGTCGTCGATGGCGATGCACACCCCGAGGCGCTTGAGGCTGGCCAGCGTCTGCATGGCATTGACCACATCCTCCATCAGGATGCTTTCGGTCAGCTCCAGTTCCAGGCAGGCGGCGGGTATGCCGCTGTCGGCGAGAATCCCGGCGATGCGCCGGTCGAGGTCGCCCTCGGAAAACTGGCGGGCCGAGAGGTTGACCGAAATCTTCGGCACCCGGACCTTGTCCTGGTGCCATTCGCGCAGTTGCCGGCAGGACTCGCGCAACACCCAGTCGCCGACCTGCACCACCAGGCCCAACTCTTCGAGCACCGGAATGAAATCGGTTGGCGGCACCAAACCGCGGCGCGGGTGATGCCAGCGCAACAAGGCTTCGGCGCCGGTCAGGCGCTTGCCGTCGCCGGAGAATTGCGGCTGGTAATACAGCATGAATTCGTTCTGTTCCAGGGCATGGCGCAGGTCGCTTTCCAGCTCCAGGCGCTCCAGGGCGCTGGAGTTCATATCGGCCTGGTAGAACTGGAAGTTGTTCTTGCCGCGTTCCTTGGCGTGGTACATGGCCGTGTCGGCGTTCTTCATCAACTGGCTCAGCTCGTTGCCGTCCTGGGGGCTCAAGGCGATGCCGATGCTGGCGGTGACGAAGAACTCGCGGCCTTCGAGCATAAAGGGTTCGGACAGGCTGGCGAGAATCTGTTCGCCGACATGAATGGCGCGGTTCAGCGCCACGTCGCGCAGCGCCTGCGATTGCAGCAGCAGGGTGAATTCGTCGCCGCCCATGCGCGCCACCGTATCGTCGGCATCGACGCAGGCGGTCAGGCGGATCGCCACTTCCTTGAGCATGCGGTCGCCCGCGGCGTGGCCGAGGGAGTCGTTGATCGGTTTGAAACGGTCCAGATCGAGGAACATCAGCGCGACCCAGGTGTTGTGCCGCTCGCCGTGTTGCAGGGCGGTGTGCAGGCGATCCTGGAACAGCGTGCGGTTGGGCAATTGGGTCAGGGCGTCGTAGTAGGCCAGGCGGTGGATGCGCTGCTCGCTGGCCTTGCGTTCGCTGATATCGCTGAAGAAGCACACGTAGCTGACCAGGTCGCCGTCTTCGTCCTTGACCGCGGTGATGCCGACCCAGGCCGGGAAGCTTTCCGCGGTTTTGCGTTTGAGCCATACCTCGCCCTCCCAACTGCCGCGTTGGTTGAGCTGCTTGAAGATGAATTGCAGGAGCGTGGCCTGTTGCTGGTCGGCGGTGAGCATGTTCGGCAATTGATCGAGCACCTCGACCGAACGGTAACCGCTGACCCGACAGAAGGCCTCGTTGACCTGGACGATATAGCCGGCCGGGTCGGTGACCAGAATCGCCGCGGTGGAGTGTTCGAACACTGTGGCGGCCATGCGCAGGTCTTTTTCCGCGCGTCGTTGCAGGCTGATATCGCGGCCGACGCCGAGCATGCCCTTGAAGCGTTCCTGTTCGTCCCACATCGGGATCAGGCGCAGCTCAACCGGGACTTTGCGGTCGTCGGCGCGCAGCACGTCGAAGAAAAACAACTGCGCGCGGACCTGGTCGCGCATCTCGGCCATGCGCTGCGGATCGCCCAGGGCATGGCGGATACGTTCCAGCAGGGCATACATGCCGACCAGTTGCCGTGGGTTGGTGGCCAGGCTGTGGAAGCCGTTCTCCAACACCCAGTTCGGCGTATAACCGAGCACCGGCTCCACCGAGGGGCTGACGTAGTTGAGTTGCAGGTGATCGTCGGTGGAAAAGATCACGTCGCTGATGCTTTCCGCCAGCAGCCGGTAGCGTTGCTCGCTGGCGCGTAGCGATTCGCTGCTGATGATCTGCTCGTTGATGTCCTTGGCCACGCCGATCAGGCGACTCACCCGGCCGGATTCGTCGTAGGACAGCGCCTGCTCGCGGATATCGAACCAGTGCCAGCTGCCGTCGCGATGGCGCCAGCGCAACTGGCAATGCAGTTGCTGATCCTTGGCCACCACCTGCTGCAGGTTGCGCATGCGCCGATACTGCTCCCAGTCGTCCGGGTGCAGGAGTTTTTCCCAGAGTCCATCGCCCATGGCGAGCATTTCCGCTTCGCTGTAGCCCAGGTCCGGGCCGAGGCGATGATTGCTGAACAGCACGCGCTTGTTCGGCACATCGTGCACATAGAGGGTGTCGGGCACCGTGCGCACCACGTCGGACCAGAAGCGTTCGCGCTCGATCAGCGACAACTCGATGCGTTTGCGACTGGTGATGTCGCTGATACTCAGGGTGACGGCATGCAGATCCTGCGGATTCTCCGGCAGGCGCATCACCAGCCACAGATGGCGCTCATGGCCCAGCGGTGTGGTGATCTGGGTTTCCATTTCCAGCAGCTTGCCGCCTTCGATAAGCGCGCTCAGCAACTGCTGGCGAAAGCCGTCGGGGCGCGGCTGGCTGCCGCGCAGCAGATGCTCGGCTGCCTGGGCGCCCGATTCGACGCCGAGCAGGCGCAGCGCCACCTGGTTGGTTTCGGTGATCTGCACCAGTCGGGTCAACCGCTCGTAGCGCTCCGCCGAGGCCTGCAGCCATTGCTCGAGACTGGCCTTGTCGTGCAATTGCTGGGTTTGCAGATACTGATGCAACTCGGCGAGGTCGAGCACGCAGAGCGCGGTGCCGGTGCCCTCGAAGATATCCTGATAGCGTCGCCGGGTTTCCTGCAGCACCCGGGTGGCGTGCTGGTCCTCGGTGATATCGCGTAGCGCCCAGACGTACCCCGCGGTTTCGGGCAAATCGCTACGGGCGATATCGAACAAGCGTGGCTCGCCGTTCAGCTCGAGTTCCAGCAGGTCATGGCCGTGTTCGTGAATCGATCCGTGCGCTTGCAGTAATTGCGCGTCGAAATGCGGCACCAGCTGCAGAAGACTCTTGCCTTGAATCGCCGCGTTGCTGACGCCGAACAGGGCTTCGGCCTGGGGGTTGAGGTAACTCAGTACGCCGTCGCGATCGGTCACCATGATCCGCTCTTCGAGGGCGCCGAGCGCACTGACCGCTTGCCGCTGAGCGCTTTGCGCAGTGCTTTCGCGCTCGCGCCTATGCTGTTGGTCATGTATCAGACGATACAGAGCGAACAGCGCCAGCAGGCTGCAAAGGGTCAGCAGCGCCACGTTGCCCGGCTGCCGATCCTGTTGAAAATAGGCGGGCACCAGTGTCAGCAACAACAACCCGAGCACCGACGCCAGCAGCGCCAGCCAGGTGCTTTTGCGTCGCTCGCGCAGGGGCTCGGCTCGCGATTGAGGCGAAGAACGCGGCGGCGACGAGGCGGGCGTGGTGGGCACGTGCTTAAATCCTGAGCTCGGAGCGTGAACGGTGACTATTAAGTAGTTGGCACGCGCAGGGCGCTTAGCATGCCATAACCGTGGCAAAGTGCCAGTTCGGTCGACGAGCGTCGTTTGCCCTGGATCACGCATTCCGGTAGTTTTGCCGCATGCGCGCGGGTACTTCGAGCACCGACTGTTTGCCGCCCTCGCCGGCCAGGCGGCGCAAGCGAATTTCCCATCTCAGGGGGGATCGCGCAACAGCCGCCAACCATTTCAACCCCTTGTCCCATAGCACCCAGGTTATCCATGGCTCAATACGTATACACCATGCACCGGCTGAGCAAAGTAGTGCCGCCGAAGCGGGAAATTCTCAAGAACATCTCCCTGTCGTTTTTCCCTGGCGCCAAAATCGGCGTGCTCGGCCTCAACGGCTCGGGCAAATCCACCCTGTTGAAAATCATGGCCGGCGTCGACACCGAGTTCGACGGCGAAGCCCGGCCGATGCCTGAGCTGAATGTCGGCTACCTACCGCAGGAGCCGCAGCTCGACCCGAGCAAGACCGTGCGCGAAGTGGTGGAGGAAGCCGTCAGCGCGATCAAGGACGCCCAGGCGCGTCTCGATCAAGTGTACGCCGCCTACGCCGAGCCGGATGCCGATTTCGACAAGCTGGCCGCCGAACAGGCCAAGCTCGAAGCGATCCTGCAAACCAGCGACGGCCATAACCTCGAACGTCAACTGGAAGTCGCCGCCGACGCCCTGCGTCTGCCGGCCTGGGACGCCAAGGTCGCCGTGCTCTCCGGTGGCGAGAAGCGCCGCGTGGCGCTTTGCCGCTTGCTGCTGTCGGCCCCCGACATGCTGCTGCTGGACGAACCGACCAACCACCTGGACGCCGACTCGGTGGCCTGGCTGGAGCACTTCCTCCACGACTTCCCCGGCACGGTGGTGGCGATCACCCACGACCGTTACTTCCTGGATAACGTCGCCGGCTGGATTCTCGAACTCGACCGCGGTGCCGGCATCCCCTACGAGGGTAACTATTCCGGCTGGCTGGAAGCCAAATCGGAGCGTCTGGCCCAGGAGTCCAAGCAGCAGTCGGCCCACGAGAAGGCCATGAAGGAAGAGTTGGAGTGGGTGCGCAAAGGCGCCAAGGCCCGCCAGTCCAAGTCCAAGGCCCGTCTGCAACGTTTCGAGGAAATGCAATCGCAGGAATTCCAGAAGCGCAGCGAAACCAACGAAATCTATATCCCGGCTGGCCCGCGTCTGGGCGACAAGGTCATCGACTTTGTGGGCGTCAGCAAGGGCTACGGCGACCGCGCGCTGATCGACAACCTGTCGTTCAGCATGCCCAAGGGCGCCATCGTCGGCGTGATCGGCGGCAACGGTGCCGGTAAGTCGACGCTGTTCCGCATGCTGATGGGCAAGGAACAGCCGGATTCGGGCAGCATCGAGATCGGCGAGACCGTGCAGCTTGCTTGTGTGGATCAGAGCCGCGAGGACCTGGACGGCAGCAAGACCGTATGGGAAGCCGTGTCCGACGGCTCCGACATGATTCGCATCGGCAACTACGAGGTGCCGTCGCGCACCTACGTCGGCCGTTTCAACTTCAAGGGCGGCGACCAGCAGAAGTTCGTCAAGGACCTCTCCGGCGGTGAGCGCGGCCGTCTGCACCTGGCGTTGACCTTGAAAGAGGGCGCCAACGTGCTGCTGCTCGACGAACCGTCCAACGACCTCGACGTGGAAACCCTGCGTTCGCTGGAAGAAGCGCTGCTCGACTTCCCCGGCGCGGCCATTGTGATCTCTCACGATCGCTGGTTCCTCGACCGCGTGGCCACGCACATCCTGGCCTACGAGGACGACTCGCATATCGAGTTCTTCGAAGGCAACTACACCGAGTACGAAGCCGACCGTAAGAAGCGCCTCGGCGACGCCGCCTCGCAACCGCACCGCGTGCGGCACAAGAAACTGGCGTAGTCAGTACGCGTGCAATACCAAAACGGAGCCCCAGGGCTCCGTTTTGCATTTATGGCGCTATGTGGCGTCCATGGCAGCCGCCGGATTCCAGGTCCTTGAGAATCGGGCAGTCGGGGCGTTGATCGCCGTGGCAGTGTTCCATCAACTCTTGCAGGCTGTCGCGCAGGCTGCTGAGTTCGGCGATCTTGCGGTTCAGCGCGTCGATATGCCCGGCGGCCAGGGCCTTGACGTCGGCGCTGGCGCGTTGCCGGTCCTGCCACAGGGTTAGCAGCTTGCTCACCTCCTCGAGCGAAAAGCCCAGGTCGCGTGCGCGCTTGATAAAGGCCAGGCGGTGCAGGTCCTGGGCGCCGTATTGGCGGTAACCGCTGTCGGTACGTCCGGCGGCCGGCAACAGTTCGATGCTCTCGTAATAACGGATCATCTTGGCGCTAAGACCGGTTTTCTGTGCGGCTTGGCCGATATTCATCGATGTCTCCCAACTATGTCTGTGTAGGAGCGGCCTTGGCCGCGATTCAGGCGACGCGGATCGCGGCCAAGGCCGCTCCTACGGATGCGTCCCGTAATCCCGTAGCCCGGATGCAATCCGGGGAGCTGTGCGTCTTGCAGGTCGCTCCCGGATTGCGCTGAGGCTTATCCGGGCTACCCGGTGCTTTCGGCCTTTTCCACCCTCCGAACCAAAACAAGTGACCCAATGTGGGAGGGGCTTCAGCCGCGACAGCCGACGCGGGAAGTTCGCCGCTGAAGCGCCTCCCACGGTCGGTAGCCTGCATAAGCGCAGCACAATCCGGGGATCGATGTTCGCTATATAACCACTCCCCGGATTTCATCCGGGCTACAGGGTTTGCGAGCTCTCCGGGCTCTTCGGCTTCCAGCGTTTCAGCAGCAGGGCATTGCTCACCACGCACAGGCTCGACGCCGCCATGGCGCCGCCGGCGAGCATCGGGTTGAGCAGGCCGATGGCGGCCAGCGG
>NZ_CAMPHN010000200.1 GCF_946885885.1 uncultured Pseudomonas sp.
ACGAATACGCCGAATGCCTGCAGGACATCCTCGAAGGCGCCAAGGAGCAGGGCATTCCTGCCGACGCCATCGTCAAGGAAAGCGCCCCGGCGCAGTTCGAGGTCAACCTGCACCACGTCGCCGATCCGATCAAGGCGTGCGACTACGCACTGTTGCTCAAGCGCCTGGTGAAGAACATCGCCTACGACCATGAGATGGACACCACGTTCATGGCCAAGCCGTACCCGAACCAAGCGGGTAACGGCTTGCACGTGCACATCTCGATTCTCGACAAGGACGGCAAGAACGTCTTCGCCTGCGACGACCCGGCGCAGAACGAGACCCTGCGTCACGCCATCGGCGGCGTACTGGAAACCATGCCGGCTTCGATGGCCTTCCTCTGCCCGAACGTCAACTCCTACCGCCGCTTCGGCGCCCAGTACTACGTGCCGAATTCGCCATGCTGGGGCATCGACAACCGCACCGTGGCGTTGCGCGTACCGAACGACAGCGCCGATGCGGTGCGCATCGAACACCGCGTCGCTGGCGCCGATGCCAACCCCTACCTGCTGCTGGCTGCGGTATTGGCCGGCGTGCACCACGGCCTGGTGAACAAGATCGAGCCGAGCGCTCCGGTGGAAGGCAACTCTTACGAGCAGAACGAGCAGAGCTTGCCGAACAACCTGCGCGATGCCTTGCGCGAGTTGGACGACAGCGAAATCCTGGCCCGTTATATCGATCCGAAGTACATCGATATCTTCGTCGCCTGCAAGGAAAGCGAGTTGGCCGAATTCGAGAACTCGATCTCCGACCTCGAATACAACTGGTACTTGCACACCGTTTAAGCAATACCCGACGCCGGCCCTGAGCCGGCGTCGTTTTATCCAGCCGAACCAGCCCTACCTCGGGCCGGGCGCCCAGCGCCCTGGCGGGGCCCCGGCTGCGCGCGATTCAGCAGACCTGGGTAGCGGCCCTCAGCCGCAAGGCTTGGGCCTCATGGGCTTACGGGAGATTCACCATGCTTCGTCTTTTCGCTTTGCTGCTACTGCTCACGCCGGCACTGGCAATTGCTCAGAGCCCAGAGGGCACCGGCAACTTTATCCGCGTGCTGAACTGGAACGACTACATCGCCCCACAGGTGCTCAAGGACTTTGAAAAAGACACCGGCATCCATGTTGAATACCGCACCTTCAGCACCACTGAGGAGCTGAACACCGCCTTGACCAGCGGCGAATCCTTCGATATCGCCGTGCCCTCGCACAACGACTTGCCGCGCCTGATCAAAAACGGCCAGTTGCAGCCACTGGACCTCAGCCTGCTGGGCAACCGCACCCACTTGGACATCCAACTGCTGAGTAAACTGGCCGCGGTCGATCCCGGTAACCGTTATGCGGTGCCCTACCTATGGGGCGCGGTCGGTCTGGCGATCAATACGCCGCTGGCCGAGGCGGCGTTCGGCGGCCCCCTGCCGGACAGTTGGAGCCTGCTGTTCGATGCCGAACAGAGCGCGCGCCTGGCCAGTTGCGGCATCAGCGTGCTCGACGCGCCGGACGAAACCCTGTCGCTGTTGCTCAACTACCAGGGCCGCAGCCTGGTGCGTAGCGCGCCGAGTCGAATCGAGCGCGCCGGCAACGTGCTCGACGGGTTAAAGCCGAACCTGCGCTATGTCGACAGCGAGCGCTATATCGAAGACCTGACCAACGGCCGCCTGTGCGTGGCCATGGCCTGGGTCGGCGACGCCCTGGCGGCCGCGGACGCCGGTCAGCCGGTACGCTTTCTGGTGCCCGACGAAGGCTCGGTGCTGTTTATCGACAACCTGGTGATTCCCAGCAGCGCACGCCGTGCCGATCTGGCACACCGTTTTATCGATTACTTGATGCAGCCCGAAGTCGCCGCGCTGATTACCGCGGAAACCCTCTACCCCAACGGCAACGCCGACTCCCATGAGTTTCTCGACGCAGCGCTGCGCAACCAGCCCGGTCTCTATCCCGATATGGAAACCAAGCGGCGCCTGCACGCCCTCGAAGCGCTGCCGGAAAAACACGGTGTCGTACGCGATAAGCTGTGGGCGGGGTTTCGGAACGGCGGTTGAGGGCTGCTTACAACCAGCCGTACTCGGCCATCGACAGCGGCTCGCCGTCGCCGACGATAAAGTGGTCGAGCACCCGCACGTCGACCAGCTCCAAAGCTTCTTTCAGGCGCCGGGTCAGTACCCGATCCGCCTGACTCGGCTCGGCCACGCCCGAGGGATGGTTATGGGTCAGGATCAGCGCCGCGGCGTTATGCGCCAGGGCACGCTTGACCACTTGACGCGGATAGACGCTAGCGCTGTCGATGGAGCCGTGGAACAGTGCTTCGAACGCCAATACCCGGTGCTTGGCATCGAGAAACAGGCATCCGAACACTTCATGGGGCTCGTGGCGCAGCAGCGCCTTGAGGTAATCGCGCACCGCCTGCGGGCTTTCCAGCGCCGAATCGCGGCGCAGTTGCTCGGCCAGATGGCGGCGCGCCATTTCCAGCACGGCCTGCAGTTGGGCGAACTTCGCCGGACCCAGGCCGAGGCGCTGGCTGAACGACGACAAATCCGCCTGCAACAAAGCGCGCAGGCTGCCGAAATCGCCGAGCAGATGGCGCGCCAGATCAACCGCACTTTGCCCGGCCACGCCGGTACGTAGAAAAATCGCCAGCAACTCGGCGTCGGTCAGGCTGACCGCGCCCTGGGCCAGCAGCTTCTCCCGCGGGCGCTCCGCCGCGGGCCAATCGCGAATACTCATACCACCTCCTTGTGTATGGATAGCCATGCGTTCGGCAAACCTTTGCCGTGGCTATATGCTATTACCGCTAATGACAAAGGTAACGCCTGGTTCGGCGCCACTTTCCGCCCTCCTGCCAAGCCTGGCTAATGCCTGCAAACCCTGGCCTGGCGGCTCCTTGCCGCGCTGCCCGAGCGCTTGCGCTGTGCTATCGTAGCGCAACTTTTTGCGCTGCGACCGACCTGTTAGGCCGCGGCGTACATCCATCTTAGACAAAATAGGCAGGTCTATGCAGCGGCTCTATCGAAAGCGCATCGTTCTTGGCGTGGGCGGCGGGATTGCTGCGTATAAAAGTGCCGAGCTGATCCGCCGCCTACGCGATCAGGACGCGGAGGTACATGTGGTGATGACCAAAGGCGGTCGCGAGTTCATCACGCCTCTGACCTTGCAGGCATTGTCCGGCAACCCGGTGCACCTGGACCTGCTCGACCCCGGCGCCGAAGCCGCCATGGGCCATATCGAACTGGCGCGCTGGGCCGACCTGGTGCTGATCGCACCGGCCACCGCCGACCTGATGGCACGCCTGGCCCAAGGCACCGCCGACGATCTGCTGACCACCCTGGTGCTGGCCACCGATGCCCCGGTGGCATTGGCGCCGGCAATGAACCAAGCGATGTGGCGCGACCCGGCGACCCAGGCCAATGCCGCACTGCTGAGCGAACGCGGCCTGCGCCTGTTCGGCCCGGCTGCCGGCAGCCAGGCCTGCGGCGACGTGGGCCCGGGGCGAATGCTCGAAGCCGAACAACTGGCGCAATGCGCCGCCGACTGCTTCCAGAACCAGGCGTTGACCGGCAAGCACGTGCTGATCACCGCCGGGCCGACCCAGGAAAACATCGACCCGGTGCGCTACATCACCAACCACAGCTCCGGGAAAATGGGCTTCGCCCTGGCCGAAGCCGCTGCCGAAGCCGGCGCCAAGGTGACCTTGATCAGTGGTCCGGTGCATTTGCCCACCCCGGACCGGGTCACCCGCATCGATGTGATCAGCGCCCGCGACATGCTCGCCGCCTGCGAAGCCGCAATGCCCTGCGACCTGCTGATCGCCGCCGCCGCGGTCGCCGATTACCGCCCGGAAGTGGTCGCCCAGCACAAATTGAAGAAAGACCCGAGCAGCGGCGATGGTTTGCTCCTGCAAATGGTGCGCAACCCGGATATTCTCGCCACCTTGGCCGGACGCACCGACCGCCCGTTCAGCGTCGGCTTCGCCGCCGAAACCGAAAACCTCCTGGAATACGCGTCGCGCAAACTCAAGGACAAGAACCTCGACCTGATCGTCGCCAATGACGTGGCCAACCCCAGCATCGGCTTCAATAGCGAGGAAAACGCCATCACCATCATCGACCGCGAGTTGCAACAGAGCAGTTTCGAGCAGACCAGCAAAGGTAAGATCGCCCGCCGGTTGGTGGCGTTGATCGCCGAGCGCTTGCCGCACGCCTGATGCCTCCATTCACCGACCGCAGAGCCTGACATGCACGCGTTACAAGCCAAAATCCTCGACCCCCGCCTGGGCAGCGAATTCCCCCTGCCGCAGTACGCCACGCCCGGCTCCGCCGGCCTCGACCTGCGCGCCATGCTCCAGGAAGATCTGCTGCTGGAGCCGGGCCAGACCGTACTGATCCCCACCGGCCTGTCGATCCATATCGGCGACCCCGGCCTGGCCGCGCTGATCCTGCCGCGCTCCGGGCTCGGCCATAAGCACGGCATCGTGCTCGGCAACCTGGTCGGCCTGATCGATTCGGACTACCAGGGCGAGTTGATGGTGTCCTGCTGGAACCGCGGCCAGAGCGCTTTCAGCATGGCCATTGGCGAACGCATCGCGCAGTTGGTGCTGGTGCCGGTGGTGCAGGCGCATTTCGAGCTGGTCGACGAATTCGACCAGAGCCAGCGCGGCGGCGGTGGTTTCGGCCATTCCGGCAGCCACTGAGTGCCTTACCCTTCTAAAACGGATTGCCCAGGAGACGCCGGATGAAACTCTTCAAGCGCGCGACCAAGGACGCAGCAGTCAAGCAACCTGGCAATACCTCCGCCGACAAAGCCCCGAGCGCGAAACAGCAAGCGGCCAATGCTTTGCTGCCCGGCCTGCTCGCGGCAATCGTCGGCGTCCTGTTGGCCGGCGGCTTGCTCTGGTTCGGCCTGAGCAACAGCGCCCAGCGCCAGCAACAACAACTCGTGCAGGCCTGGGGCAGCGGCCAGGCCGCCGCGTTGCAGCAGGCTTTGCAGCAATTGACCGCCGAAACCCGCAGCATCGCGCGCAACCCGCAATTGCTCGAAGCCCTGCAAAGCCAGGATATCGACCAGGTACGCGCCGCCGAACGCAGCCTGCTGTATCTGGATGGCGTGGTAGACGCCCATATCAACGCCCGCGGCCTGGCCGCCCAGGACATGAGCCGTAGCGCGCCGATGAATTTCGCCGCACTGGATATGCTGCGCCGCGTCGAAGCCGGACAAACGCCGGCCGTGGAAGCCTACAAGATCGGCGAGCGCTGGCTGGTCTACAGCGCCGCCGCGCTGCGCCAGGCCGAGGATCAACCGGCGCAGGGCACGCTGCTGCTGGCGTTCGACCTCGACCGCCTGCTCGCCAGCTTGCCGCCACTGCCGGCCGGCATCGGCCAGCTGCGGCTGCATCAGCAGTTCGGCAATGCCGCCCCGCAGCTGCTCTTGCAAAGTGGCGAGGGCGAAGGCCTGGAACAACGCTTCGCCAGCGGCAACCCCAATTGGCAACTGAGCTTCACCCCGGGGCCGGCGCTCGATGCAACCGCCCTCTCACCCATCCTGCTCGGGCTGGCCGCGCTGATCGTGCTCAGTAGCGCCCTTCTGGGCATGTACCTGATCCACAACAAGCTGCACCGACAACTGCGCCGCGACGTATTGCAATTGGCGAATATGGTCAAAGAACTCTCGGCGGGCAAAGCCGTCCAACCCTTCAGCCTGAGCTTGCCAGCCCTCGACAGCCTGGGGCAGACCCTGGCGCGCCTGCCGCGCCGCACTTCCCAGTCCCCAACGGCGGCAAGCCCTGGCGAAAAAGCAGGTCCAGCGCCCGCCGCAAAGAGCGAACCCGAACCTGCGGTGGAGTTGCTCGACCCGCTTTTTCAAGACACCGATATCCTCGATATCGACATTCTTGACGAAGACCAGGATCTCCTGGGATTGGAGCAGCCCCCTATGATGAGTAGTACCCAGCAGATCGCACCGAAGCCCCCCGCACTGCCGGCGGAGATTTTCCGTGCCTATGACATTCGCGGCATCGTCGGCAACAGCCTGACCGCGGAAACCGCCTACTGGATCGGCCGCGCGATCGGCTCGCAAAGCCTCGCCCAGGGCGAAGCGAATATCGCCGTGGGCCGCGACGGACGCCTGTCCGGCCCGGAACTGGTGCAACAGCTGATCCAAGGCCTGCTCGACTGCGGCTGTCACGTCAGCGACGTCGGCATGGTGCCGACTCCGGTGGTCTATTACGCCGGTCATATCCTCGCCGGCAAATCCGCGGTGATGCTCACCGGCAGCCATAACCCGCCCGATTACAACGGTTTCAAGATCGTCATCGCCGGCGATACCCTGGCCAACGAGCAGATCCAGGCGTTGAAAGCGCGCATCGACAACGATGACCTGGCCAGCGGCGTCGGCACGGTCGAACAGGTCGATGTGTTGCAGCGCTATTTCAAGCAGATCCGCGACGACATCGCCATGGCCAAACAAATGAAGGTGGTGGTCGATTGCGGCAACGGCGCCGCCGGGGTGATCGCCCCGCAATTGATCGAAGCCCTGGGCTGTAAAGTGATCCCGCTGTTCTGCGAGGTCGACGGCACCTTCCCCAACCACCACCCGGACCCCGGCAAGCCGGAAAACCTGGTCGACCTGATCGCAAAGGTCAAAAGCGAAAACGCCGACCTGGGCCTGGCCTTCGATGGCGATGGCGACCGTGTCGGCGTGGTGACCAACACCGGCACCGTGGTCTACCCGGATCGCTTGTTGATGCTGTTCGCCAAGGACGTGGTGGCGCGCAACCCTGGCGCCGACATCATCTTCGACGTCAAATGCACCCGCCGTCTGACTCCACTGATCAGCGGCTACGGCGGCCGCCCGGTGATGTGGAAAACCGGCCACTCGCTGATCAAGAAGAAGATGAAGGAAACCGGCGCCCTGCTGGCCGGCGAAATGAGCGGGCATATTTTCTTCAAGGAGCGCTGGTTCGGCTTCGACGACGGCATCTACAGCGCCGCCCGTCTGCTGGAAATCCTCAGCCAGGACAAACGCAGCGCCGAACAAGTGTTCAACGCCTTCCCCAACGACGTCAGTACCCCGGAAATCAATATCCAGGTCACCGACACGAGCAAGTTCAGCATCATCGACCGCCTGCAACGCGACGGCCACTGGGGCGACGCCAACCTCACCACCTTGGACGGCGTACGCGTCGACTACCCTAAGGGCTGGGGTTTGGTACGCGCCTCCAACACCACACCAGTGCTGGTACTGCGCTTCGAAGCCGAGACCGAGGCAGAACTGGAACGCATCAAGGAAGTCTTCCGCGCCCAGTTGTATGCCGTCGCACCTGACATCAAACTGCCATTCTGATCCATTCGCTGTTATTGGAGCCCTGCATGAC
>NZ_CAMPHN010000201.1 GCF_946885885.1 uncultured Pseudomonas sp.
CCATGGAAGACGGCCTGCGCTTCGCGATTCGCGAAGGTGGTCGTACCGTTGGTGCGGGTGTTGTTGCAAAGATCGTCGAGTAATCGGTTGATCTGTCCCCGTCAGGCCGGCATAATGGTCGGCCTGATTTTTGTTCTAGGTCAGTAGCTCAATTGGCAGAGCGGCGGTCTCCAAAACCGCAGGTTGGGGGTTCGATTCCCTCCTGACCTGCCATTTTCTAACGAATTTGGCGTGTCTTCTCACAGGATCCTCGTATAAATGAATGCTAAGGCTGAAGCCAAAGACTCCCGCTTCGATCTGCTCAAGTGGCTGGTTGTAGCTGCCCTTGTGATTGTGGGCGTAGTCGGTAATCAGTACTTCTCTGCCGAGCCGATCCTGTATCGCGTACTGGCGTTGCTGGCGATCGCTATCGTTGCTGGCTTCGTCGCGCTGCAAACATCGAAGGGGCAATCCTTCTTCGTGTTGGCTAAGGAAGCGCGCGTCGAAATTCGTAAAGTCGTTTGGCCGACCCGCCAGGAAACCACGCAGACCACGATGATTGTCGTGGCTGTTGTTTTGGTGATGGCGTTGCTGTTGTGGGGGCTCGATTCCCTGCTGGGTTGGTTGGTTTCGTTGATTGTCGGTTAAAGGTGTCCCGTGGCTAAGCGTTGGTACGTTGTGCATGCTTACTCGGGTTACGAGAAGCATGTGATGCGCTCGTTGATCGAGCGTGTGAAGCTCGCTGGAATGGAAGACGGTTTTGGTGAAATTCTCGTCCCTACCGAAGAAGTGGTAGAGATGCGTAATGGCCAGAAGCGCAAGAGCGAACGCAAGTTCTTCCCCGGCTACGTTTTGGTGCAAATGGACATGAACGAAGGGACTTGGCACTTGGTCAAGGATACTCCCCGGGTCATGGGTTTTATCGGCGGTACTGCCGATAAGCCAGCACCGATCACCGATAAAGAAGCTGATGCGATTTTGCGTCGTGTTGCGGATAGCGGCGATAAGCCGAAGCCGAAGACGCTGTTCGAACCGGGCGAGATGGTTCGCGTGATCGACGGTCCGTTTGCAGACTTCAGCGGTGTGGTCGAAGAAGTGAATTACGAAAAGAGCCGAATTCAGGTGGCGGTGACCATTTTTGGTCGTTCGACGCCGGTCGAGCTGGAGTTCAGTCAGGTCGAGAAGGCATAACTGACATAAGCATCCCTAACCCCGCAGTCCAAGGCTGTGGGGTTTTGTCGTCACTGGGATAAACAGGTAATAACCGGGGAGCCGAAAGGCGCTGGTACCCGTAATTGGAGTAGCTAATGGCTAAGAAAATAACGGCTTATATCAAGCTGCAAGTAAAGGCTGCACAGGCCAACCCGAGCCCACCCGTCGGTCCCGCTCTGGGTCAGCACGGCGTGAACATCATGGAGTTCTGCAAGGCGTTCAACGCCAAGACTCAGGGTATGGAACCTGGTCTGCCGACTCCCGTGATCATCACCGTATATAGCGACCGTAGCTTTACCTTCGAAACCAAAAGCACCCCTGCTTCGGTTTTGCTGAAGAAGGCTGCTGGCTTGACTAGCGGTTCGGCGCGTCCGAACACCGTCAAGGTCGGCACTGTGACCCGTGCTCAGCTGGAAGAGATCGCCAAGACCAAGCAGGCCGATCTGACCGCTGCTGATATGGATGCCGCCGTGCGCACTATCGCCGGCTCGGCTCGTAGCATGGGCCTCAACGTGGAGGGTGTGTAATGGCTAAGTTGACTAAGCGCCAGAAGGCTATCGCTGAGAAAGTCGAAGCGGGCAAAGCCTATAACTTTGTCGAAGCAGCTGCCCTGTTGGCCGAGCTGTCGGCCGTCAAGTTCTCCGAGTCCGTTGATGTCGCCGTGAACCTGGGCGTCGATCCGCGTAAATCCGATCAGGTGGTTCGCGGTGCAACCGTTCTGCCGAACGGTTCCGGCAAGAGCGTTCGCGTTGCCGTATTCACCCAGGGCCCTGCTGCCGAAGCTGCTCTGGCTGCCGGCGCGGACCGCGTGGGTATGGACGAGCTGGCTGCCGAAATGAAAGGCGGCGACCTGAACTATGACGTGGTCATCGCTTCGCCGGACGCCATGCGCGTTGTCGGTCAACTGGGTCAGGTTCTCGGTCCTCGCGGTTTGATGCCTAACCCGAAGGTCGGCACCGTTACCCCGGACGTCGCTACCGCCGTCAAGAACGCCAAAGCCGGTCAGGTGCGTTTCCGTACCGACAAGAACGGCATTATTCACGGTTCCGTGGGTAAGGTCGGTTTCGATGCCGAGAAGCTGAAGCAGAACGTTGAAGCCCTGATCTCCGATCTGAAGCGCTTGAAGCCGTCGACCTCCAAAGGTGTCTACGTCAAGCGTGTAACCCTGAGCACCACCATGGGTCCTGGTCTGATCATCGACCAGTCTTCGCTCGACGCGTAATTAGGTGCCGGCGCATCGATTGCGCCGGCTTGAAAAATTGGGGTCCCTGCCTGGCGGGGGCTATCCAAGACCGTAGGTGGCGAAAGCCTTAAATCGGAGAGCGATCTCCAACGGCCTACGCAGATGGTGCTCCCGATTCTTACCGAATCAGACACCAAGACGCCGTCCAGCTTCGGTTGGACGAAACGGTAACATCCAGGAGTGAACCCGTGGCAATTAAACTCGAAGACAAGAAGGCCATCGTCGCTGAAGTCAACGAGGCTGCCAAAGCTGCCCTGTCCGCTGTCGTGGCTGATGCCCGCGGCGTGACCGTATCTGCTATGACCGGACTCCGTAAAGAGGCCCGCGCTTCAGGTGTGTACGTGAAAGTCGTACGTAACACCCTGCTGCGTCGCGCCGTTGAAGGCACTCAGTACGACGTGCTCAACGACGTGTTCAGTGGCCCGACCCTGATCGCTTTCTCCAATGAACATCCGGGCGCTGCTGCCCGTATTTTCAAAGAGTTCGCGAAGGGGCAGGACAAGTTCGAGATCAAAGCAGCTGCGTACGAAGGTCAGTTCCTTGCAGCCAACCAGATCGACGTACTGGCAACTTTGCCGACCTACGACGAAGCGATTTCTCAGCTGATGAGCGTGATTCAAGGCGCCACCAGCAAGTTCGTTCGTACCTTGGCAGCTGTTCGCGACCAGAAAGAAGCCTCCGCCGCTTAAGGCAGCGCTTCTCTCTCGCTTATTCAATTAATTTGATGGCCGCGAAGGCTGTCCACTAAATACAGGAATTAGAGTCATGGCTCTGTCTAACGAAGACATCATCGAAGCAATCGGCCAGAAAACCGTTCTAGAAGTTGTTGAACTGATCAAGGCAATGGAAGAGAAGTTCGGCGTTTCCGCAGCTGCCGCTGCTGGCCCGGCTGTCGCTGTTGCTGCCGTTGCTGAAGAACAAACCGAATTCAACATCGTTCTGGTTGAAGCCGGCGAGAAGAAAGTAAACGTGATCAAGGCTGTTCGCGAACTGACCGGTCTGGGTCTGAAAGAAGCCAAGGCAGTAGTTGACGGCGCTCCTGGCGTGGTCAAGGAAGGCGTCTCGAAAGACGAAGCCGAAGCTGCCAAGAAGGTTCTGGAAGAAGCTGGCGCCAAAGTCGAGCTCAAGTAAGCGACGACCTTGCGTCTACAGCCCGAGCGACTCGCGTAAGGCTGATGGCTGGTGGCTTTTGCCACCGGCCTTTTTCCGTTCTAGGTCGGCTATTCATAGGTCGACCTGGGGCGTGAAATCCCCGCCCGATGCGGCGGCGCAAACCTAGGGTTTGCAAGAGTTTCTGGCAACTCCCGTCGGAGGGGCCAATAAGCAGGTGACCAAGCTGGGGAACGCTGATGGCTTACTCATACACTGAGAAAAAACGTATCCGCAAGGACTTTAGCAAGTTGCCGGATGTCATGGATGTGCCTTATCTCCTGGCCATCCAGCTGGATTCGTATCGCGAATTCCTGCAGGCAGGGGCAAGCAAGGACCAGTTCCGCGACATCGGCCTGCATGCGGCCTTCAAGTCTGTTTTCCCGATTATCAGCTATTCCGGCAATGCTGCTCTGGAGTATGTCGGTTATCGCTTGGGCGAGCCGGCTTTTGATGTCAAAGAATGCGTTCTGCGGGGCGTTACATTCGCCGTGCCGCTGCGGGTAAAAGTGCGCCTGATCATTTTCGACAAAGAATCGTCGAACAAAGCGATCAAGGACATTAAGGAACAAGAAGTTTATATGGGGGAAATCCCCCTGATGACCGAGAACGGTACCTTCGTTATCAACGGTACCGAGCGCGTTATCGTCTCCCAGTTGCACCGCTCCCCGGGTGTGTTCTTCGACCATGACCGTGGCAAGACCCATAGTTCCGGCAAGCTGCTGTACTCCGCGCGCATCATTCCTTACCGCGGCTCCTGGTTGGACTTTGAGTTCGACCCGAAAGACGCCGTATTCGTGCGTATCGACCGTCGCCGCAAGCTGCCGGCCTCGGTACTGCTGCGTGCGCTGGGTTACAGCACTGAGGAAGTGTTGGACGCCTTCTATGCCACCAACGTCTTCCACGTGAAGGGCGAGTCCCTGAACCTGGAGTTGGTTCCGCAGCGTCTGCGTGGCGAAGTCGCCGTTCTCGACATCAAGGACGAGAAGGGCAAGGTCATCGTCGAGCAAGGCCGTCGTATCACCGCGCGCCATATCAACCAGTTGGACAAAGCCGGCATCAAAGAGCTGGAAGTACCGATCGATTACCTGATCGGCCGCACCACGGCCAAGGCCATCGTGCACCCGGCTACCGGTGAAATCATCGCCGAGTGCAACACCGAGCTGAACGTCGAGATCCTGGCCAAAGTGGTCAAGGCTCAGGTCGTGCGCATCGAGACCCTGTACACCAACGATATCGACTGCGGTCCGTTCATCTCCGATACCTTGAAGATCGACAGCACCACCAATCAGTTGGAAGCGCTGGTCGAAATCTATCGCATGATGCGTCCCGGCGAGCCGCCAACCAAGGATGCTGCCGAGACCCTGTTCAACAACCTGTTCTTCAGCGCCGAGCGTTACGACCTGTCCGCTGTGGGCCGGATGAAGTTCAACCGTCGTATCGGTCGCACCGAAATCGAAGGTTCGGGCGTGTTGAGCCGTGAGGATATCGTCGAGGTTCTCAAGACCCTGGTCGACATTCGTAACGGCAAGGGCATCGTCGACGACATCGACCACCTGGGTAACCGTCGCGTGCGTTGCGTCGGCGAAATGGCCGAGAACCAGTTCCGTGTGGGCTTGGTGCGCGTCGAGCGTGCGGTCAAGGAACGTCTGTCGATGGCCGAAAGCGAAGGCCTGATGCCGCAGGATCTGATCAACGCCAAGCCGGTTGCGGCGGCGGTGAAGGAGTTCTTCGGTTCCAGCCAGCTCTCGCAGTTCATGGACCAGAACAACCCGCTCTCCGAGATCACCCACAAGCGCCGTGTTTCCGCACTCGGCCCGGGCGGTCTGACCCGTGAGCGCGCCGGCTTCGAAGTCCGCGACGTACACCCGACCCATTATGGTCGCGTATGCCCGATCGAAACGCCGGAAGGTCCGAACATCGGTCTGATCAACTCCCTGGCCGCCTATGCGCGCACCAACCAGTACGGTTTCCTCGAGAGCCCGTACCGTGTGGTGAAAGACACCCTGGTGACCGACGAGATCGTGTTCCTCTCCGCCATCGAAGAGGCCGATCACGTGATCGCTCAGGCTTCGGCGCTGATGAACGAGAAGGGCCAACTGATCGACGAACTGGTGGCCGTGCGTCACCTCAACGAATTCACCGTCAAGGCGCCGGAAGACGTCACTCTGATGGACGTATCGCCGAAGCAGGTGGTTTCCGTCGCTGCGTCGCTGATTCCGTTCCTCGAGCACGACGACGCCAACCGCGCGTTGATGGGTTCGAACATGCAGCGTCAGGCCGTCCCGACTCTGCGTGCCGATAAGCCGCTGGTCGGTACCGGTATGGAGCGCAACGTAGCGCGCGACTCCGGCGTTTGCGTCGTTGCCCGTCGTGGTGGTGTGATCGACTCGGTCGATGCCAGCCGTATCGTGGTTCGTGTCAACGATGATGAAGTCGAAACTGGCGAGGCTGGTGTCGACATCTACAACCTGACCAAGTACACCCGCTCCAACCAGAACACCTGCATCAACCAGCGTCCGCTGGTGAGCAAGGGCGATCAGGTTTCGCGCAGCGACATCCTGGCCGACGGTCCGTCCACCGACATGGGTGAGCTGGCTTTGGGTCAGAACATGCGCGTGGCGTTCATGCCGTGGAACGGTTTCAACTTCGAAGACTCCATCTGCCTCTCCGAGCGCGTGGTCCAGGAAGACCGCTTCACCACGATCCACATTCAGGAACTGACCTGTGTGGCCCGTGACACCAAGCTTGGCTCGGAAGAAATCACCTCCGATATCCCGAACGTCGGCGAGTCCGCGCTGAATAAACTGGACGAAGCCGGTATCGTTTATGTCGGCGCCGAAGTTGGCCCGGGCGACATTCTGGTTGGCAAGGTCACGCCGAAAGGCGAAACCCAGCTGACGCCGGAAGAGAAGCTGCTGCGTGCGATTTTCGGTGAGAAGGCGTCCGACGTGAAGGACACCTCCCTGCGCGTGCCGACCGGCACCAAGGGTACCGTCATCGACGTTCAGGTCTTCACCCGCGACGGCGTCGAGCGCGATGCCCGTGCGTTGTCGATCGAGAAGATGCAGCTCGACGAGATCCGTAAGGATCTGAACGAAGAGTTCCGCATCGTCGAGGGCGCAACCTTCGAACGTCTGCGTGCGGCCCTGGTTGGCAAGAAGGTCGAAGGCGGCGCTGGCCTGAAGAAGGGCGCGGAGATCACCGACGAGGTGCTCGACGGCCTCGAACACGGTCAATGGTTCAAGCTGCGCATGGCGGACGACGCCCTGAACGAGCAGTTGGAAAAGGCCCAGGCCTACATCTCCGACCGCCGTCAGCTGCTCGACGACAAGTTCGAAGACAAGAAGCGCAAGCTGCAGCAGGGCGACGACCTGGCGCCGGGCGTACTGAAGATCGTCAAGGTCTACCTGGCAATCCGTCGCCGCATCCAGCCGGGCGACAAGATGGCCGGTCGTCACGGTAACAAGGGTGTGGTCTCGGTGATCATGCCGGTCGAAGACATGCCGCACGACGTCAATGGTACGCCAGTCGACATCGTCCTGAACCCGCTGGGCGTACCTTCGCGTATGAACGTCGGGCAGATCCTCGAAACCCACCTGGGCCTCGCGGCCAAGGGGCTGGGCGAGAAGATCAACCGGATGCTCGAAGAGCAACGCAAAGTCGCCGAGCTGCGCAAGTTCATGCAGCAGATCTACAACGAGATCGGCGGCCGTCAGGAAAACC
>NZ_CAMPHN010000202.1 GCF_946885885.1 uncultured Pseudomonas sp.
TCTGCTCGTGGGCAAGCTTCTTGAACAATTCCTGCTGCTCCGGGAACACCTCATGACGAAAGCGCATGAAGCCGGAAACCAGCTGTTGCAACGCCTCCTCGGCGCTCTCGGGGGCAGCGCCTTGAGGGTCGCCATTGGTAACGGATCGAATAGGCATTGAACGCTCCCTTTTATAAACCGCATGTCTGATGAGCCGCGTGCCTGAACCGCTTGCGACCGAGCCAATACAGGCAGCTTAACGCACCTCGCCCGCCCGTCCAGAGACACCATTAGCATGCTATTGGTTGCATTCATAGCAGCGACAGCTGCGCGCCCGGTGGGGCGAAGAGGCTGCAGTCGAGGCCCTCGTATTCCCGATTGTCCAAGCCGAACTTGCGCTTGGCCAGGCGAAAACGTTGGGCCAGCAGCTCGGCGAACTGGCCCTCACCACGCATGCGGCTACCGAAGCGGCTGTCGTAGTTGTTGCCGCCACGGCTCTGGCGGATCAGGCTCATGACATGGGCCGCGCGCTCGGGGAAATGCGCCTGTAGCCACTCTTCGAACAGCTCGGCTATCTCGTGAGGCAGGCGCAGCAGCACATATCCGGCCGAGCGCGCGCCGGCATCGCGGGCGGCTTCGAGCAGGTGCTCCAACTCCATGTCGTTGATCATCGGGATCATCGGCGCGCACATCACGCTGACCGGCACGCCGGCCTCGTGCAGCGTGCGCATGGCGCGCAAACGCGCGGCGGGTGCGGCGGCACGTGGCTCCATGATGCGTTTCAGCTCATCGTCCAGGGTGGTCAGGCTGAACGCCACACTGACCAGGCGCTGGCTGGCCAATTCGCCGAGCAGATCGAGATCGCGCAAAATCAGCGCGCCTTTGGTGATGATGCTTACCGGGTGCTTGTAACGCAGCAGCACTTCCAGAGCCTGGCGGGTCAGGCGCTGCTCGCGCTCGATCGGCTGGTAGGCATCGGTGTTGATCCCCAGGGCAATCGGCCGCGGCACATAGCCGGGCTTTTGCAGCTCTTCCTCCAGGCGGCTGGCGAGGTTGGTCTTGGCGATCAACTTGGTTTCGAAATCGATGCCCGGCGACAAATCCCAATAGGCATGGCTGGGCCGGGCGAAGCAATAGATGCAACCGTGCTCGCAACCCCGATAAGGGTTCACCGAACGGTCGAAGCCGACATCCGGCGACTGGTTGCGGCTGATCACCGTCTTCGCCGTTTCGCGGCGCACTTCGGTGGCGCGCGAGGGCGGCGTCTCGTCCTGAAACCAGCCATCGTCCTCGGCCACCGAGCGGGTCGGGGCAAAGCGGTTATGCGGGTTGCTGGCGGTGCCGCGACCGCGCGGCGGGAGAACGACTGACATGGTAGGGCTCCGACAAAATACTGTATGAATGTACAGTTTATTATCAAATCGACCAAGCCCTGTTCGTCGCCCGCAACGCTTTGGCCCAAACGGACAATGATGCGAGAATGCTGGCGCTCCCGCTGCCGTGCTTGTTTGGTAGCCTTGCCATCGCATACCTGGCCCGAGGCCGACCCTATCCACCGCCACCCGCGAAATCTGGCCAGAAGCGAGATTCGCGATGGGTGCAAGCTTCCCATTGAAACGGAGTAGTTCGATGAAAACAGTTCTGGTTACCGGCGCATCTTCCGGGTTCGGCGAAGCCATTTGCCGTCGGCTGATCGCCGATGGGCACCAGGTCATCGGTGCCGCGCGGCGCGCCGAGAAACTCGCCGCGCTGGCCGCCGAATTGGGCGACAAGTTCATTGCGCTGGTGATGGACGTCACCGACAAGGCCTCGATCGATCAGGCCTTCGAGACGATTTTCCAGCGCTGCGCGCAAATCGACGTGCTGGTCAACAATGCCGGCCTGGCCCTGGGCATCGAACGCGCCCAAGTCGCCAGCGCGGCCAACTGGGAACGCATGATCGCCACCAACGTCACCGGCCTGAGCCTGGTCACGCACAAGGTATTGCCGCATATGGTCGCCGCCAACAGCGGGCTGATCATCAACATGGGCTCGATCGCCGGCACCGTGCCCTACCCCGGCGGCAACGTTTATGGCGCGACCAAGGCCTTCGTCAAACAGTTCAGCCTGAACCTGCGCGCCGACCTGGCCGGCAGCAAGGTGCGGGTCAGCAATATCGAACCGGGGCTGTGCTCGGGCACCGAGTTCTCCGTGGTGCGCCTGGATGGCGATGCCGAAGCGGTCGAGGCGCTGTACAAAGACGTCGAGGCGATCCGCCCCGAGGATATCGCCCACACGGTGTCCTGGATCAGCCAGTTGCCCGAGCACATGAACGTCAACTCGATCGAAATCATGCCGGTGGCGCAGACTTATTCGGCGCTGACGATCACCCGCAACCTGTAACAGTCCGTCAACGCCTGGCGCCCGCAGACAGGGCGGGCGCCGCCCATTGCCGGATCGCTCAACTGCGCGCAATCGAAGCCGGCAAATCGTATGAAAACGCCATCCAGTGCCGCCTATCGCAGCAGTGCCACCGGCCTCGCGCATTTTCCGACGACCTGCACTCGGCGTTGCGGGCTCTACTGCCGGACGCCGCGAGCCAGCGGCCCAACGCCAACCGGACAGAATACTCGCACAACGAAATTAGTCTGCTACTACTAAAGTTGTAGGCGCCAGACAAAGGTAGCCCGTGCCCAGCGATCTGTGTGGCTGGTTGATTGATTCAGGTTCGGATGACCACGGCTCTAAAGCCAGGCGCGGCGATGCGGTATCAGAATCTCAGACGCCGAAATCGCTCGACCGAACCGACCAGGTAAATCGCCCCGGTTATTCCCGCCATGGACGGTCGCGCAGCGCGTCGCCCGAGAGGCGAGGAGGATGTATGAACGCCGTTCTACGTATCACTGGTCTCGCACTCGTGGCACTGCTCGCCGCACCCGTTTCGATACCTCAGGCACTCGCCGCCGACGATGTCGAAGCCATCAGCAGCGATCTGACGCTGATCTTCCGCGCGGCACGCAAGATGATTTCCGATAACCAGGATCTGATCAACGACCCCAGTAAAGGCGACAAAGGTCTGAGCGCGGCGGCGGTAGTCGAGCAAACCAAAGCCAATTACAAGACGGCTACGGGTAAGGATCTGGACTTGAGCGACGACGGCAGCCCGGCCGCCAAGGCGCGCATCGCCATGATCGAAGCCGTGCGGGCGACCATGGACGAAGCCCAGCCACTGATCAACGAGCAGGGCAAAGGCTTCAAGGGCTTCCTCCCGGCGGTGTTCGGTGGACGCGTGGCGAGTAACTTCAGCGCGACCATGGCCGGCACCTTCGCGATCAAGCTGACCGCGCCCAAGGCCTACGTGCGTAACCGCGCCAACCGCCCCGACGAGTGGGAGAACAAGGTGATCGAAACCATGTTCAAGCAGCCCGGCTACGAGAAGGGCAAAGCCTATGCCGAAGCCGTGCCGGTCAAAGGTAAAGCGGCCTATCGCTATATCCTGCCGGAGTACTACGGTGCCTCCTGTCTGGGTTGCCATGGCGACCCCAAAGGCGAGGTCGATATCACCGGCGGCAAGAAGGAAGGTGCCAAGCTCGATGAGCTCGGCGGTGCTATTTCCTTGATCATCTATCAGTAAAGGCCACCGGAATGCCTCGTTTAACCGACCTCAGCATCAGCGCCCGCTTGCTGCTGCTATCCGCTGTGGTGGCTGTGCTCCTGGCCGCGATGCTGTTCTATCTGGCCAATGTCATAGGCGCCAACAATACCCGTATGGATGAACAGCAGGAGGCGGTGCACCAGCAAGTGGAAGAGCTGAGCCGCTGGCAACTGGCCGACCGCGGACTGAGCGAATTCGGTGCCATGCGCTTCTGGCTGTACGACCTGCAAGTCAGCTGGCTGAACGACTCGGAAAGCGCCGCCGACGAGGCCCACGAGCGGCTCAAGGCGGTATTGGCCGAACAGCAGCAAGAGGGCGTGGATGTCGGCCAGACGCCCGCGCAGATCGAGGAATTTCGTAGCAAGATGCTCGCGGCGGTGGATGCCTACGTCGACAACAACCGGGTGTTGGGCAACGCCACTGTCGCCGAGGCACGCAAGATCGCCACGAGCATCGACGCCAGCCTGGCGGCGTTGCAGAAACAGCGCAGCAGCAGCGCCATGCTCAAAGCCGAGGAAATAGCCGCGGCCGCGACTCTGGTACAGGCCGGCAACGGCCGTCTGTTCGCCCTGGCGTGGTGGGTGCTGGCGGCAGTGGTGGTAATTCTCGGCATTTTCTACCTGCTGCTGGTGCGCTCCATCTCGCGACCGATGCATGACTTGGAGCACGGTATTTCCGAGATCGAGCGCAGCTCCGATCTGTCCCATCAGCTGCCAGTGCTCAGCGCCGACGAAATCGGTCTGACCGCCAGCGCGATCAATCGCATGCTGGAGAAATTCCGCAGCATCATCCTCGAAGTCGAGAGCATCGCCGGGCAAGTGGCGGGTAAAGTCGAGGATACGCGACAAAGCATGATCAGCACCCACAAAGGCATACAGGCGCAACAGCAGGAGACCGATCAGGTGTCCTGCGCGGTCACCGAGATGAGCCACACCATCCAGGACGTGGCGAAGAACGCCGAGCGCGCCTCGGAAGCCGCGCACCAGGCCAACCGCAATGCCGATAAGGGCAACGCGGTGGTGGCCGCTAATGTCAGCGCCATGAATGCCCTGGCCCAGGAGGTGCACACGGCGGCCGACGTAGTACGCCGGGTGGCCCAGGACACCGGGCAGATCGGCCGGGTGGTGGAGGTGATTCAGAGCATTTCCGACCAGACCAACCTGCTCGCGCTGAACGCGGCGATCGAAGCCGCGCGCGCCGGCGAGGCCGGACGGGGCTTTGCCGTGGTCGCCGACGAGGTGCGCACCCTGGCCCAACGTACGCGCGAATCGACCCAGGAAATCAACGACATGATCGAGCGCCTGCAACAGGGCGTCGGCCAAGCCGAGCGGGTTATGGCCGAGGGGGTCGACAAGGCGCAGAACGCGGTCGAGCAGGTGCAATCGGCCGGCGTGGAGTTGGCCGGGATCAGCCACTCGGTGCATAGCATCGAAGACCTCAACGTGCAGATCGCCAGCGCCGCCGAAGAGCAGAGCACTGTGACCGCCGGCATCGCCGAAAGCGTGGTGCATATCCGTGATGTCGCCATCACCAATACCGAAACCGCCAATGTGGCGATGTCCGCCTGCAACGAGCTGGAGACCCTGACCCAACATATGCAGGCACAGGTCAGGCAGTTCCGCCTTTAAACCTGCACAGCCTGCTAACCGCCTGCCGCTTTGTTGGGCTTCGCTACGCTCAGCGCCAACCTACCGTGCATTGGACACTCGATGCTTGCTCATCCCCACGCTCCACGTCGGGGGGTGCGGGCGGTGACACTCCCCATCGCCTCACGAACCCCACAGCCGGCAAACCGCCCCTGGATTGCGCCGGTGCTTATCCGGGCTACAAGGAGCCGTAGGGTGGATGACGCTTTTTTCATCCACCATCGCAGCTGATGGATGAAAAAAGCGTCAGCCGCGCGCCCCGATCAACCCTAGGAAATCGCCGATCCCATACAGGTTTACTCCGTCGGCTTTTTCAGCTTGGGATTGGGAAAGAACTGCACGGCCTGCACCTTGGGGTCGGCGGCCTTGGGTTTCAGGGCGCTGACGTTGACCCGGGTCGGCAGTTCCTTGGGCACCGAGTTGCCCCGCGCATCCAGGGTGTCGGCGTAGCCGCAGGCCACGCATTCTCGGTGCGGCACGCCGTCTTCGTCCCACATCTGGATCTTGTCCTGTTCGCTGCAGGCGGGGCATACGGCGCCGGCGATAAAGCGCCGCTTGCTGACATTCACCGGGGCGTCGCTCATGCGGCCTCCTGACTCAAACCCAGATGCCGCAACAGCGCATCGATGCTCGGCTCGCGGCCGCGGAAGTCGACGAACAGCTGCATCGGCTCACGCGAGCCGCCGCGGGCCAGGATCGCCTCGCGGAAGGCGCGGCCGGTGTCGCTGTTGAATACACCCTCCTCCTCGAACTTGGAGAAGGCGTCGGCGGACAGCACTTCGGCCCATTTGTAGCTGTAGTAACCGGCCGCGTAACCGCCGGAGAAGATGTGCGCGAAGCTGTTGGGGAAGCGGTTGTAGGCCGGCGGACGCAGCACCGAGACTTCGTCGCGAATGCCTTCGAGCACCTCCAGCACGCTGCGGCCGTCGCCGTGGTTGGCGTGCAGTTCGAAGTCGAACAGGGAGAACTCCAGCTGGCGCACCATCATCAGCCCGGACTGGAAATTCTTCGCCGCCAGCATCTTGTCCAGCAGGTCCTGG
The DNA here is from genome assembly GCF_946885885.1 of uncultured Pseudomonas sp. The sequence goes on from NZ_CAMPHN010000202.1 coordinate 6,300, forward strand.
GGCAGCGGCTCGCCGCTCTGGTAATGGCCCGAGATCAGCGCCAGGCCTTCCGGCTCCCAGCACCAGTTCTCCATGAATTGGCTCGGCAGCTCCACCGCATCCCAGGCCACGCCGTTGATCCCCGAAGCGCCGGCATGCTCGACGCGGGTCAGCAGGTGGTGCAGGCCATGGCCGAATTCATGGAACAGCGTGGTGACTTCGTCGTGGGTCAGCAACGCCGGCTTGTCGCCCACCGCCGAGGTGAAATTGCACACCAGGTTGGCCACCGGGCTGATCAGTTCGCCGCTGGCATCGCGGCGCTTGTCGCGCGCGCCGTCCATCCAGGCGCCGCCGCGCTTGTTGGCGCGGGCGTAAAGGTCGAAAAAGAAACGCCCGACGTGCTGACCGTTTTCACTGATCTCGAACAGGCGCACGTCCGGGTGCCAGCTGTCGAAATCCGATAGTTCCTTGATCTGAATGCCGTAGAGCTTCTCGACGATAGCGAACAGGCCGCCGAGCACCTTATCGATCGGGAAGTAGGCGCGGAGGATTTCCTGGGAAATGCTGTAGCGCTGCTCGCGCAGTTTTTCGCTGTAGTAACCGACGTCCCAGCTTTGCAGATCGGCGCAGCCCTGCTCGGCCGCGAAAGCCTGCAACTCGGCGAGATCCTGGGCGGCGAAGGCTTTGCTGCGCTGGGCCAGGTCGCGCAAAAAGTGCAGTACTTGGTCGGTGGAGTCGGCCATCTTGCTGGCCAGGCTCAGCTCAGCGTAATTGGCGAAGCCGAGCAACTGCGCCAACTCCTGGCGCAGTTCGAGAATCTCGGCCATCACCGGACCGTTGTCGTTCTGCCCGGCATTCGGCCCCTGATCGGAGGCGCGGGTGCAATAGGCGGCGTACAGCTCTTCGCGCAACGCGCGGTCGTCGGCGTAGGTCATCACCGCGAAGTAGCTGGGGAATTCCAGGGTGA
>NZ_CAMPHN010000203.1 GCF_946885885.1 uncultured Pseudomonas sp.
GCGACCGCTTCACCTTTGCCGAAACCCTGGCGTTTATCGCCGAACATTACGACTACCGGCAGAGCGCCTTCACCAATGGCGCCACGATCAATGCCGCGGGGCAGAACGAGGGTTCGTGCAAGACCCTGGGCCTGGCACTACTCGAAGGCCTGAGCCTGGAGGAAACCCTGCGCTGCTTCGGCGAGCATTACCGCAGCGTGCTGGCCAGCCCGCATGCCGACGACCACGGCAATATCCGCGCGCTAATGGCCACCGGCCTGGCCGGCGTGCGTTTCGAACAGCCGCCGCTGACCCGCAAGCCCTGAATCGGCCGCCGTCAACCGCGCAAAAAGTTGCGCAGTTGTCGGCAAAAGCTGACAGACATCACAAAAAAACCTGTTTATGCTGCACGCCATTACGGGAATGCCAGGGAGGGTATTTCGTGCGTCGCGGCGCCCGCTGCCACTCCAGCCCTCCAGGTTCCCCGTCGTCCCTTACCTGGCGTGGAGTCGCACCTATGCAGCAGACCTTGGTATGGAAACCATGGCACAACCCCGGCGTGGAAAATCTGCGACTGAACATAGATGACAATGGCATACACGCCAGCAGCCATCTGATGCAGAGCATGCAGGGCCATAGCATCGCCGCCACCTATGTCTTGAACTGCGACCCGCTCTGGCGCTTCCGGCGGCTCTGGCTGAAGGTGGACAACCACGGCCAACGCAGCCTCAACGTGCACCGCGATATCCGTGGCAACTGGTTTCACAATGGCGAACCGCGCCCCGACCTGCAGCAATGCCAGCACATCATGCTCTCGGCCTCCCCCTTCACCCACACCCCGGTGCTGCAACGCTGCGCCCTGGAGATCGGCCAAAGCGAGCAGGTGCAGGTGGCGTACATCGACTTGCTCACCCTGAAGATCGAGGCCCGCAGCCAGCGCTACCAACGCCTGCGCCAACTGGGCCGCGAAGCGCTTTACCGCAGCGAAACGCAAGGCAAGAAGAGCAACCAGCTGACCGTCGACGAACACGCGCTATTGATGAGCGCCAGCGATCAATACGTACGCCTGAGCTCGCACAGCTTGAAGATCAATACCTGGGTGTAAGACGGGCCCATCCCGGATTGCATCCGGGTGGCAAGAGCGCGCTTTGGCGGGAGATTGGCGACGAGGCTCTGAGCAGTTCGTAGCCCGAATGCAATCCGGGGAAGCAGTTCTATAGCCGCTACCGATGCCCCGGATTGCGCTAACGCTTATCCGAGCTACCAGGGTAGGGAGGACATGGCGCAGCCTTGTCCGCCACTGGCATGCGGATGGTGGACAAGCCTTCGGCATGTCCACCCTACAAGGCTACAAGAGCGCTCTCCCGGATAAACCTTGTTGGGCTTCGCTGCACTCAGCGCCAACCTACAAATCGTAGCCTGGTCGCTCCAAGGCTTTGGCGTGGGGATGCAGCCCCGGTAGCCTGGATGAAATCCGGGGAATTTCTCACCTTAACCAACACGATCCCGGCTTGCATCCGGACTAGCGGATACCGATCGCTCCCGCGCCCCAGCGTTGCATGCTCGGACCGGAGCCCGGGCATGCAATGGCTGCTTACTGGCCGTCCAGGTAGCGCTCCACATCCAACGCCGCCATGCAGCCGGCGCCGGCCGAGGTGATCGCCTGGCGGTAAACGTGATCGGCCACATCGCCGGCGGCGAACACGCCGGGAACGCTGGTCGCCGTAGCGTTGCCATCACGACCGCCGTTGACCACCAGATAGCCGTCTTTCAACGCCAACTGGCCTTCGAACAGCGAGGTGTTCGGCGTGTGGCCGATGGCGACGAACAGGCCCTCGACCTTCAGCTCGTCATGGCTGCCGTCGTTGTTCTTCAAACGCACGCCGGTCACGCCCATGGCGTCGCCCAAAACTTCCTCGACTTCGGCATTGAGCTTGAGGCGGATCTTGCCTTCGGCGATGCGCGCATGCAGCTTGTCCTGGAGGATTTTCTCGGCACGGAAGCTCTCACGGCGGTGTATCAGCGTCACGCTGCTGGCGATATTGGCCAGGTACAGCGCCTCCTCCACCGCGGTATTGCCGCCGCCGACCACCGCCACTTCGCGGTTGCGGTAGAAAAAGCCATCGCAGGTGGCGCAGGCGGAAACGCCCTTGCCCATCAGTGCTTCCTCGCTCGGCAAGCCGAGATAGCGGGCGCTGGCGCCGGTGGCGATGATCAAAGCGTCGCAGCTGTAGGTCGCGCCGTCGCCGATCAGGGTGAAGGGCTTGCCGGCCAGATCGACCGCATTGATATGGTCGTAGACGATCTCGGTCTCGAAGCGCTCGGCATGCTCCTGCATCCGCTGCATCAACGCCGGGCCGGTCAGCCCGTGCACATCGCCCGGCCAGTTATCCACCTCGGTGGTGGTGGTCAACTGGCCGCCGGCCTGCATGCCGGTGATCAGCAGCGGCTTCAGGTTGGCGCGCGCGGCATACACCGCCGCGCTGTATCCAGCGGGGCCGGAGCCCAGAATGATCACACGGGCATGGCGAACGGCAGACATCGACGACTCCTTCCGGCATGGCCGGCGGTAACGATAAAAAATCCCGGGAAGCAGGAACTCCCAAAAAATGCCGCATAACGGCATCGGGACATAAACAGCGATTGCCGCGCAGCCTAAGCGGCCCGGTGCGCCAAGGGAAATGCCCTTTGCCGATCCCCTGGATAGATATTCCCTATTTATGCGCCGCGAACCGCCCGTTTAAAGTAGCCGCACCAGGGCGCGATGGCGGAGGCACGACGCAGCGATCCCAGCATTCGGGGGCAGTGGCTATACTGCCCATGTCGCCCTCCGCGCAGCCCATCGGAATGACCCTACGCAAACGCCTGTTCTGGCTGTTCACACCGCTTCTGGCGCTGACATTACTGTGCATCTATGCCCTGTCCGAACGCATTCTGCTGAGCCGTTTCGACCGCCAGGACCAACAAACGCTGTTCAACGAAGCGAACCAGTTGCACCTCTATCTGGATACCGAGACCAAGCGCCATCTCAATATGCTGCGCAGCTATGCCTGGTGGGACGAGAGCTATGACTTCGTCCAGCAGCCGCACAATGATTTCATCCGGCAACAATTGCAGTCGGACGTGCTGATCAACTTGGCGTTCAACTTCATGGTCTATTACGACGAACGCGGGGACATCGTCGGCGAATTCTGGAATCCGCCGGATCTTCAAGACATGGTGCCCGTCGGCGACCAGCGGCCGCAGAGCCAGGCCAGCCTGCGCCAGGCCATCCTGCTGCGTAGCGAGCGCCTCGGCGCGCTGGAGAACCAATACGATCCCCAGCATTCCCTGGCCCAACTGGTGGTGGTGCGAGGCATCCCCACCCTGCTGCTGAGCAGCCCGATCAGCAATAGCCAGGGCACCGCCAGGCCGGTCGGGGTGATAATTGCGGGGCACATCCTCGACAGCCATCGCCTCGAACAACTGCAGAAGCGCAGCCAGGGAACCTTGCACCTGCTGCCGCCAAGCGGTCGCGCGGTCGACTGGCAATACTTGCCGAGCGAGGTCTCCAGCCCCAGCGGCGGCGCCCAACTGAGCCCGCGCCACATACTCGCCAGCGGTTTGCAACAAGTCGAATTGATGTACCGCAACACCCTCGGCGAAGCCGAATTGCGTATGGAAATCAGCCTGCCGCGCCTGCTCTACCAGGAAGGCTACAACGCCATCCGCTTTTTCCTCGGCGCCGCGCTCCTGGTGGCCTTCAGCGCGATATTGCTGCTGTATCTGGGGCTCGAACACTGGATTTTGCGGCGCGTGCAGCGCATGCACCAGGAAATTTCCGCCATCGGCCACGACCACCTGCCGGCGCGCCTGAGCGACCAGGGCCACGATGAGCTGAGCGAGCTGGCCCGGGAGCTGAACCTGATGCTCGATCGCTTGCAGCAGAGTGAAGGGCGCGACCGGGCGATTCTCGATTCGATTCAGGATGGCTACTTCGAAATCGATACCCAGGGCCGCATCATCGAGGTCAATGCTGCCCTCGGCGGCCTGCTCGCTTACCCGAGCGACGGGCTCATCGGTGTGCTGTTCGAAGAACTCCTCGGCGCCGAACAAGTCGAGCGCGCCCGGCAATTGTTCGCCCAGGCCCAACTGACCGACGACAACGGCACCAGCATCTTCGCCGCCCCCTTCAAACGCGGTGACGGACGCCAGGCCTATTGCGAAATCCGCTTCTCGCCGATCGTCGATCTGCAGGGACGACTGACCGGTTACCACGGCATCCTGCGCGACATCAGCGATCAGATGGCCTACCAGAACCGGCTGCTCGAGATGGCCTACCGCGACACCCTGACCAACCTCGGCAACCGCAAGGCATTCGCCGAACAGCTGAACAGCGCCCTGGATCAGGCGCAACGTCAGCAAACCCATCTGGCCCTGATGTATATCGATCTGGATCGCTTCAAGGAGGTCAACGACCGCTTCGGTCACGACACCGGCGACGCCCTGCTGATGGCGATCGCCGAGCGCATGCGCAATACCTTGCGCCACCCCGATCGCGTCTACCGGCTGGGCGGCGACGAGTTCACCCTGCTGATGCCGCACACCAGCCTGGAGGCCGCTGAAAAACTGGCCGAGCGCGTGCTCGCCGCGCTCGGCATGCCCTTCATACTCAATGAGTTCAGCATCGACTTCGTCACCCCGAGCATCGGCATCGCCCTCTACCCCGAACACGCGCAAAATGCCGAGTCGCTGATCAAAGCCGCCGACAACGCCATGTACCAGGCCAAACAGCAGCGCAACTGCGTCTACCTGTACAACGCCCCCGTCGCGCATAGGCTAGGCGCGCGCCCCTGAGCGCGGGCTTTCCCCGCCTCGCCAAAGCCGGTAAGGTCGGCGCGACTTTCACTTCGCGGAGAACCCCATGCCTGCGCCCGTGCTATCCGGCCCGCAATACCTCAAGGAAGGCCTGAAACTGGTGTTGAGCCCCGGCTTGCGCCTGTTCGTACTGCTGCCCCTGGCGATCAATCTGATCCTGTTCGTGGCCCTGATCTACGTTGCCGTGCAGCAGTTCGGCGGTTGGGTCGACAGCTTTATGCCGAGCCTGCCGAACTGGCTGAGCTTTCTCGAATACATCCTGTGGCCGTTGTTCGTGGTGCTGGTGCTGCTGATGGTGTTTTTCACCTTCACCATGCTGGCCAATATCATCGCCGCGCCCTTCAACGGCTTCCTCGCGGAAAAGGTCGAGGTGGTGGTACGCGGCGAAGATACGTTCCCGCCCTTCAGCTGGGGCGAATTGCTGGCGATGGTGCCGCGCACCGTCGGCCGTGAACTGCGCAAGCTGGGCTACTTTCTGCCGCGCGCGATCGGCCTGTTGATTCTCAGCTTCATCCCGGTGGTCAACCTGGTCGCCGCGCCGCTATGGCTGCTGTTCGGCGTGTGGATGATGGCGATCCAATACATCGACTACCCCGCCGACAACAACAAGATGAGCTGGCAGGACATGCTCGCCTGGCTGCGCGAGAAGCGCTGGCAGAGCCTGGGCTTCGGCGGCATCACCTACGCGGCGCTGCTGATCCCCTTCGTCAATATCCTGATGATGCCAGCGGCCGTGGCCGGTGCCACGGTGTTCTGGGTACGCGAGCGCGGCTAGCAGGCCGATCTCAACCCTAACCCGAATGCAATCCGGGGAACTCCAGCACCTGGTCAATCGCTCCCGGATTGCATCCGGGCTACAGGAGTACCGGGCGTAAGCGGCAGCCTGCGTCATAAATCCGCCACACCACTGTCACATTCGCTACATGGCGACAGCCGACACTGCAGGCATGAACACATCCCTGCGTATCGCGCTGATCAGTGAAACCTTCCCGCCGGAAATCAACGGCGTCGCCAATACCTTGAGCCACCTGACCGACGGCCTGCGCACGCGCGGGCATCGGGTGCAATTGGTGCGGCCACGCCAGAACGCCGACCCGCGCGGCGCCCAGGACGATCTGCTGCTGATCCGCGGCTGGCCGCTGCCCGGCTACCCCGGCTTGCAGTGGGGGCAGTCATCGCTGCACAAGCTGCTGCGCAGCTGGCGCATACAGCGCCCGGATGTGATCTATATCGCCACCGAAGGCCCACTCGGCTTGTCGGCACTGCGCGCCGCCGGGCGCTTGCGCATTCCGGTGGTCAGCGGTTTCCACACCAACTTCCAGCAATACAGCAGGCATTACGGCTTCAACTTGCTGACCCGCGCCCTGACCGCTTACCTGCGCTGGTTCCACAACCGCACACGGATGACTCTGGTGCCCAGCGCCAGCCAGCGGATAGCCCTGCAACGTCGGGGCTTCGAGCGCCTGCAAATGCTCTCGCGCGGCGTCGACAGTGCCTTGTTCCATCCGACAAAGCGCTCAGACGACCTGCGTCGCAGTTGGGGCCTGGACGACCAGTCCATCGCCGTGCTGCATGTTGGCCGGCTGGCCGCGGAGAAAAACCTCGGGCTGCTGTGCAGCAGCTTTCGCGCCTTGCAACAGGCTTACCCGCAACGCCAGTTGAAGCTGATCGTGGTCGGCGACGGCCCGCAACGCGCGGGCCTGCAACAGCAGATGCCGGACGCCATCTTCTGTGGCCTGCAGCGTGGCGAGGCGCTGGCCGCGCACTATGCCTCGGGCGATCTGTTCGTATTCCCCAGCCTCTCGGAAACCTTCGGCAACGTGGTGCTCGAAGCCCTGGCCTCGGGCCTCGGCGTGGTCGCCTTCGATCAAGCCGCCGCGGCGCAACACATCCGCCACGGACACAACGGCGCCCTCGCCCTGGACCAGGACGAGCAAAGCTTTATCGAGGCGAGTCTGTGGCTGCTGGCCGAACCGGAAAATCTGCGCCGGGTGCGCCTGAACGCCCGCCGCGATGCCGCACGCCAGAGCTGGGGGGCGATCGTCGAGCTGTTCGAACAGCACCTGAGCACCGCCCTGCTGCCCCCTGTCGAGCTACCGGCCGGGCATCCCCAGCCCTGAACGAAGCGGGCCAGCCGACGCCCCCACCGCTCGCTGATCGCACTGTTTAGCGGGCGAAAAAAAGCCCCGAGGTGCCGGGGCCGAGGGGACGTTGCGCCGTTTTGCGGCGCAACGCAAAACGCTAGGGTCTGTTGCCATTTCCTCACGACCGCGCCGGAGCCTGTTTTAGCGCGAGACAAGGCACGAGACGCGAAGTTTGGTCGTTCCAAATGAGCGTCGAGAAACGCAGTATCGCGCTAAAACAGGCCCGGCCCTGC
>NZ_CAMPHN010000204.1 GCF_946885885.1 uncultured Pseudomonas sp.
CACGTGTTCTTCACCGGTTCCGGCTCCGAAGGCAACGACACCATGTTGCGCATGGTCCGCCATTACTGGGCGATCAAGGGCCAGCCGAATAAGAAAGTCATCATCAGCCGGGTCAACGGCTACCACGGTTCGACCGTGGCCGGCGCCAGCCTGGGCGGCATGACGTACATGCACGAACAAGGCGATCTGCCGATCCCCGGCATCGTGCACATCCCCCAGCCCTACTGGTACGGCGAAGGCGGCGATATGACGCCGGAAGCGTTCGGCATCTGGGCGGCGGACCAGTTGGAGAAGAAAATTCTCGAAGTCGGCGAAGAGAATGTCGCCGCCTTTATCGCCGAGCCGATTCAGGGCGCGGGCGGGGTGGTCATCCCGCCGGACAGCTACTGGCCGCGAATCCGCGAGATCCTCGCCAAGTACGACATTCTGTTCATCGCCGACGAGGTGATCTGCGGATTCGGCCGCACCGGCGAATGGTTCGGCAGCGATTACTACGGCAACAAGCCGGACATGATGACCATCGCCAAGGGCCTGACCTCGGGCTATATCCCCATGGGCGGGTTGGTGGTGCGCGACGAAATCGTCGAGGTGCTCAACCAGGGCGGCGATTTCAACCACGGCTTCACTTATTCCGGGCACCCGGTGGCGGCGGCGGTCGCCCTGGAAAACATCCGCATTTTGCGCGAAGAGAAAATTGTCGAGCGGGTCAAGACACAAACGGCACCTTATTTGCAGAAGCGTTTGCGCGAGCTCGCCGAGCATCCGCTGGTGGGCGAAGTGCGTGGTGTGGGCATGCTCGGTGCGATCGAACTGGTGAAGAACAAAGCCACCCGCGAACGTTTCGCCCAAGGAGCGGGCATGATTTGCCGCGGTCACTGCTTTAATAATGGGCTGATCATGCGTGCGGTGAACGACACCATGATCATTTCGCCGCCCTTGGTCATCAGCCAGCCGGAGATCGACGAACTAATTGGCAAAATACGCCTGTGCCTCGATCTGACCGCACAAGAGTTGTTGGCTTAACGCGGCGGATGGGGTCGGATAGGGGGGAATCGCGAGATGTCTCGCAGGCTATCCACCGGCAAGTCCCTTTATGCGTCTGAAAGTTGTAAAGAGTGCCCTGTCCTTGCCAGACTGCGCCAGTGCGTTAGCCAGGCTTGCCGGAAGGTGCCGCGGATGGGCTGCGCCACCCGCTCGAACAAAACCAATACGACAACAGGAGCTGTAAGCATGAACAGATTCGGCAAAACCCTTCTCGCGTTGTCCTTGGCAGGCGCCGTTATCGGCGTCGCGCAAGCCGAGGAGAAAGTGCTGCACGTCTACAACTGGTCGGATTACATCGCCGAAGACACCTTGGCGAACTTCGAGAAAGAAACCGGCATCAAGGTCGTGTACGACGTATTCGACAGCAACGAAACCCTGGAAGCCAAGCTGCTGTCCGGCGGTTCGGGCTACGACGTGGTGGTGCCGTCCAACCAGTTCCTGGCCAAGCAGATCAAGGCCGGGGTGTTCCAGAAGCTCGATAAATCCAAGCTGCCGAATTGGAAGCACCTCAACCCCGACCTGATGAAAGCCTTGGAAAACGCCGACCCGGGCAACCAGTACGCCTTCCCCTACCTGTGGGGCACCACCGGCATCGGTTACAACCCGGAGAAGGTCAAAGCTGCATTGGGCGTCGACACCATCGACTCCTGGGACGTGGTCTTCAAGCCGGAAAACATGGAGAAGCTCAAGGCCTGTGGCGTTTCCATGCTCGATGCGCCGGATGAGGTTTATGCCGCCGCGCTGCACTACCAAGGCTTGAACCCGAACCCGACCAGCGTCGAGGACGTGAAAAAAGCCGAAGAGTTGCTGATGAAGGTGCGTCCTTACGTGACCTACTTCCACTCCTCCAAGTACATCTCCGACCTGGCCAACGGCAACATCTGCGTCGCCCTGGGTTGGTCCGGCGACGTCTTCCAGGCGCAAGCCCGTGCCGAAGAAGCCAAGAACAACGTACCGGTGTCCTACGCGATTCCTAAAGAAGGCGCGGCGTCGTTCTTCGACATGATGGCGATCCCCGCCGACGCCAAGAACGTCGAAGCGGCGCACACCTTCCTCAACTACATCCTGACCCCGGAAGTGATTGCACCGATTTCCGACTACGTCGCCTATCCGAACGGCAACGCCGCCGCCACCCCGCTGGTGGATGAGGAAATCCGCAACAACCCGGGCATTTACCCGACCGAAGCAGCCAGCAAGAAGCTCTACACCTTCTCCGAGCTGAGCCCATCGGTACAGCGTGCCGTCACCCGCAGCTGGACCAAGGTCAAGTCGGGCCGGTAAGACAGAACGAAGCGATCCAGGTGCTGGCGGGTAACCCCGTCAGCGCCCTAACAATAAAAAGGAAGCTTACAGATGTGCCTCAATTCCTCCGGCGGCCCCCCGGCTTCGCCCTGACGCTGCGGGCTGTATCGCTCAGCCGCGAACACCATTTTTTCTATGAATTCGGAGCCTTTTGGCGGTCTGTCTGACAACCAGAGAAGCCACGGGTACGCATTTTTTTTGCTAGATGTCAGCGTGGGTTAGCTGAGTCAATTCAACCATTTCGAAACGTCCGGCCGTCGGGGTCGGGCGCTACTTTGCGGGAGTTTGGTAATGGCAGTTGCATCCAGTGCCTATAAAAAGGTTCTTGAAGGCGATCAGCAACCGAAAGAAGTATTGGTCAAGATCGAGCGGGTAACGAAGAAGTTCGACGAAACCGTGGCGGTCGACGACGTATCCCTGACCATCAACAAGGGCGAAATCTTCGCCCTGCTCGGCGGTTCTGGCTCGGGTAAATCCACCCTGTTGCGCATGCTCGCCGGTTTCGAGCGTCCGACCGAGGGGCGTATCTGGCTCGACGGCCAGGACATCACCGATCTGCCGCCCTACGAGCGGCCGATCAACATGATGTTCCAGTCCTATGCGCTGTTCCCGCACATGAGCGTGGCCGACAACATCGCCTTCGGCCTCAAGCAGGACGGCCTGCCACGTGCCGAGATCGACGCCCGCGTCGATGAAATGCTCAAGCTGGTGCAGATGAGCCAATACGCCAAGCGCAAACCGCATCAGCTTTCCGGCGGCCAGCGTCAGCGCGTGGCCCTGGCCCGTTCGCTGGCCAAGCGGCCGAAGCTGCTGTTGCTCGACGAGCCGATGGGCGCGCTGGACAAGAAACTGCGCTCGCAGATGCAGCTTGAACTGGTCGAAATCATCGAGCGGGTCGGCGTGACCTGCGTGATGGTCACCCACGACCAGGAAGAGGCCATGACCATGGCCCAGCGCATCGCCATCATGCACCTCGGCTGGATCGCCCAGATCGGCAGCCCGGTGGACATCTACGAAACCCCGACCAGCCGTCTGGTCTGCGAATTCATCGGCAACGTCAACCTGTTCGAAGGCCAGGTGGTCGAGGACATGGAAGGGCACGCGTTGATCGACAGCCCCGACCTGGAGCGCAATATCTACGTCGGTCACGGCGTCAGCACCTCGGTGCAGGACAAGAGCATCACCTACGCGATCCGCCCGGAAAAGCTGCTGGTCACCACCGAGCAGCCGACCTGCGAATACAACTGGTCGCGCGGCACCGTGCACGATATCGCCTACCTGGGCGGCCATTCGGTTTTCCACGTGGAATTGCCGAGCGGCAAGATCGTCCAGTCGTTCGTCGCCAACGCCGAACGCCGCGGCGCCCGGCCGACCTGGGACGACCAGGTGTACGTGTGGTGGGAGGATGACAGCGGGGTGGCATTGCGCTCATGAATATTTCCCGAAGCCTCAGCCGCCGTTTGCCCAAGGGCCGTCACTTCGTTATCGGGGTGCCATTCCTCTGGTTATTCCTGTTCTTTCTGCTGCCGTTCGTCATCGTCCTGAAGATCAGCTTCGCCGAAGCCGCCGTGGCCATTCCGCCCTACACCGATGTGTACACCTGGGTGGAAGGCAAGCTGTCGGTGGTGATCAACCTTGGCAATTACATCTTCCTCAGCGAGGACGACCTGTACCTGTCCGCCTACCTCGGCTCGTTGAAGATGGCCCTGGTCAGCACCCTGTTGTGCCTGCTGATCGGCTACCCGATGGCCTACGCCATCGCCCGCGCCGACAAGGAAATGCAGACCGTGTTCCTGTTGCTGATCATGATGCCGACCTGGACCGCGATCCTGATCCGCGTCTACGCCTGGATGGGGATCCTCAGCAACAATGGCCTGCTCAACGGCTTTTTGCAGAGCATCGGCCTGATCGACGAACCGCTGCAGATCCTCAACACCAACCTCGCGGTCTATATCGGCGTGGTCTATTCCTACCTGCCGTTTATGATCCTGCCGCTGTTCGCCAACCTGGTGAAGCACGACCCGAGCCTGCTGGAAGCCGCATCGGACTTGGGCTCGAGCACCTTCAACAGCTTCTGGAAGATCACCGTGCCGCTGTCGAAGAACGGCATCATCGCCGGCTGCATGCTGGTGTTCATTCCGGTGGTCGGCGAGTTTGTCATACCCGAACTGCTCGGTGGTCCGGAGACGCTGATGATCGGCAAAGTGCTCTGGCAGGAATTTTTCAACAACCGCGACTGGCCGGTGGCGTCCGCCCTGGCGGTGGTGATGCTGGCGATCCTGATCGTGCCGATTATTTTGTTTAACCGTAACCAAGCGAAAGAAATGGAGGGCCGAGCATGATCAGTTCCTCGCTAAGCGTGCCGATCATTCTGTTCAACCGGCTTCCAACCCAGAGCTCAGCAAAAGAGATGGAGGGTCGAGCATGAGCAAGTACCGTTTTTCAACCCTCATGCTGTGGGCCGGACTGACCTTTATCTACCTGCCGATGCTGATCCTGGTGATCTACTCGTTCAACGGCTCGCGGCTGGTCACGGTGTGGGGCGGCTGGTCGCTGAAGTGGTACATCGGCCTGCTCGACAACACGCAGCTGATGAGTGCGGTGATGCGCTCCCTGGAGATTGCTTGCTACACCGCGGTTGCCGCGGTGGCGCTGGGCACCATGGCGGCCTTCGTGCTGACCCGGGTGACCCGCTTCAAGGGGCGCACGCTGTTCGGTGGTCTGGTCACCGCGCCGCTGGTGATGCCCGAAGTGATCACCGGTCTGTCGCTGTTGCTGCTGTTCGTGGCCATGGCGCAATTGATCGGCTGGCCCGCCGAGCGCGGCGTGCTGACCATCTGGATCGCCCACACCACCTTCTGCGCCGCCTACGTGTCGGTGGTGGTGTCGGCACGCCTGCGCGAGCTGGACATGTCCATCGAGGAGGCGGCCATGGACCTGGGCGCCAAGCCCTGGAAGGTGTTCTTCCTGATCACCATCCCGATGATCGCGCCGTCGCTGGCGGCTGGCGGGATGATGTCCTTCGCCTTGTCGCTCGATGATCTGGTGCTCGCCAGCTTCGTTTCCGGGCCGGGCTCCACCACTTTGCCGATGGAAGTCTTCTCCGCCGTGCGCATGGGGGTGAAGCCTGAGATCAACGCGGTGGCCAGCCTGATCCTGCTCTCGGTGTCGCTGATCACCTTCCTGATCTGGTTCTTCGCCCGCCGCACCGAAGAGGCGCGCAAGAAAGCCATCCAGCAAGCCATGGACGAAAGCACCGGGGCCAACCTGCAGAACGGCCCCGACAGCCGCCGCGATCCGTCGCAGCGGCACGCCCCGGCCTAACCGCCGGGTAGGGCGGACATGCCGCAGGCTTGTCCGCCAGCTTGGCGCCAGCGCTGGACAAGGCGTCGCCATCGGCTCTTGTAGCCAGGATGCAATCCGGGGAAGGTTTAACAGCTGACACCGCTCCCGGATTGCATCCGGGCTACCAGAGGTGCCGCTGGGAGAGAATCGACACCGGCGTTTAGCGTCTTACCTGTGCCTGAAAAAACCGCCAAATGACATCCGTCGCGTTCAGCGCCGAACTGGGCGTGTCGCCCCTGCGACTTCCCGGCTGTCCGCCCGGCCAGGCATGGCCGTTATCCTTGAGCAGATACAGCTCGACTGCCCCATTGGGCGCACAGGTGTAGCGCCACAGCAAATAGCGACCATGATCCTGTTGCGCCGGAGTCGCGGCGCAGGCGTTCGCCTTCGCCCAGAATGTTGCCTGTACCAGCGCCGGCTTGGTGGGTGTGCCGTCCCAGGCATCGGCAACACGCCCGCCAGGCGGGCCGCCGAGATGGGGTACGGCTTTGTCGAGCATGCCGTTGATCATCAGCGTCGGCACCGGACCGCGCGGCTGCGGCTCGTCGCCGAACAGGGTCGCGACTACCGGCGCGATGGCGGCGACTTTGCGCGACAGTTCGATGCCGAGTCGGTGACTCATGATCCCGCCGTTGGACATGCCGGTTATATAGACCCGTTGCGGATCCACCGGATAATCCTCGATCAGGCGGTCGATCAGCGCGCCTATAAAGGCCACATCGTCGACGTTCCGGTGCATCGCATAGCCACAACAATGGCCGGCATTCCAGGTCAGGAGTTTGCCCGCGAAGCGGCCGCTGCCTTCGGGGTAAGCGACGATAAAGCCCTCCTTTCTGGCCTTCTCGGTGAAGCCGGACATCTTCTCGGCATTGAACGCATTACCGCCGCCGCCATGCAGCATCAGCACCAGGGCCACGCGCTGCGTTGCCTGCGCCGGCAGGTGCGCGGCACGCACCACATAGCTGCGCTCGTTGCCGTCGACCCTGAGGGTTTGCCGCGCTTGCGGCGCATTGAGGTCGGCGCGGGCCGGGGCTGCCGATGCCACGAACAGACCCGCCAGCGCCAAGGTCAATACCAGCCATCCGCTGCTGCGCGGGGCTTTTCTGTCGCGGTAAGCGGTCATGATTGAAGCCTGCTGGTGCGGCGGCGAGGTTGCGCCGCCTTGTTCTGCTTGCTAGGCAGCGAGGCGGCATATTCGAGCGCCCGATCGAGCCATTGACGCAGGCGCTCTTGGGCATCGTCGGCGGTTTGATCGACATAGACGAAGCCGGTCAGCGCCTTGCCGGTAAAGTCCATCTTCCGCGCATCGGGTTCTTCGAGTGCCTGCGAATAAGCATCGGGCCCCACGCGCAGCATCAGGTCGGTACCCGAAACGCCGCAGCACATGTTGCCCCTGACCATAAAGGCCAGGCCGCCGAACATCTTTTTTTCGACGACTCTGTCCTGGCCCGCGAGCGCCGTTCTCACCCGCTCGGCTATTCCTTCGTCGTAGCTCATGC
>NZ_CAMPHN010000205.1 GCF_946885885.1 uncultured Pseudomonas sp.
CATGGGTGGAAAAACAGGCCGGCAAGGATAGCCTGAAATCCCTCGCTCGGGCGCGTGGCCATGTACCGACTCCTGTGAAGCGGCGCGTCCCGCTAACCCGCGCAGCGGCTGATGCCGTTGCGCAGCAGGCTGGTGAACTCCTGCGCATTGACCGCCTGGCTGAACAGAAAGCCCTGGCCTTCGTCGCAATGCCGCGCCTGGAGGAAGTCGAGTTGCGCTTGTTCCTCGATGCCTTCGGCGACGATCCGCCGCTTGAGGCTGTTGCCCATGGCGATCACCGCGCTGACGACTATGCCGTTGGTGGCACGGATGTCGCTGACGAACGAACGGTCGATTTTCAGCACGTCTATGGGTAACCGATTGAGTTCGCTGAGGCTCGAGTAGCCGGTGCCGAAGTCGTCGACCGCCAGTTGCACGCCTATGTCCTTGAGCTGCCTGAGGATCTCGGCGCTGGTATGGGGCGCGCGCATCAACACGCTTTCGGCGATTTCCAACTGCAGGCACTTGGCTTGCAAGCCGCTCGTGGCCAGGGCATCGCGTACGCTAGCGACGAAGCCCTGGCGGCGGAATTCCGTGGTGGAGATGTTCACGGCCACCGAGGCCAGGGCGTAGCCGCTGTTCTGCCAGCGTTTGGCCTGGAGGCAGGCTTGCCGCAGCACCCAACCGCCGATCGGCGGTAGCAGGCCACAGGCTTCGGCGATCGGCACGAAGCGCGCCGGCGGCAGCAGCCCCCAGGTGGGGTGTAGCCAACGGATCAGCGCTTCGGCGCTGCTGATCGTGCCGGTGCTGAGATCGACCTTGGGCTGATAGAACAACACCAGCTCGTTGCGCGACAGGGCGATACGCAGATGGGCTTCTATGAGACGGCGCTCGATCGCGCGCAGGTCCAGCTCGCGCTTGAGGAAGTGATAAGGGTCGCGGCTTTGCTCCTTGCTCTGGAACATCGCCACGCTGGCGCTCTGGATCAGACCCTCGGCATTCTCGGCATCGTTCGGGTAGGTACTGATGCCGATGCTGGCGCGTAGCGGCAAGCGATAGCCTTGGTGCAGGGTGGCCAAGGCCGCGAGTATTTTTACCGCGGTACGCGCTGCATCTTCCGGCGGGTCGCGGGTATCGAGCAGTGCGACGAATTCGGTATCGCCCAGGCGCATGACGGTGTCCGAGCTGCGCACGCAATCGCTCAGGCAGTGGGTTACCGCGTGCAGCATCGGTTCGCCAAGGCGCTGCGGGTCGAGCTCGATATACAGCAGTGCCAGTTGCGCGCTGCGGTATTTGGCCACGGCGATGCGGTCGTCGAGCAGGGCGCGGTTGGGCCACTCGGTGAGCATCTCGTACTGCGCCTGTCGGGCGGTTTTTCGCGGCAGCTGGTGCGCGCCGGGCGTGCCGTGGAACACCAGCACCGCGCCTTTGATCCGACCCATGGAGTCATGGTACGGCGCGGCCGAGTCCTCGATGGCCACTTCGCTGCCGTTGCGCCTGATCAGGTTGATGCCGGTGGTCAGGCGTTGGCAAAGGTCCTTGCGCAGCACCTGCACCACGGGGTTGGCGGCGGGTTCGCGGGTATCGCCGTTGACCAGGCGCATGACGTTCTCGATAGGTTGGCCGCGCGCCTCGGCGTCGAGCCAACCGGTCAGTTCTTGCGCGGCGCTGTTGAGGTAGTCGACCTTGCCGCCCATGTCGGTGCCGATGACCGCATCGCTGAGCAGCTCGAGGGTTATGTTGGCCCGCGCCTTTTCGATGATCAGCGCTTCCTCGACGGCCCGGCGCTGAATGATGACATGCAGCGATTGCGGCACCAGATAGCTGTCGAAATGGTCTGGGCTGAAGCTGCCTTGGGCGCCGAGCTGAATGGCCTCCCAGGTCTGCCGCTCGTCCTCGGGCTCGCTGAGGACTATCAGCGGAATCCACGGCGCCAGGGCGAACAGTTGGTCGAAGGTGTCGAGGCCTTTGCTGTCGGCCAGGTCCAGTTCGACCAGAATCGCATCAATGATCTCCTTGGCGGCAGCGTTCAGGCGCACCAGGGCATCGTGCAGGTTGGACGACCACTCGCTGACAAAGCTGCCGTCCTGGGCTCTGGCGAGAATGCTTTGCAAGGCGTCGGCGTGGCTGGCGTTGCCGGTAACGATCAGAACTCGGTGGGGCATGTTGCAACACTCCATTGAGCAACGTTCAGGGCAAAACACGTCCGGGCCTGTTGCGGGCAGGCACGAAAGGCGGGGCGGCGAGCGTAACGGCTTGATGGCGGGCGACACGTCCCAGGCGCTGCAGGCTGACGGGTTCCTGTGGCGGCAAAGCGACGGGCTGGCGCCCGGATGCTGTGCTGAGGTATATCGACAGGGCTCTGCGACGGGGGTTCCACGCTTCGCAGGGCGCCGATCAACGGCATCGCCGCTGGCACTTTTGGCCCTTGCGGAAAAACAATCGGTGCGATTTCCGCCCGTTAAGAGGCGTGTTTGGCCGTGGCTCCCGTGCCGCACGTTCGCCCATGCGATAAATACTCGTCGCTGGTATCTGCGCTGGGGGTAAATCCATCGGCATAGGCGTTAAGCTATGGCGCCACTTTTCATCGCCAGCCATTGCCATGCGTCCGCCGTTGTGCGGCGTTCAGGTTAATCAGGAGCTACTTTTGAGTTCGCGCATTCATCCCCTGGCCGGTCAGCCGGCCCCCGTTTCGTTATTGACCGATATCGGCCAACTGCTGGCGGCCTATTTCGATCTGCGCCCGGACCCCGGCGTGGCCGCGCAGCGCGTGGCGTTCGGCACCTCCGGGCACCGCGGCAGCTCGCTGCAATGCAGCTTCAACGAATGGCACGTGTTGGCCATCACCCAGGCGATTTGCGACTACCGCAGCAGCCAGGGCATCGACGGCCCGCTGTTTATCGGCGCCGACACCCACGCGCTGTCGCGACCGGCGCTGGAAACGGCGCTGCAAGTGCTGGCCGCCAACGGTGTGCAGACGCTGCTGTCGCAAGACGACGAGTTCACCCCGACGCCGGCGATTTCCCACGCCATTTTGGTGCACAACAAGGGCCGCAGCCGCGGCCTGGCGGATGGCATCGTGATCACTCCTTCGCACAATCCGCCGGACAGCGGCGGCTTCAAGTACAACGCCAGCAACGGCGGCCCGGCCGATACCGATATCACCGGCTGGGTGCAGAACCGCGCCAACAGCCTGCTCGAAGGCGGGCTGCGCGAGGTCAAGCGCATGTCCCTGGACGAGGCGCTGCAAGCGCCGGGCACCCATCGGCACGATTACCTCGCGGCCTATGTGGCGGATCTCGATAGCGTCATCGACTTCGCACCGATACGCGCGGCCGGCCTGCGCCTGGGCGTCGACCCGCTGGGCGGCGCGGGCGTGCGTTACTGGTCGCGTATCGCCGAGCGCTACGCCATCAATCTGGATGTGGTCAGCGAAACCGTCGACCCGCAGTTCGCGTTCATGAGCCTGGATTGGGACGGCAAGATCCGCATGGACCCGTCCTCGCGCGATGCCATGCAGCGCCTGATCGGCCTTAAGGATGGTTACGACATCGCCTTCGCCTGCGACACCGACTACGACCGCCATGGCGTGGTGGCGCCGAGCGTCGGCCTGCTGCCGGCCAACCACTTTCTCAGCGTCGCCGCCGATTACCTGTTCCAACAGCGCCCGCAGTGGAGCGTGCGCACCGCGCTGGGCAAAACCCTGGTCAGCAGTGCGATGATCGACCGGGTCGCCGCGCGTTTGGGGCGCCAGCTGGTCGAGGTGCCGGTGGGTTTCAAATGGTTCGTCGACGGTCTGGTCGACGGCTCCCTGGGCTTCGTCGGCGAGGAGAGCGCCGGCGCCACCTGCCTGCGCCGCGACGGCAGCGTCTGGACCACCGACAAGGACGGCATGGTGCTGGCCCTGCTGGCTGCCGAGATGACCGCCAGCCGCGGGCGCGATCCGGGCGAGCTGTATCGCGGGTTGGTCGATGAGTTCGGCGCGATCTACGCCGACCGCGTCGATGCGCCGGCCAACGCCGCGCAGAAAAAAGCCTTGGGCAAGCTGTCGCCGCAGCAACTGCACAGCGATCGGCTGGCCGGCGATGCCATCGTCCAGGTGCTCGACAAGGCGCCGGGCAACGGCGCGTCCATCGGCGGCATCAAGGTGGTCAGCGAGGGCGGTTGGTTCGCCGCGCGGCCATCGGGCACCGAGGATATCTACAAGATCTACGCCGAAAGCTACCGCGACGAAGCGCACCTGCAACGCATCCTCGGCGAGGCGCAGCAGATCGTCGACGCGGCATTGGCGCTTTAGGTCCCCGGCCGGCGTGCAGTTCCGTAGGGCGGGTTAGGCTCACGCCGTTGGCGCGGATATACAACCGAACCTCGCCCGCCGTAACCCGCCAGGGCAGCCCGCAGATACCGCTGTTGGGTTACGCGGCAGCTTGCATCGCGGCGTGACAATGGCATGCCGCTGGCCGCTAACTTGCGCGGCCCGCCCCAACCTACGTGCCGACCCCGTAGGGTGCGCCATGCGCACCGAGAACCCGTGCCGGAGCTGGTGCGCGCGGCGCACCCTACCCATGGTGACCCATGCAATACGCACTGGGTACAGAGCCATTAAAAAGCCTGCACTTTCTCTTTCCTCGGGCGGTCACAACTACGTCGACACCCGCCATTCGCGCGCTTCAGCGCGTCATCGGGGATTGGCTGCCGTTCAACCCGCACGTCCAGGCCATCAGCGCGCTATCGGGCCGGTGGGTCGTTCGCGACCGCTGCGGATGCATGAAGCTACTCATCGAGGAGAAAAACATGACCGTGGGAACCATACTTTTGATCATCCTGATTCTGCTGCTTATCGGCGCCATCCCCACATGGCCGTATAGCCGGGGATGGGGTTACGGGCCTTCCGGTGGTTTGGGCGCGGTGCTGGTGATCGTGCTCGTTCTGCTGTTGTTGGGCGTGCTATAGCCCGGCAAAAATGCCCTGTGCGCGTACTGTGCTGCGTGCCGGGGGATAGGCGGGGCCGGCGTTTGCCGGCTTCGCCGTGTATGCGCGATGGCGTTCCTGTGGCACCTGCGCTTTTATCGCGCGCCGCCAGGGTTTAGTCTGCGCGGCGAACCCTTGCGCAGCGGCCGCCATGTACCGTCTCGATTTGAAAATTCGCCTGCATAACGGCGCCGATATCGCCATCGGCCCCGGCAAGGCCGACCTGCTCGACGCTATCGCCCGCGAGGGCTCGATCAGCGCCGCCGCGCGCAGCCTGGGCATGTCCTACAGACGCGCCTGGCTGCTGGTCGAGACCATGAACCGCAGCTTCAAGGAGCCGCTGGTCACCACCCTGGCCGGCGGCAAGCACGGCGGCGGCACGCAGTTGACCGCCATGGGCGAGCAGGTGTTGCAGCGTTACCGGCAACTCTGCGCGCAGGCGCTGGCCGCGGTGCAGGACGGCCTCGACGACCTCGGCGATCTGCTCGCGCCCCCCGTTTCGCCGACGCCTTAAGCAAGTCGCTAGCGCATAGCCAGGTTCTGCTGGACGGCGTTTCGTTATATATAGGAGGATATAGCGCTTGCCGAGGAGTTCGCCGATGACCTTCGCTCTACCTAAACCGCTGCGCGCGTTGCTGCTGATCTGCAGCTTGGTTCCTGCGCTATCCATGGCCGAGACGGCGAATATCGCCGCGGCCTCGAATATGCAGTTCGCCCTCGAGGAAATCGCCGCGCGCTTCCAGAAGGACACCGACCACGCGCCGCGGCTGGTGTTCGGTTCGAGCGGCAATCTTTATCGGCAGATCAGCCAGGGCGCACCTTTCCAGTTATTCCTCAGCGCCGATGAGGCGTACGTGCAGCAGCTGGCCGCCGCGGGTAAAACCCTCGACGAAGGTATGCTCTACGGCCTCGGCCGTATCGCCTTGATGGCGCCCAAAGGCTCGACATTGACCGCCGCCGGCGAACTCGAAGGCTTGAAGGCCGCCTTGGCGGCGGGGCGGATCGAGAAATTCGCCATCGCCAACCCCGAGCATGCGCCCTACGGCCGTGCAGCCGAACAAGCCCTGCGCCATGCCGGTTTGTGGGAGGCGCTACAGGGCAAGCTGGTGCTCGGCGAGAACATCGCCCAGGCGGCGCAGTTCGCCAGCTCGGGCAATGCCCAGGGCGGCATGGTCGCCTACTCCCTGGCGCTGTCGCCGGGTGTGGCCGAACGCGGCGAGTTCGTCCTGATTCCTGCGAGCTGGCATCAGCCGTTGCGTCAGCGCATGGTCCTGCTCAAGGGCGCCAACCCCGCTGCCCAGGCGTTCTACCAATACCTGCGGCAACCCGCTGCCCAGGCGATCATGGCTAAATACGGCTTCGATATGCCTGAGTCGCACTTATCTGAACCGCAGTAGGAGAGCACGCGATGGATTGGCCTGCACTGCTGCTGTCCCTGGAGTTGGCCCTGTGCACCATGCTGATTCTGCTGCCCGTCGGCATTTGGGTCGGGCGCAAGCTGGCCTGGAGCCGCTTCGCCGGCAAGAGCGTGGTCGAGGCGCTGCTGGCCCTGCCGCTGGTGCTGCCGCCGACCGTGCTGGGCTTCTACCTGCTGGTGGCGATGGGCGCCGATTCGCCGATCGGTCAGGCTTACCAGGCGCTGTTCGGCGCGCAACTGACCTTCTCCTTTACCGGCCTGCTGATCGCCTCGGTGTTGTTCAACCTGCCGTTTGCCATCCAGCCGATGCAGCGCGCCTTCGAAGCGATCCCGCGGGACGTGCGCGAGGCCGCGCGCTGCTGCGGCATGTCGCCGTGGCGGGTGTTGCGGCGCATCGAACTGCCGCTGGCCTGGCCGGGGATCATCTCGGCCCTGGTGCTGACATTCGCCCATACCCTCGGCGAGTTCGGCGTGGTGTTGATGGTCGGCGGTAGCATTCCGGGGGAAACCCGGACCATCGCCATCGCCATTTACGACCGCGTGCAGGCCTTCGACGATCACGCCGCCGGGGTGATGTCCGCGGTGTTGCTGTTGATCTCGTTGTGCGCCATCGGCCTGTCGTATTTCGCCACCGCACGCCTGGGACGGAGCTATCGGCATGACTGATGGCTTGCAACTCGATTTGCGGCAAAGCAGTCCGATCCCGCTGAATGCGCAGATCAGCTGCGCGCCGGACGAGGTGTTGGCGTTGGTCGGGCCATCCGGCAGCGGCAAGTCGACCCTGCTGCGC
>NZ_CAMPHN010000206.1 GCF_946885885.1 uncultured Pseudomonas sp.
CTGGCCATCGGCGAGCCGCCGGCGACCAAGGGCTATCCGCCGTCGGTGTTCGCCAAACTGCCGAAACTGGTCGAGCGAGCCGGCAATGCCGAAGCGGGCGGGGGCTCGATCACCGCGTTCTACACCGTGCTGAGCGAGGGCGACGATCAGCAGGACCCGATCGCCGATGCCGCGCGTGGGGTGCTCGATGGCCATATCGTGCTGTCGCGACGCTTCGCCGAGGAAGGCCACTATCCGGCCATCGACATCGAAGCCTCGATCAGCCGGGTGATGCCGCAAGTGGTCTCGGCCGAACACCTGAAACACTCGCAGCGCTTCAAACAACTGTGGTCGCGCTATCAGCAAAGCCGGGATTTGATCAGCGTGGGCGCCTACGTGCCCGGTGGCGACGCCGATACCGACCTGGCCATCGCGCGGCATCCGGCGATGCTCAAGTACCTGCGCCAAGGCCTGCGTGACAGCGAAGACCTGCAGCGCAGCGGCGAGTTGCTCGCGGCCACCTTCAAACCCGCCGCCGCGCCGGCGTCTTAAGGTATGGCGCAGAACCGTGCCGCGCGTTTGGCGCCGGTGGTGGCGATGGCCGAGCGCGCCGAGCGTGAAGCCGCCTTGCAGTTGGGGCATTGCCAGGGGCTGCTCAGCCAGGCCGAGGTCAAACTGGGCGAGCTGGAACACTACCGCAGCGATTACCAGCAGCAATGGATCGACGAAGGCCAACGCGGCGTATCCGGCCAATGGCTGATGAACTACCAGCGCTTTCTTTCGCAGTTGGAAACCGCCATCGGCCAACAGCGCAACACCATGGAATGGCACCGACAGAATGCCCAGCGTGCGAAAGAGACCTGGCAGCAGCGCTACGCGCGCCTCGAAGGCTTGCGCAAACTGGTCGAGCGCTATCGAGAGGAAGCGCGCCTAGCCGAGGATAAACGCGAGCAAAAACTCCTCGACGAATTGGCGCAACGCCTGAGCGGTAGAGATTTGAGCTGATTGGCAGTTGCCGTTAACGGTTCTGGATGCTACATCTTCTCCATGCGGATTACGCACTTGACTACTCGCGGCGGACTTCGACCGGCTGCCGAGCAGGCGCGTCATCGACTGTCCGGCTGAAGAAAGGAGTAGTTCATGGCCATCACCTCGCTGTCATCATCCGATGGGCAAGAGTTGACCATAGTGATTCAAGGGCGCTTCGATTTCGGCGCGCATCAAGAGTTTCGCGACGCCTACGAACGCGTCAATACCACACCGAAGAGCTATGTAGTGGACCTCAAAGGCACCACCTACCTCGACAGCTCCGCGTTGGGCATGTTGTTGTTGCTGCGCGATCATGCCGGTGGCGATCAGTCGCAGATCCGCCTGCTCAACTGCAACCCGGACGTACGCAAGATTCTTGCTATCTCCAATTTCGAACAGCTGTTCCAGATCGCCTGAGCCGGTTCTCAGCATGCCAGCGAGTTTGTCCATTCTGATCGTCGAGGACAACGCGGCCGACCGCATGTTGTTGTCCACTATCGTCAGTCGTCAGGGCCATCGTAGCCTGACCGCGGGCAACGGTCTGGAGGCGGTCGCGCTGTTCGAGCAGGAGCGCCCGCAGTTGGTGCTGATGGACGCCTTGATGCCATTGATGGATGGCTTCGAAGCCGCGCGGCGGATCAAGCAGATGGCCGGCGAATCGCTGGTGCCGATCATCTTTCTGACTTCGCTGACCGAAGGCGAAGCCCTGGTGCGTTGCCTGGAGGCCGGCGGCGACGACTTTCTCGCCAAGCCCTACAACCGGGTGATTCTAGAAGCCAAGATCAAGGCTATGGATCGCCTGCGCCGTTTGCACGAGACGGTGTTGCAACAGCGCGACCTGATCGCCAAGCACAACGAGCATTTGCTGACCGAGCAGCGGGTGGCCAAAGCGGTATTCGACAAGGTGGCGCATTCCGGCTGCCTGGCCGCGCCGAACATCCGCTATCTGCAATCGCCCTATGCGCTGTTCAATGGCGATTTGCTGCTGGCCGCCTACAAGCCGTCGGGCGGTATGCACGTGCTGTTGGGGGATTTCACCGGCCATGGTTTGCCGGCGGCAATCGGCGCCATGCCGCTGGCGGAAGTGTTCCATGGCATGACGGCGAAAGGGCATTGCCTGGCGGAAATTCTTCGCGAGCTCAACGCCAAGCTCAAACATATCCTGCCGGTGGGGGTGTTCTGCTGCGCCACCGTGTTCAATCTGAGTTTTCAGCGTCGGGTGGTCGAGGTGTGGAACGGCGGCTTGCCCGATGGCTACTTGCTCCATGGCGGCACGCGTACGCCCTTGGTATCGCGGCATCTGCCGCTGGGCATTCTGGAGCCCGCGCAGTTCAACGACAGCTGCGAGGTCTATCCGATTCAGACCGGCGACCGCATCTTTCTGCTTTCGGATGGCGTGCTGGAAGCCCCTAACGACCAGGCCGAGTTATTCGGCGAAGCGCGTTTGCTCGAGGTGTTCGCCAATAACCGCGAGCCGGCGCAACTGTTTTCCGAGATCCGCCAGGCGCTCGCGCATTTCAGCGGCGAGCCGCAAGACGATGTCAGTCTGGTGGAAATCAGCATGATCGATGAGGCGCTGCTCAACCGTCCGCCATTGCGTTTCGCCGATAGCGGGCAAAGCAGTCCGTTGGATTGGTCGGCCAGTTTCGAATTCCGCGGCGAGACCTTGCAGCGCTTCAACCCGCTGCCGTTTCTCCTGCAGTTGCTGCTCGAGGTGCAGGGCCTGCGCCCTCAGGGCGGCGCGCTGTTCAGCGTGTTGGCCGAGCTTTATTCCAATGCCCTGGAGCATGGCGTGCTGGGGCTGGATTCGGCGCTCAAGCGCAATGCCGAAGGCTTCGCCGAGTATTACCGGCAGCGTAGCGAGCGCCTCGCCGATCTTGGCGAGGGTTATGTGCGTTTTCACTTGCAGCTGTTGCCCGAGCACCTGGGCGGGCGCTTGATCGTGCGAGTCGAGGACAGCGGCGCGGGCTTCGACGGGCAAGCTATTCTGGGCCAGCAGCTGCATGCCGATCGGTTGTTCGGTCGGGGCCTGGCGCTGATTCGGCAATTGAGCGAGCGCTGTACCCTGGCCGACGACGGTCGTGGGGTTAGCGTGGAGTTTTCATGGTCAGCTGAGGCATAATCCGACGCCTTCTGTTCGGGGAGCGACCCTTGTCCGACATTCATCTAGATAATGCTGTTCTGGCTGCATTGCAGGACGTCATGGAGGACGAGTATCCGGTACTGCTGGATACTTTTCTGGCCGACTCCGAAGAACGCTTGCGCCTGTTGCGCCAGGCCGAACGAACGGGCGATGCGCAAAATTTGCGCTTGGCCGCCCACAGCTTCAAAGGCAGTTGCAGCAATATGGGCGCCTCGATGCTGGCCGGGCTGTGCAAGCAGCTGGAAGAAGTCGGTCGCCGCGAGTTGCTGGCCGAGGCGCCGGAACTGATCGAACAGGTGGAGCGCGAATTCGCCATCGTACGCATCTTGCTGAAATCCGAACGGCAGCGTTACCGGATATAGAGAAACCCTCGGGGCGCGGAAATATCCATCGAGCCCTACGCCTCAACCGGCCGTTGTCGGCATCTTGGCCCAGCCTTTGCAATCCCTCCGTTACGACCCATACCGAACGGAGACTATCCATGTCCGTCGCTCCCGATCTGTTGCTCAAATCGGCCCCTGAGATGAAGCCGAAAAGCGCCGCGGCCAAAGCGCCTGAAAAAGCACCTGAACCGCGTAGGAATGAGGCTTCCAGCTTCGCTCAGGTGTATGCCAAAGAGCGCCAGGCGAAGGCCGCCGAGCGTTCCGAGGCGCCTGCCAAACCGAGCCGCGATACGCAATCCACGGCTGCGGACGAACCCGCCAGCGATAGCGAGACTGCCGCCCAGCAGCCGGCCGTTGCCGAAAGCGGCAATCCCTTGCCGACCGACCCTGCGTTGCAGCCACCGGTGTTGGATCCGTTGATGCTGTTGGGTATGAACCCCATCGCCGATGGCGATATGGGTAGCGAGCTCGAATCGGGCCTCGAAGGCGAGCTCGAGGGCCTGCCCGTCGGCGCCAATTTAGTCGGCTCGGGACCGGCGAGCCTGACCGAGGCGAGCTTCGATGCGGACATCGATGCGCTCAATCAGTTGCCGGCGGTAAAGCTGGCGCTTGAGATGGGCAAGGCCGAGGCGGCCGCGCAGGGCTCCCCGGCGGCGCAGGCCGGCCAGGCGGCTTTGAACGCCGGGCAAGGCTTCGCCACTGCCATGGCCGCGATGGGCGCGCTGCAAGCGGAGCCGGAAGCGACCGAGGCGGGCGAAGTGCCGCTGCTCGAACTCACCGCCGAAGGCCTCGAAGCGCTCAAGGAAAGTTCGGCCGATACCCGGCCGGAAAACTTCGTCAGCAAGCTCAATGCGCTGAGCCAGGCGATCGGCCAGCAAGCCGCATCGGCCCAGCGCGCGGCCCTGGTGCCCGGTTCGCCGGTGGCCATGCAGCAAGGCGGTTGGAGCGAGGCGGTGGTCGATCGGGTGATGTGGCTGTCCAGCCAGAACCTCAAGTCCGCCGAGATCCAGTTGGACCCCGCCGAGTTGGGGCGCCTCGAAGTGCGGATCAACATGAACCAGGAGCAAACCCAGGTGACCTTCGCCAGCCCCAACGCCAACGTGCGCGACGCGTTGGAAGGGCAGATGCACCGCTTGCGCGAGCTCTTCGCCCAGCAGGGCATGGACACCCTCGATGTGAACGTCTCGGACCAGTCGCTCAGCCGCGGTTGGCAGGGCCAGGAAGGCGAGGGCAGGGGCCGTGGCAATGCCGGCAACGACCCCACGGATGCGCTTGACGAAGCCGTGTCCGGGCATCGTGTGGAAACCAACAACGGTCAGCTCGCCGGCACTCGCGGTATGGTCGATTATTACGCTTAGCGCTGTAGTCGGTTGTGGCACTGATCTAAACTGCACCTCGCCCGCGTCCGAAAGAGACGCGGGCGAGGTGCTTTCAGGGGTGTGCATTCCGCGTTGGCGACCATTGGAGAGATCGCCTGGGTGCATACGTGCAGTTCGGCCGTTGCCAATGGCCATGGCTGCTATTTGGCATAACACTTGCTCCTAACCCTTTGAAAGCGTATAGAGCTGCGAAAATCGACGGATTATTGGCATGGCTAAGAAAAACCCGCCGCAAGACACCGCGCCAGCCGAGGTGGTCAAGCCGGCCGGCAAAATGAAACTAATCATCCTGATCGTGGTGGTGCTGCTTTTGGCCGTGGGCCTGTCCGTTGGCGGCACCTGGTTCATCCTGAACAAAAGTGCGGACAAGAGCGAAGCCAAAACCGAAGAAGTGGCCAGCGCCACACCGCTCAAGCAGCCGGCGATCTACGAAGAGCTGATGCCGGCCTTCGTGGTCAACTTCAAACACAAGGGCCGCGCCCGCTACATGCAGGTCAGCGTGGCGCTGATGGCGCGCGACCAGGCGGCGCTGGATGCGCTCAAAGTTCATATGCCGGTGCTGCGCAATCGCTTGGTGATGCTGTTTTCCAGCCAGGATTTCGAGGCCCTGATCACCCCCGTGGGCAAGGAAATGCTGCTGCAGCAAGCCACTGCCAGCGTGCAGGAATTGGCCGAGAAGGAAACCGGCAAGGTGGCGATCGAGCGCGTGTTGTTTACTAATTTAGTGTTGCAGTAGTCAGGAGCCGAGCATGGCCGTACAGGACCTGCTGTCCCAGGATGAAATCGATGCGCTCCTGCATGGCGTCGACGACGGCTTGGTCGAGACCGAAGATGCGGCCGAGCCGGGTAGCGTCAAGCAATACGACCTGACCAGTCAGGATCGTATCGTTCGCGGGCGCATGCCGACCCTGGAAATGATCAACGAACGTTTCGCCCGCTATACCCGCATCAGCATGTTCAATTTGTTGCGCCGCTCCGCCGACGTCGCCGTGGGTGGCGTGCAGGTGATGAAGTTCGGCGAGTACGTGCATTCGCTGTACGTGCCGACCAGCCTCAACCTGGTGAAGATGAAACCGTTGCGCGGTACCGGCCTGTTCATTCTGGATGCCAAACTGGTGTTCAAACTGGTCGACAACTTCTTCGGCGGCGATGGCCGCCATGCCAAGATCGAGGGTCGCGAGTTCACCCCGACCGAGCTGCGTGTTGTGCGCATGGTGCTGGATCAAGCGTTCGTCGACCTCAAGGAGGCTTGGCACGCGGTTATGGACATCAACTTCGAGTACGTCAACTCGGAGGTCAACCCGGCCCTGGCCAATATCGTCAGCCCCAGCGAAGTCATAGTGGTGTCGACCTTCCATATCGAGTTGGACGGCGGTGGCGGCGACCTGCATATCACCATGCCCTATTCGATGATCGAGCCGATTCGCGAAATGCTCGATGCCGGCTTTCAATCCGACGTCGACGATCAGGACGAGCGCTGGGTCAAATCGCTGCGCGAGGACATTCTCGATGTCAGCGTGCCCCTGGGCGCCACAGTGGCGAAACGCCAATTGCGCCTGCGCGACATCCTGCACATGCAGCCCGGCGACGTCATCCCGGTGGAGATGCCCGACCAGGTCGTCATGCGCGCCAACGGCGTGCCGGCCTTCAAGGTCAAGCTGGGCGCCCACAAGGGCAACCTGGCCTTCCAGATCATCGAACCAATCGACCGCCAACGCTGAGCGATTGCGCGGCACCCCCTTTGAGCCAGCCGAGGAAAGACGATGGCAGACGACGAAGAAACCACCTCCCCCGAGGAACAAGCACTGGCCGACGAGTGGGCCGCCGCACTGTCTGAGGCCGGCGACACCGCGGGTCAGGACGATATCGACGCCATGTTGGCGGCTGGCGGGGCAACCCAGCCGGCCGCGCCGCGCGCACCCATGGAGGAGTTCGGCAGCGTCGCCAAACCCAACCTGCCGGTGAGCCTGGAAGGGCCGAACCTGGATGTGATTCTGGATATCCCGGTGTCGATCTCCATGGAAGTGGGCAACACCAATATCACCATCCGCAACCTGTTGCAGCTGAATCAGGGCTCGGTGATCGAGCTCGACCGCCTGGCCGGCGAGCCGCTCGACGTGCTGGTCAACGGCACCTTGATCGCCCATGGCGAAGTGGTGGTGGTCAACGAGAAGTTCGGCATTCGTTTGACGGATGTGATCAGCCCCAGCGAACGCATTCAGAAG
>NZ_CAMPHN010000207.1 GCF_946885885.1 uncultured Pseudomonas sp.
TCCGCCACACAGACATTCCCGGATTTCATCCGGGCTACAACGGCGGATTCGCCTTGCGGAGCATCGTAGGGCGGACATGCCGGAGGCTTGTCCGCCATCTCGGCGCCCGCGGTGGATAAACCTTTGCCATGTCCCCCCTGCAAAAGCGCACCCTGTAGCCTGGATGCAATCCGGGGAGCGATGTCCGCCACACAGACATTCCCGGATTTCATCCGGGCTACAACGGCGGATTCGCCACTCAGGGGGTCATTCCCAAGGCCTGGCGATAGCGCATATCCAGGCTTTGCGATGGGCCGCTGGCATGGGCGTCGATGTGTTGGTAGACGGGTTCGAGGCGCTGCAGGCGGTCGCCGATATTGGGGTGCACCTTGAGAAAACCGGTCAGCGCCGAGTCGTCCTGGCGCATGGTGCCCAGGGTTTGCAGCACCCCGGCGAGGCCATAAGGGTCGTAGCCGGCGCGGGTGGCGATCACCGCGCCCATGGCGTCGGCTTCGTATTCGTCGCCGCGATCCAGGCCGCGGGCATAGAGGTCGCCGACGCTGCGGCTGAATTTATCCGTGAGTGCGGCTTTGCCGCTGTCGCCATCCTTGGCGGCGCCGGCTTGCACGGCCAGGGTCGCGAGGTCGGTGAGCAGGCCGGTCTGCGCCTGCTGCTGGATCGCCTTGAGGTGGTGCTGCTGGACCACGTGCGCGACTTCGTGGGCCAGAACCCCCGCCAGTTCGGCTTCGCTCTGCATGCGCCCGAGCATACCGCTGGTGATGAAGATATAACCCGCCGGTGCCGCATAAGCGGCGACCTGAGGGCTGTCGAGCACCGCGAAGCGCCAGTTCAGGTCGGGCCTCTCGCTGTGCTGGGCGACCCACAGACCGACCTGGTTGACGTAGGCCTGCAGCGCCGGGTTGTTCAATACCGAGGCTTTCTGCAGGAGGATGGAGGCGGTGTTGCGGCCGATCACCAACTCTTCGTCGGCGCTTTTCTGGCCCATATTGGTCAGATGCTGGCCGGCGCTGGCCAGCTTGCCCAGATCGACCCCTTGGACCTGGATGCCTTCCAGGCCCTGGCAGGCGCTGAGGCTGATCAATGCACCTAATAACAGCGGGTGGCGCAACAGTTTGGTTCGCTTGAGCATGGCGGCTACCTCAAAACTTCAACCAGCGGATTGGCGTTAACGGTTCGCGTAGGGCAGGGTTTTACTGCGCAAGCCGCCCTGCTGGGCGAAAGAGCGCGCCTGGCCGGGAGTGGCGGCGAAACCTTCGAGGGTTTGCACATTGTCGGGAAGGCTGCCCTTGGCGCTGCGCAACTCTTCGTCGCTGATGCCACGCACGCCGGTGGCCACGCCGCTGGCCGGCGTTGTCTGACCGAGGTTGAGCAGGTTGCCGAGGTCGCTGCTGCGGGCCTGGGCGCTTTTGTCGAAGCGCAGGCTGAGCAGCGGCAGCCAGCCGCGTTGGCCGCTGGCGGTCTGCACCTCGTACCAGCCGCCTTGGCGTTGCAACACCAGCACTTGCGCCTGTTTGTCCAGGCGCGCCAGGGCGCTTGCGCCGTTCGCCGGTTCGGCGCGCAGTTCGGTCGCCTGCACGGTTTGCGCGGCGCGCTGCTCGGCCATGCCAGCGGCGCTGTAACAGACCGACAGCAGTATGCCGAGTGCGGTAAAGAGAACTCTGTTCATCACGTCTCCTTTGGGGTTCTGGCTCTGGGTTCGAACAGGCTGACCGCTTCCGCCCGGCCTTTGACCTGGTGTTCGCCTTGCGCGATGAAGTCCAGGGGGAGGCTGCAGGCCTGCCGTGTGGCGTCGGAAACCAATAGATGGGCGCGGCCCTTGGTCAGCCCTTCGATGCGGCTGGCCAGATTTACCGTGTCGCCAATAGCAGTGTAGTCGTAACGCTGGCGGGCGCCGACCAGACCCACCACGGCCGGCCCGGTGTGCAGACCGATACCGATGTCGAAATCCGGGCAGTCGTAGTCGCGGCGGAAGGCGTCGAGGTTGTCAAGCATCTCCATGGCCGCGAGAATGGCCTGGTCGGCCTGGTTCGGGTTGTCCAGCGGCGCGCCCCAGAAGGCCATGATGGCGTCGCCGATAAACTTGTCGAGCGTCGCCTGGTGCTTGAACAGCACCTCAACCTGGCTGCTGAAATAGCCTTCGAGCAGGCGCACGATTTCCGCGGCGCTGTGTTTTTCCGAGAGAGTGGTGAAGTTGCGGATATCGGAGAACAGCACCGTGAGTTGGCATTCCTTGCTGGCCAACAAGGCTTCGGGATCGTCGCGGGCGACCAGCTGGGTGACCACCACCGGGTCCATAAAGCGGCTGAACAGGCGGATGGTGTCCTGCAACTGCTGGCGCCGGCGCAGGTAGAACAGGGTCAGGGCTGCGGCGAGCAGCAACCATAAGCTGATCAGCCCTGCGACTACCCCGACCAGCAGCCCTTGCAGGGCCAGGGCATAACTGCCGGCCAGCAGGCCGAGGCTGCCGAGCAGGCAGAGGGTGAAGGCGGCGGGCAGCCGT
This sequence comes from uncultured Pseudomonas sp., assembly GCF_946885885.1. The sequence continues at coordinate 2,501 of NZ_CAMPHN010000207.1, forward strand.
TCGCGCAGCAATAGCGCGCTTAAACTCAGTAGTAGAAGGAAGGGCGCGAGCAGCTCGGCCCATGGGCTGGCTTGGCGCAACTGGCTGCCGTTGAGCAGGTTGTCGATCGCGGTCATCAGAATGAAGGGCGCCGGGTAAAGCGTATCCAACGGCGTGGGCCGCAAGTCGTGCAGGCCCGCGGCGGTGGTGCCGATGACGATGATCTTGTCCTTGAACAGCTCCGCCGGCAGCGCTTCCCCTTGCCCGCGTGCGGCACCCAGCACCGCGGCATAGGGCAGGCGCGGGTAGGGCAGGCGGCTGGTGCTGGGCCAGTCGAGCAGCAACTGGTTCTGCTCGGGTAAGGTCGCGCCCAGGTCATGGGCGATGCGCGCCGGCAGGCTGGGCAGGCGCCACTCGCCGAATTGGCGGTACAGTTGGTAATGGCGTCCGATGCCATCGGCGTCCGCGCGGAAGTTGATGTTGCCCAGGCGCCAGGAGGCGCTGGGCACGGCGTTGGGTAACAGCAATATCCCGCGCTCGTTGTCCGCGCCTTTGCGCGCGGGCGGCTGCCAGGTTTCGCTGGGGTAGCTGCGCAGCAGCGGCGGCTGGCTACCCGGTGCCGGTTCTTGCACCAGGGCGGCGAGGTAGACGTTGTCGGCGTTGTGCAGTACTTCGGCGAAGTAGCTGTCGGCGTCCGGGTTGAATTGGTCCGGCTCGCTGAACATCACATCGAAGGCCACGGCCCTTGGCTGTTGGGCCAGCAGGTATTCCAGCAGCTCGCCGTGCAACGAGCGTGGCCAGGGCCATTTGCCGGCTTCGCCCGCCATGGCCTGCAAGCTCAGGTCGTCGATATCGATCAGCAACAGACGCGGGTCCGGGGTTCGCTCGGCGGCGCGTTGGCGGATCAGCCAGTCCATATGGGCATTGTTCACCCCGTCCAGAGCCGGCCACAGGTGCAACAGCGGCAGCAGCAATAAGGCCGCCAGGCAAAGTGCGCGAAGACCTTGGCGAAACAGGCGGGAAGCGGGACGTGCGGGCACCGAATACTCCTCCCAGCGGCATTGGCATCGGCGGCGATGCCATTGACTCTAGCAGTTTGCCAGCATGTCGAGTGTTGGCGGCTGGCCAAGTTCGCTCCCCTCACCACAGCGCATCGCGACCTTGTCGGGTTACGCGGCGGCCAATAGCGATGTCGTTGTTTGAGCCGCGATAATCGCCGCTAACCTGCGCGGCCCGGCCCAAGCTGCTCAACTGGATGGGGATCTCGTAGCCCGTATAAGCCGCAATCCGGGAGCGATGGTGCTGGCGCAGGTTTTCCCGGATTTCTTCCGGGCTACGGGCTGATAGCTGTCGGTATCGGGTTGATCCGGCGCAGTTGATCGCAGGAAGAGAGTTCCCGGATTGCGCTGGCGCTTATACGGGCTACGGGGTGCCGTGCCCCACGCCGACTGGCCAATGGCGGACAAGCCTTCGGCATGTCCGCCCTACGGGCCTGTTAGGTTTAACCCGCCACCAGCACCCGAATCGCTTCCAGGCGCAGCGCTGCTTTGTCGAGCATGGCCAGGCCTTGTTCGCGCTGTTGGCGCAGGGCGTCCAGTTCGCTGTCGCGTACGCTTGGGTTGACCGCTTGCAGGGCGGTCAGACGTGCCAGCTCTTCGTCGGTTTCGGCGGCCAGGCGGCGTTTGGCTTCCTCGACCCGGGCCAGGTGGCGCGGGGCGGTTTTTTCTTCGCCGGCGTTGATCAGCGGGTTGAGGCTGTCGCGCTGGGCCTGGACGAATTTGTTGGCGCTGGCGCGCGGTACGCTTTCCAGCTGGTCGTTGAGGGTTTCGAAGGCCACCTTGTGCGCCAGGTCGTTGCCGTTGGCATCGAGCAGGCAACGCAGGGCGAGCGGCGGCAGGTAACGGCCCAGTTGCAGGGCGCGCGGCGCCACCACTTCGCTGACGTAGAGCAGTTCGAGCAGCACGGTGCCGGGCTTGAGCGCCTTGTTCTTGATCAGCGCCACGCCGGTATTGCCCATGGAGCCGGAGCGCACCAGGTCCATGCCGCCTTGAACCATGGGATGTTCCCAGGTGAGGAACTGCATGTCCTCGCGGGCCAGGGCCAGCTCGCGGTCGTAGGTGATGGTCACGCCTTCGTCGTCGCCGAGGGGGAAGCTGGCATCCAGCATCTTCTCGCTGGGGCGCAGGATCAGGGCGTTATCGGAATGGTCTTCGCTGTCGATGCCGAAGGCGTCGAACAATTGCTCCATATAGATCGGCAGGGCGAATTGATCGTCCTGTTCGAGAATCGCGGAGACCAAAGCTTCGCCTTCGCCGGCACCGCCCGAGTTGAGTTCCAGCAGGCGGTCGCGGCCGGCATGCAGCTCGCCCTCGAGACGCTCGCGTTCGCCGCGGGCTTCGTCGACCAGGCTCTGCCACTCGCCATCGTCGCCGCTTTCCAGCAACGGCAGCAGGCGCGCGCCGAACTGGTGTTGCAGGGCGTTGCCGGTCGGGCAGGTATTGAGGAAGGCGTTGAGCGCCTGGTGATACCACTGGTACAGGCGTTCTTGCGGGCTGTTTTCCAGGTAGGGCACGTGCAACTGGATGCGGTGTTTCTGACCGATACGGTCGAGGCGGCCGATGCGTTGTTCGAGCAAGTCCGGGTGAGCCGGCAGGTCGAACAGCACCAGATGATGGGCGAACTGGAAGTTGCGTCCCTCGCTGCCGATTTCCGAGCAGATCAGCACCTGGGCGCCGAACTCTTCGTCGGCGAAGTAGGCGGCGGCGCGGTCGCGTTCGAGGATGTTCATACCCTCGTGGAACACCGTGGCGGCGATGCCCTTGCGCACGCGCAGGGCGTCTTCCAGATCCAGGGCGGTTTCGGCATGGGCGCAGATCACCAGCACCTTGGTACGCTTGAGCATTTTCAGGGTGTCGATCAGCCACTCGACGCGCGGGTCGAAACGCCACCAGCGCTGATCTTCGTCGAGATCGGATTGCGCCTGATAGCTGACTTCCGGGTACAGGTCCGGGTGTTCGCCGATCGGCAGCTCCATATACAGATCCGGGCTCGGCAGCGGGTAGGCGTGCAGCTCGCGCTCGGGGAAACCCTGCACCGCGGCGCGGGTGTTGCGGAACAGCAAGCGGCCGGTGCCGTGGCGGTCGAGCAGCTCGCGCACCAGGCGCGCCGCGGCTTGGCTGTCGCCATCGCTGACGGCGCCGAGCAGCGCCTCGCCTTCGGTGCCGAGGAAGTCGTGGATGGTCTGATGCGCGGCGGGCGACAGACGGCCCTGGTCGAGCAATTCCTGCACCGCTTCGGCGACCGGCTTGTAATTCGCGCTTTCGGCGCGGAACGCCTCCAGGTCATGGAAACGATGCGGATCGAGCAGGCGCAGGCGGGCGAAGTGGCTGTCCTGGCCGAGTTGTTCCGGGGTGGCGGTGAGCAGCAACACGCCGGGGATGATCTCGGCGAGCTGTTCGACCAAGGCGTATTCGCGGCTGGCGCTCTCGGGGTGCCAGACCAGGTGGTGGGCTTCGTCGACCACCAGCAGGTCCCAACCGGCGGCGAACAACGCATCCTGGGCTTTTTCGTCCTCGCACAGCCATTCCAGGGCGACCAGCGCCAACTGGCAATCTTCGAACGGGTTGCTGGCGTCGCTTTCGATAAAGCGCTCGGCATCGAACAGCGCGACATCCAGGTTGAAGCGCCGGCGCATTTCCACCAGCCATTGGTGCTGAAGGTTTTCCGGCACCAGGATCAACACCCGGTTAGCGCGCCCGGAGAGCAACTGGCGGTGCACCACCAGGCCGGCTTCGATGGTCTTGCCCAGGCCCACTTCGTCGGCCAGTAGCACGCGCGGGGCGATGCGGTCGGCAACTTCGCGGGCGATGTGCAATTGGTGGGCGATCGGTTGCGCACGCACGCCGCCGAGGCCCCAGAGCGGGGATTGCAGCTGTTTGCCGGTGAATTCCAGGGTGCGATAGCGCAGAGCGAACCAGGGCAACGGGTCGATCTGCCCGGCGAACAGGCGGTCGCTGGCCAGGCGGAACTGAATGAAGTTGGACAGCTGGGTTTCCGGCAGGCTGACGTTCTGGTGCTGCGCATCGAGGCCGTGATAGATCAGCAGGCCATCGACATCGTCGACTTCCTGGACGGTCAGCTTCCAGCCTTCGAAATGGGTGATCTCGTCGCCGGGGGAGAAGCGCACGCGGGTCAGCGGTGCATTGCGGATGGCGTATTGACGGGTTTCGCCGGTGGCCGGGTAGAGCATGGTAAGCATGCGTCCGTCCTGCATTAGAACGGTGCCCAGGCCTAGTTCCGCTTCGCTGTCGCTGATCCAGCGTTGCCCCGGTTCGAATTGCGCCATGCCTGTCTGTCTCCCGCCTGAAAAAGCCGACTATGGTAACGGAAGCCGGCTCTGAGGTTGAGAATAATTGATCGTCCTGTCGAGATTCTCTTCACGTATCCGCGACCCTGCGGGGCGCAGAAATACGCCGCGTTCGCCCGTTTGGGCGGCGTTTTTGCCCCTGGCTCCCTGCCATGGCGTCTACCCTGGGCATTTGGGGCCTCGGGCGTTCTTTCGGCTCCGCTCTCCACAGATCCGACATTTCGTGGCTGGCGCGACAAGGGCCTATCGGTAGGCAGTTTGCGCTTTGTGTGGTTAGCTAAGGCGAAAGTGTA
>NZ_CAMPHN010000208.1 GCF_946885885.1 uncultured Pseudomonas sp.
CCTCTTCCACCGCTTTTTTGATGTGGTCGCGGTAACGTCGCAGAAAGCGCTGACGGTTTACCGTGCTCTTGTTCTTGCCGTTCAGGCGTCGGTCGATCACATGGCTCATAAAACCCCTCCGGGGCGCTGCAAGCCACAAGCCACAAGCTGCAAGGGCGGCCGCGAACGGTCGCGTTGCAGCTTAAAGCTTGCTGCTTATGGCTGCTTTACTGCGATTTACGAACCCGCAGATACCATTCGGACAGCAGGCGCACCTGCTTGTCGGTATAGCCGCGTTCGACCATGCGAGTGACGAAGTCGTTGTGTTTCTGTTGGTCCTCCTTGCTCGCCTTGGCATTGAAGCTGATGACCGGCAGCAGGTCCTCGGTGTTGGAGAACATTTTCTTCTCGATCACCACGCGCAGCTTCTCGTAGCTGAGCCAGGTCGGATTCTTGCCGTTGTTGTTGGCCCGCGCGCGCAGGACGAAATTGACGATTTCGTTGCGGAAGTCCTTGGGGTTACTGATGCCCGCCGGCTTCTCGATTTTCTCCAGTTCTTCGTTGAGGGCCACGCGGTTGAGGATTTCGCCGGTTTCCGGGTCGCGGTATTCCTGATCCTGAATCCAGAAGTCGGCATACAGCACGTAACGATCGAAGATGTTCTGCCCGTACTCGCTGTAGGACTCGAGGTAGGCGGTCTGGATTTCCTTGCCGATGAATTCGATATAGCGCGGCGCCAGGTACTCCTTGATAAAGCGCAGGTAGCGCTCGCGGGTCTCGGCGGGGAACTGCTCCTGCTCGATCTGCTGCTCCAGCACGTACAGCAGATGCACCGGGTTGGCGGCGACTTCGTGCGGGTCGAAGTTGAATACTTTGGAGAGGATCTTGAAGGCGAAGCGGGTCGACAGACCGTTCATGCCCTCGTCGACGCCGGCGGCATCGCGGTATTCCTGGATCGATTTGGCCTTGGGGTCGGTGTCTTTGAGGTTCTCGCCGTCGTACACCCGCATCTTCGAGTAGATGTTCGAGTTTTCCGGCTCTTTCAGCCGGCTCAATACCGAGAACTGCGCGAGCATCTTCAGCGTGTCCGGGGCGCAATGAGCTTTGGCCAGGGAGCTGTTGAACAGCAATTTGTCGTAGATCTTCACCTCATCGGTCACGCGCAGGCAGTAAGGCACCTTGACGATATAGATGCGGTCGATGAACGCCTCGTTGTTCTTGTTGTTGCGGAAGTTATGCCATTCCGACTCGTTGGAGTGGGCCAGCAGAATACCGCTGTAGGGAATCGCGCCCAGGCCCTCGGTGCTGTTGTAGTTGCCTTCCTGGGTGGCGGTGAGCAAGGGGTGCAGCACCTTGATCGGCGCCTTGAACATCTCGACGAATTCCATCAGCCCCTGGTTGGCGCGGCACAGCGCGCCGGAGTAGCTGTAGGCGTCGGCGTCGTTCTGCGGGTAATCCTCCAGCTTGCGGATGTCCACCTTGCCGACCAGCGCGGAAATGTCCTGGTTGTTTTCGTCGCCCGGTTCGGTCTTGGCGATGGCGATCTGATTGAGGATCGAGGGGTACAGCTTGACCACGCGGAACTGGCTGATGTCGCCGCCGAACTCGGTCAGGCGTTTGGTCGCCCAGGGCGACATGATGCTGTTCAGGTAGCGCCGCGGGATGCCGTATTCCTCTTCGAGAATCGCGCCGTCCTCATCGACGTTGAACAAACCGAGCGGCGACTCGAAAACCGGCGAACCCTTGATCGCATAGAAGGGTACTTTCTCCATCAGGTGCTTGAGCTTTTCGGCGAGGGACGATTTACCGCCACCGACCGGGCCCAATAGATAGAGGATTTGTTTCTTTTCTTCCAGGCCTTGGGCGGCATGACGGAAATAGGAGACGATCTGATCGATGCATTCCTCCATTCCATGGAAGTCGGCAAACGCCGGGTAACGACGAATGACCTTATTGGAGAAAATCCGCGATAGCCGGGAATTGCTCGACGTGTCGACCAATTCCGGTTCGCCAATCGCCAGCAACAGGCGCTCAGCCGCGGTGACATAGGCACCGCGATCCTCTTTGCACAGCTCGAGGTATTCCTGGAGGGAATACTCCTCCTGGCGAGTCGCTTCGAAACGTTGCTGGAAGTGGCTGAATATACTCATGACGTCACCTCGCTCGATGCTAGGAGCCGGTCCGGGGTCGGTCATGCGGGTGCCTGGAAGCTGCCACTTGCGTGGCATGGAAATCCCCCCACACACCTAAAGGTTTACCGATGGCCCGGATGCCGGTTGGCCGGCTCTACCTGTATTTTGATGGCCTGAGCTAAAGGATAGTTCGTAATCGGCGAGATAAAGGGCCAGCGATCGATAACAGGATATTACCGTCTATCGGAGAGCGGCCGCAGCCCAGAGCTGCCGCGGCCTTGGCTGGGGCAAGAAAATTATTCTTGCGAGGGTGCTTGGGCGGTTTCTTCGGGATAAGTCGCGCGCCAGAGTTCGAAGCCTCCATCCAGGCTATAGACTTCGGCGAAGCCTTGGCCGACCAGGTAGGCCGCCGCGCTCTGGCTGGAGTTGCCGTGGTAGCAGGCGACTATCAGCGGCTTATCGAGGTCGGCCTTGGCGATGAAGTCGTGCAGCGAGTGATTGTCCAGGTGTTGGGAACCGGCGATATGGTTGAGGGCGAAACTCTGTGGGTCGCGCACGTCGACCACCACCGCGCCTTGTTCGCGCAGTGCCTGGGCTTGTTGCGGGGCGATACGTTTGAATTCGCTCATGCTTGCTCCTTCGGGCACTCGCAGCGGTGCAGCTCACCGCTGTCGATATTCAATAAGGTCATGGCGCCGCCCCATATACAACCGGTATCCAGGGCGAACAGGCCAGGCTCGTCGCATTGGCCTTCCAGTGCCGCCCAATGGCCGAAGATGATCTTCAGGTCGCGGGTTTTACGCCGAGGGTGGCTGAACCAGGGGGCGTACCCCTTCGGCGCGCTGGCGGCATCTTCTTTGTGCTTGAGTTCCAGGGTGCCGTCGGCTTTGCAGAAACGCATGCGGGTAAAGTAGTTGGTGATCACCCGTAAACGGGCGATGCCGTGCAGGTCCTTGTCCCACTTGGCGGGCTCGTTACCGTACATGCCATCGAGAAACAGCGGCAGACGGGTGTCGTCGCGCAGCACTTCCTCGACTTCGCTGGCGCGCTTCAAGGCTTTTTGCAGCGTCCATTGCGGCGGGATGCCGGCGTGCACCAGGGCGATTTTTCGCTCGCTGTCGTAGTGCAGCAGTTTCTGTCGGCGTAGCCAGTCGAGCAGTACGTCGCGGTCCGGGGCGTCGAGGATTTCCTGCAGGGTATCGGCCTTCTTCAGGCGCTCGATGTTGTGCGCGGCCGCCAGCAGGTGCAGGTCATGATTACCCAGCACGCAGGTCACGGCATCGCGGATGTCATACAGAAAGCGTAGCGTGGCGAGCGATTGCGGGCCGCGGTTGACCAGGTCGCCGACCAGCCACAGGCGATCTTTGGCGGGGTCGAAGGCCACGCGTTGCAGGAGGCACTGCAAGGGTTGCAGGCAACCCTGCACATCGCCGACGGCATAGGTGGCCATCAGTGCAGCGATCCGGGTACGGCCAGGCGGAAAGGCGCAATGCTGGCGTCGAAGCGTTTGCCGTCTTCGGCGAGCATCAAATAGCTGCCCTGCATGATGCCCACGTGCGTGGCCATGACAGTGCCGCTGCTGTAGGTGTGGCTGGCGCCTACCGCGATATGCGGTTGTTCGCCGACCACACCGGCGCCGCGCACTTCCTGCACGCGGCCATCGCCATCGGTGATGATCCAGTGGCGCGACAGCAATTGCGCGGGCAATTCGCCGTTGTTGACGATGGTGACGGTATAGGCGAAGGCGAACCGATTCTGTTCCGGCAGCGATTGCTCGGGGAGATAACGGGTGGCGACGCTGACGTCGATTCGGTAGCGGTGGTCGGACATACACAAAAACCTGTTCAAATCTGCGGCACGGGGTGAGCGTGCGTCGAACGCTTATTCGGGCGCTGCGCGCGGTCATGCGCTTGAGTGCGGCGGTGGAGGGGAAGTTTACGGATAATGCGCGTTGACTCTCTGCACCCTCGCACGCTTTTGCCTATCGGATATATCCGACCCGGACGCAGCCTTTAGTGGGTGTAACTGCAATCAGTTTAGCTGCTGTCCGCCCGCGCCGGACAATTCGGCCAACTGGTCGGCCAGGCGCACGAAGGCGGCCAGGTCGAGTTGTTCGGGGCGCAAGCCGCCGTCTACGCCAGCAGATTCGATCGCCTCGGCGGGCAGTAGTTTCTTCAGGGTATTGCGCAAGGTTTTACGGCGTTGATTGAAAGCCTCGCGCACTACCTGTTCGAGCAGGCGATGATCCTTCGCCGGGTGCGGCAAAACCTTATGGGGCACCAGACGCACGATGGCCGAGTCGACCTTGGGCGGCGGGTTGAAGGCGCCGGGGCCGACATTGAACAGGTGCTCCACCCGGCAGTGGTACTGCACCATGATCGACAGCCGCCCCCAATCGCCGCCGCCCGGCGTGGCGGCCAAGCGCTCGACCACTTCCTTTTGCAACATGAAGTGCATGTCGCGGATCAGCGCGGCGTTATCCAGCAGGTGGAAGATCAGCGGGGTGGATATGTTGTAGGGCAGGTTGCCGACCACGCGCAGGCTATGGGGAGCGGGGTCGAGGCTGGCGAAGTCGAATTTCAAGGCATCGCCCTGGTGCAACTGAAAGCGCGGTTCGGCGGCGAATTGGCCGTTGAGGATCGGGATCAGGTCGCGGTCCAGTTCGATCACGTCGAGTTGCGCGCCGCTGTTCAGCAGCCCCTCGGTCAGGGCGCCCTGGCCGGGTCCGATCTCCAGTATGCGCTCGCCCTCGCGGGCATGAATGGCGCGCAGGATGCGGTGAATCACGCCGGCGTCGTGCAGAAAGTTCTGGCCGAAGCGTTTACGCGCGCGATGTTGGGGGTGGTCGGACATGGGGGCAACTCCAAGCCTTGAGCTGCATGCATCAAGCAAGCACCCAAAGCGGCAAGGCAAAGGCGCGCAGCTTACCAGTTGCGGGCGCAGAGGGCATCCCGCTTGGCTTGTGGCTCAGCGCCGGCTGTCCGCCATCTGGTATGCCGTTTCCAGGGCGACTTGCAGGCTGCCGCTGTCGATATTGCCGCTACCGGCCAGGTCCAGGGCTGTGCCGTGATCGACCGACGTGCGAATGATCGGCAGGCCGAGGGTGACGTTTACCGCCGCGCCGAAGCCCTTGAACTTGAGTACCGGCAAGCCTTGGTCGTGGTACATCGCCAGTACCGCATCGCAGTTGTCGAGGTGCTTCGGGGTGAACAGGGTATCGGCCGGCAGCGGACCGATCAGCGTCATGCCCTCGGCGCGCAATCGCTCGAGCGCCGGCTCGATGATTTCGATTTCCTCGCGGCCGAGATGACCGCCTTCGCCAGCGTGCGGGTTCAGGCCGCAGACCAGTATGCGGGGGCGGGCGATGCCGAATTTGCTGCGCAGGTCGTGATCGAGAATGCGTGCCACACGCTTCACGCGTTCGCCGGTGATGGCCGCCGCGACATCCTTGAGCGGCAGGTGCGTGGTCACCAGCGCCACGCGTAAGCCGCGGGTGGCGAGCATCATCACCACTTGCTCGGTGTGCGTCAGTTCGGCGAGAAATTCGGTGTGCCCGGAAAACGCGATGCCCGCCTCGTTGATCACTCCTTTATGCACCGGCGCGGTGATCATGCCGGCAAAGTCGCCGTCGATGCAGCCTTGCGCGGCGCGGGTCAGGGTGTTCAACACGTAGGCGGCATTACCTTTGTCCAGCTGCCCGGGCGTAACCACCGTTGCCAGGGGGGTGTCCCAGACATACAGGCTGCCTGCTTGCGCGGGCTGTTGCGGCCAAGCACCGGGAGCGACGCTGATCAGTTGGATATTCAGACCGAGTTGTCGGGCGCGCTCCTCGAGCAGCGTGCGCGCGGCGACGGCGACTATCGGGTGGGGCTGGCTGTCGCGCGCCATCAGCAGACACAGATCCGGGCCGATGCCGGCAGGCTCTCCGGGAGTCAGGGCAAAAATACGGGGCTCGATCATCGGTGGGGTCTCGGTCGGTGGTGTTGCGAGCCATCTTAGCAGGTAGTGTTTCAACGGCCTGTTAGTGGCCTTGCCCGGCTGGGAGAAGGTTGAGGGTTCTGCAGGCGAAAAAAAGCCCGACTCCGCACATGGCATGGAGTCGGGCTCGTCAGACTGAAGTCGGCCTCGTCAGAGCTTGGTCTCGACGTAGGCTTCGTCGCGGATCTGCCGCAACCAGGTCTGCAGCTCTTCTTCGTACTTGCGGTTGCGCAATGCATTCATCGCTTGCTGCTCGCGGAGTTGCGCGCTGCTGTCGGTCGCGCGGCGGCCCATGACCTGCAGTACGTGCCAGCCGTACGGGCTCTTGAATGGCTTGGACACTTCGCCGCTGGCGGTATCGTTCATGACTGCGCGGAACTCGGGCACAAGTACGCTCGGGTCGATCCAGTTCAAACTACCGCCGTTAAGCGCGGAGCCCGGGTCTTCGGAGAAGTTCTTTGCCAGTTCGGCGAAGTCTTCGCCGGCCAGGATGCGCTCATACAGGCGCTCGATCAGGCGCTTGGTTTCGGCTTCGCTACGGATTTCGCTGGGCTTGATCAGGATATGCCGCACGCTGACTTCGTCGCGCACCAGCTTGTCGCCGCCGCGCTTCTCCAGCAGTTTGAGCATGATAAAACCGCCCGGCGTGCGTAGCGGCTCGGTGACTTCGCCGACTGCCAGGGCGCCAACCATCGCATCGAACGGCGGCGGTAGCTGCGCGGCTTTACGCCAGCCCATTTCGCCGCCTTCCAGAGCGGTTTCGCTGGCCGAGTTGGCAATCGCCAGCTGGGCGAAATCCGCCCCTTCGCGCGTCTGCTGATAAATTGCCTGGGCTTTCTGCTCGGCGGCCTGGATTGCCTTGGACGAGGCACCCTCGGTCACCGGGATAAGGATATTGGCCAGGCGGAACTCTTCCGATAGCTGCATCTTGCCCAGGTCGGAGGCCAGGAAGTTCTGCACTTCCT
>NZ_CAMPHN010000209.1 GCF_946885885.1 uncultured Pseudomonas sp.
ATTCTCCTGCTGAACAAGGATTAGTCAACAATCCTTAAGTGAACAGCATTGCGGCATCGAGCCGGGCTTTTTCATGGCTGGGATTTATGCCGCTTCGGCATACACCTCATGAATACGGATACCGCTTTGCTGGTCGACCTCGGGTAAATCGTAATGTTCATGACCACCGAGGGCGCAGTAAATCAGCCAGTGGTGGTCTTGAACATTAATCGAAAGCTCGTCTATCACAGCGTCCATTTCTTCTTCTGCTACCGCGTCGTCTAGCGAGTCGATAAGGTAATCCTCATCTTCGTAGTATTGCCACACCATGGGGCGTTCCTCCTGGAATATAAGCGTTGTCCGGCAAGGCAATCGAGGTCGTGTCTGGTTGCCCCGCATGCAGGCCTTTGGACCCTGGGTCGGCAGGAGGGTTTAGACGGATTCTTTATGAGTATTACAGTCCGTCGGGAAGGAAAGTCATAAGTAAGGACTTTAGGTAGACTCCGCCGCCGTATTCGAACTGCCCGATCGTACGGTGGGTAAAGGCGATTTTTCAGGTTCGGCTCATGCCGTTTGCCTTCGGAAAGACTGAGGTCGATATGTCTCTGCAGATGCTCTGGTCGTTGTTTATCGGCCAGCCCGCGCAAGTGCTCAATGGCTTGGCGCTGTTTTTCGCACTGGCCGGCGCCTGGTTGCTCCTGGCCACTCGCCTGCGCGAGCAGCGCGCGGTGGCCCGCTTGCTCGTCAATGGCGAGGCGGATGCAATGTCGGAACAGGCCTGCGTATTCGATGAGCCGACACTGCGTCTGAACCGCTTCTTCTACCGCTTCGGCTACGCCAGCCTGCTCTTGGCGTTGGCGGTATCCTGGAGCAGCACTCAGTTCTAAGCACTGCGCCTCGGCAAAGCGCTTAAAGTGCCAGGCCGGCCTTGATCCGGTATTGGTTGCGCACCGGGTTGGCGTACTGCAGCACCAGATAAGGTCGTTGCGGCGCCGGGCAGGCCGCCAGACGTTTTTCCCATTCGGCGCGCGCGGCCGCCAGTTCGTCGGTGGGGAACAGTTGCTCGGCGCTGGGAACCTGCAGTTCGGGGTCACGCTCGGACCACATGGCATACGCCAGGTAGTGCACCGGGAACAGCCGATAACCGCCAAGGATATGTTTGTCCATCTCCATGGCCAGTTGCTTGGTGTCTTCCAGGCCACTGGTCACGGGTGGGCTGAAGTGCACATGCAGGCGGCCTTTGTAGCCGGTGATGCCGCGGGCGATGCTCTGGTCGTCTTCGCCGGGTGCTTTGGTGTAGCTACCGGTGCTGGCGCGGGTATACAGCTCATGGGCCTTGGCCAAGTCGCAGGGGTCGTACTCGTAGCTGATCGACACCGGGGTCAGTTGCAGCGAGCGGATCACCTCGGCGAAGGGTTCATCCTTGCGGCTCATATGGAACATCTTGAGGATCGCCGAATCGGTACGGTCGTCGCCGTCCTTGGCGCGGCCCTCGGCCTGCGCGATCCAGATGGATTCGTGGTCGTTACGGATCGAATGGTTGATATAAGCTGACAGCAATTGATAGGCCGCCAGTTTTTCCCGTCGGCCGCTGAGCGAGCGGTGCACGATAAAGCTCTTGTTCAGGCGCATCAGGTCGCTGACGAAGGGCTTCTGCAACAGGTTGTCGCCGATCGCGATGCGCGGTGTGCTCAGGCCCGCATGGTAAACCGCGTAATTGACGATGGCCGGGTCCATGACGATATCGCGGTGGTTGGCGAGGAACAGGTAGGCGCCGCCGGCTTTGAGGTGCTCGATACCGGAGTAGGTCACGCCGTCGGTGGCCTGCTCGATGGTGCGGTCGACATAGGCCTCGATTTTCTCTTGCAGCGCATGCACCGAATCGATACCACGGAACTCGAGACGCAACCGATAGGCTATAAGTGGTTTAAGCAGCCAGCCGAAGGGCTGGGCCAAGCGTGGAAAGCGGAACCGGGTGAGGATTTGCAGAAATGCCTGGTCGGTCAGCAGACGCTCCAGAACGGCGGGGACTTCTGCGTCGGCGTAAGGTCGGATGGCATCGAATTCGCCCATCATGTTCTCTTGTTGTGGTCGGCTGCGGTTGAAGGCTGCGGTTAAAAACGGGTAGCCCATATTCGGGGCCTGCAATAGACCGGCGATTATACCCACAAGTCACAAGGAGACTCCGATGCTGGAAATCCAGACCTATCAGTGCCCTTACTGTGGCGAGCCGGTGGAGGCCGTGCTGGATCTGTCCGGCGGCGATCAGCAGTATGTCGAGGACTGCCCGGTGTGCTGCCGGCCGATTATATTCGACCTGCAAACCGACGGCCTCGATTGGACGCTGGCGACCCGGGGGGAGAACGACTGATGCAACGGATCTACGAACCCCAGGATTTGATGGAAGCCGAATTGCTGGTGGGCATGCTCGCCAGCGAAGGTATCGAGGCCCACTTGGCGGGCCGCGATCTGGTCGGTGCGGTCGGTGAGCTGCCCGCGTGTGGCCTGCTCGGCTTGATGGTCGACAATCCGCACGCCGAGCACGCGCAGCAATTGATCGCCGCGTACAATGGCGCGCTACCGTTACCCAGCGACGAGCCGGAGAACGAGCAGGGCGTGCTGCTCTGTTAGCTGCGGCCGTTATGGCGTCGATTATCAGTCTAAATTTCTGCGCCTAGCCGCTATCGAGTTATCCATGTGTGGACGTTTCGCCCTGTTCCGTTGGACGCCGGCATTTGCCGCTTTGCCCGGTTTTCCCGCCGACCAGCAGCCGCACTGGAATATCGCCCCTCATGCCCAGGTCCTCTTGCTGCGCGCCGTTGATGGCGAACGTCGGCTTGCGCGGGCGCGCTGGGGGCTGACGCCGCCCTGGCTGAAGGATTTGTCGAAGACCCCGGCACAGGCGCGGGCGGAAACCCTGGCCGAGCAACCGATGTTTCGTGAGCCTCTGCGCTTGCGCCGCGGCCTGCTGCCGGCCAATGGTTTTTACGAATGGCGCGGTGCGGCGCGCAAGCGTCCCTACTGGTTAAGCGGGGAAACCACGCCGCTGTATTTCGCCGCGTTGTGGGAGGCTTATCCGGTCGAGGGCCAGGTCTATCTCAGCGCCGCTGTGATCACTCGGGCCGCGGCCAATCTACGCCGTCCGCTGATTCTCGATGCGGCGGGCCAGGACGCCTGGCTGGCGGCGGATACGCCGTTGCCGGAGCTGCAGTCGCTGCTCGCCGGCCCGCAACCGGTATTGCGCGAGCGCGTGCTGGCCAATCTGGTCAATGACCCAAAACTCGATGGGCCGGAGTGTTTGACGCCGGCATAAATATAAGCCGTAAGCTTCAAGCTATAAGCTGCAAGTAAAAGCGCAGAGCCGGGCGGTACACACTTATTTGCTTGCAGCTTGCAGCTGCCCTCAAACCCTGAACTGGTTAATCAAGCGCCGCTGTTGTTCGGCCAGTTGGGTCAGTTCGGCGCTGGCCTGGCTGGCTTCGTCGGCGCCGCTGGCGACTTCGTTGGCCACTTGCCCGATATTGCTGACGTTACGGTTGATGTCCTCGGCCACTGCGCTTTGTTGCTCGGCGGCGCTGGCGATTTGCGTGTTCATGTCGTTGATCACCGATACCGCCTGGGTAATCGAGCCCAGGGCTTCGTCCGCGGCGCTGGCCTGCTGTACGCTGATTTCGGTTTTACGCTGGCTGTCCTCCATGACTTTCACCACGTCGCGGGTGCCCTGTTGTAACTGTTGAATCATGCTTTGGATTTCTTCGGTGGCCTTCTGGGTTTTTTGCGCCAGGTTGCGTACCTCATCGGCGACCACGGCAAAACCACGGCCTTGTTCGCCGGCACGCGCCGCTTCGATGGCCGCATTCAAGGCCAGCAGGTTGGTCTGCTCGGCGATGCCGCGAATCGCCACCAGAATGGCGTTGATGTTTTCGCTGTCCTTGGCCAGGGTTTGCACCACGCCGACGGCGCGGCCGATCTCTTCGGCCAGGGCGGCGATCGCTTCGGCGGTGTGTTGCACCGTTTGCTTGCCCTGGTTGGCGGCCTGGTCGGCATGGTTGGCCGCTTCCGCGGCATGGGTGGCGTTGCGCGCCACATCCTGGGCGGTGGCGGTCATCTGGTGCACGGCGGTGGCCACCAGTTCGATTTCGGACAACTGCTTCTGCACGCCCTGGTTGGTGCGGATGGCGATATCGGCGGTGTGTTCCGAGGAGTCGCTGACTTTCTGCACCGAGCCGACCACCTGGCTGATCATGTTTTGCAGCTTGCCGAGGAAGGTATTGAAGCCCCGGGCCATGGCCCCCAACTCGTCGCTGCGCTGCACCTCGAGGCGTCGGGTCAGGTCGCCTTCGCCCTGGGCGATGTCGTCGAGCATGGCGACCATTTGTTTGAGCGGGCGGGCGATGCCGTAGCCGACGAACCACACCACCAGCAGGCCGATAACCGCGATCAGCAGGCCGACCAGGGCCATGCCCAGGGTGTCGGCGTCGCGCTGCGCGGCCAGCTCTCCTTGCAGGGTTTGCAGGTCGGCCATCACGGTTTTCAAGGGGATGGCCAGGGTCAGTGTCCAGCGACTCTCGGTCTCGCCGAGGGGGAACTTGAAAAACAGCTCGATAAAGCCGGCATCGGGCTTGTCGGCGTCCTGGATGCTGTATTGAATCTGCCCGGGCTGCAGATTTTTCAGGGTGGCCAGGGCGGTGGCGTCGAGCAGCTCGCTGGCCTGGCTGCCCAGCTTGTCCGGTGCCTGGGTCGAGGCGACCAGGCTGCCGTTGCTGGCGATCAAGGTCAGTTCGCCGGCGCCGTCATACAGTTGGCGGTCGGCGGCGAGCAGCAGGTCCTGGATGAAGTTCACTGCCAGGTCGACCCCGGCGATGCCGCGGAACTCGCCGTTGACCATAATCGGCGAGGTGAACGAGGCCAGCATGACCATCTTGCCGCCGACCTCATAGGGCGCCGGATCGATCACGCAGGCGCGCTTGCGTTCTTTTGGGCACAGGTAATATTCGCCTTCGCGCACGCCGGTGGGCAGCAGCGTCTCGCTCTCCATGGTGCCTATCGCGTCGATCCCCAGGCTGCCGTCCGGGTTGCGGAACCACCATGTCAGGAAGCGCCCGCTGCCGTCGTAGCCGTTATCCTTGGGGCCGGCATAGATATCGTCGTTGCCGTCGAAGGCGTTGGTTTCCCAGCCGATATAGCTGCCGAGCAGTTTAGGGTTCTGCGCGGTGGTCTCGCGTATCAGGTTCGACAACTCCTCACGGCTGGTGGTGAACAGCGGGCTGCCATCGGTACCCTGCATGCCGAACAGGGCGTTGACCCGCGCCAGGTCAGCGGTGATTTGCAGGGGAATGTCCAGCTCGCGCTGGATTTGCAGCGCCTGCACCTGGACCAACGCGGCCAGGCGTTGCTCGACGAACTGTTCGAGCAACTCCCGGGTTCTTTCCTGTACCAGCGTTTGGCTGCGATGGCCGGCGAACAGGGCGTAGACCACCAGCACCGCAACCACGGCAAGAATGATTGCGCCGGCCAGGGCCGCTACCGAAGATTGGATCGACTTGAACTTCATGGGAACTCCGCAGCGCGGTAAATGCCTATTCCGGGTTATCGGCAGTCAGACATCGAATCCTTAACCCCTGAATGGATAAAAGATGGCTGTTGCCCATATTGCAAGCTGGACGGTTGCTCCCGGTAAAACGGCGACCTAGCATAGCGCGCTCATTAGTAAGGAGATTCGGCATGAATCGCTTGTTGTCCCTATCCGCGCTCGCCGCGGCCTTGCTGCTGGCAGGATGCCAAGCCGTGAATACCACCAGCGGCGGCGCGGTCGGCGTCGAGCGCAAGCAGTACATGTTCAGTGCGCTATCGACCGAAGAGGTCAATCAGATGTATGCGCAGTCCTACCAGCAAACCCTGGGGGAAGCCGCGAACAAGGGGGTGTTGGATCGCAGTAGCGCCAATGCCAAGCGTCTGCGCACGATCGCGGGGCGCTTGATCGAGCAAGCCTCATTGTTCCGCCCGGATGCCGCGCAATGGCAATGGGAGGTCAACCTGATCAAGAGCCCGGAGCTGAATGCCAACTGCGGCCCGGGCGGCAAGATCATTTTCTACAGCGGGATCATCGAGAAGTTGAAGCTCACGGACGATGAGATCGCCGCGATCATGGGCCATGAAATGGCTCACGCTTTGCGCGAACACAGCCGTGAAGCCATGTCCCGGGCTTATGGCGTGGCCTTGGCCAAGCAAGGCGCCGGTGCTCTGCTGGGGCTGGGCGAGGGTGGCATGGCCGTGGCCGACACCGTGGTGCAATACAGCCTGACCCTGCCCAACAGCCGCGGTAATGAGAACGAGGCGGATCTGCTGGGGTTGGAGCTGGCCGCGCGGGCCGGTTACAACCCTAACGCGGCGGTCAGCCTGTGGCAGAAGATGGCGGCTGCGGGCAACGGCGCGCCGCCGGAGTTCATGAGCACCCACCCGTCGTCGAGTTCGCGGATTGCGGCGCTGCAGGCGGCCATTCCGAAAGTCATGCCGCTGTACCAGCAGGCCAAGAGCGGTAGCTGATCCCCCCTGTGCGTGCCTGGATATTGCGCTAACGCGCTATATCCAGGCGGTAGGAGCGCCTTATTAAGGCCATGTACCTGTTATCTGTTGATGCACTTGAGCTGGCGAGACGATGCCAAGGGCGGTGTCATTCGTAGAGTGGGTTAGGCGCATAACCACGGGCTATAAGCTGATACTGAGCCCGTGGCGCCGTAACCCACCATTGGGGCTAAACCGATCATCGCTTGGCGGGTTACGTGGCGCTCGGATTCAGCAGTGGTCACCCAAACCCGGCTCAGCGCCACTAACCCACCCTACAAAAGCTACAAAAACGGGGTGCGACAAGTAGTGGACGCATAGCCTTTATCAAGGCAGGGCTTTTTCGGCGAATGGACGGGTTTCCAGGCCCAGCTGCGCACGGAAACTCTCCATGTCGAACATGGTGCAGATTTCCTGGATTTCATCGTTCGGCG
>NZ_CAMPHN010000210.1 GCF_946885885.1 uncultured Pseudomonas sp.
TTCAAAGATAACTATTTGAAATTTATAAATATTTTGAGGGGAAACCTCAGACTCCAACCCCTGTGAATGAGCTGGATCGCCACACTTTTATTTGACCTAACAGCTCTATGGCGAAGTGGTTTTCTTCCGATTTCATTTGTCAGTCCATTGCTATAGTTCTGCGAGCAGCATATTGCTCTGGTTTTATCTTTTGGGGAGTTTTTCTACAGGCCCGTGGGGTTGGATTCTATTTAACGGCAGAATCTCCGGCAGTGCCGAGCCGTGACCCAGCCAAAGGCAATTGTCAGACGTACCCACGATGACAAATAAGTGAGGGTTAGGCAGAATTTTTTTTAATTTTTTCCATTCGAAGTAGTCTTTTGATGAGGGGGTAGGGACGCTCTGCGGGTGGGTATGCCAGTCTCCTACGTAGTCGACTGTACCACCACTTTTTGTCCAGGCATTACGTGCAGCGTGCTGATGGCCAGTATCCAGTCGATCAAAGCTAAGTCTTGTTCTCCTGTCATTTGGGAGAGGGCCGGTTGCGGAGATGACATAGATATGGCCGCCGGCTCTGTGGCCCAAGAGAATGCCTCCAGCCTCCGTCGCCTTATATTCTGTCTGGGCATACGAGAGCAGGAACTCCCAGACGGAATTTTCGATCAAAAAATATCGCCCAGAGTCATCTGGAAATGAAAAAACTATTTCTTCGCACATGCAGGACAGTTGTCGAAAGGCTTTATGTTTTTGTTTTTAACCATATAGACGTCGGCGGTTTCGACAGACCTGGTTCTGAATCTTGGACTTGGATCGTCAGTCCTCAGCCAGTCAACAATAACGTCAGTCGCCAATGCTGTCGCAGAAATAGGAGCGGAGACTGCATACGGCGTGTAATGCTGGCAGGCCCTGTATGACTTCTCAATCTCTCCTTTGTGGGTAGGAAAACGCTCCTGCATGCGCTTTTGTCCTGAGCTAAATTTAAGGCACCTGAAACATCCAAATTCCCGGCTATCAGTCCATAGCACTTGTACGGTTTCTCCGTTTCCTTTGACCCAAGCATGTAGGATTGGGGGAAAGCTGAACCCTGCATTGAGTTGGGCTTCGTTTAACATCTCTGCTACAGCATCTTCACCCGTCGCGTTCACAATGAGGTCGTAGTTTGCCAAGGTATTTGGTGAACGCATCTCGAGAGGATGTGCCTCGACATTGATACCAGGAAGTTGCAGGTTGGCCTCGTCTCTGAGGGCTTCAGCTTTGCTTTTGAAAAGATACTTAAAACCCAGTGCATGCCTGCCTAGATTCTCAGGCATAAGCGCCTGTGGGTCGAAAAGCTGTAGTGTTCCGGTGCCATGGCCGGCTCCCAGGCGTGTAAGCGCTTGCGCCAAATAGCCGCCAATGGCACCGCAACCAATTAATGCGACCTTTCGTCCAGATAGTCCGCTTCCCAGTGATGAGGTCAGATTTCTTGAGCCAATGAAGCGGTGGCTGAGGTCTTGAATTTGTAGCCTGCTGATTCTTCCACTTCCACCGTATGTATGTAGAAACTGGAAAAGTGCATGACCACGGTACTTACCACCGCGTGAGAGCGCAAACTTCCGTTTGATTGTAGGGTCGATTGCGAAGCCAAACCCTACCCAGCCGGCAGGGCAGTTAATCAGGAAATAGACATAGCCAATATCTAGGAACTTTGAGTCGGTTTCCAAGGCTGTCTGGCAGTTTTTGTAGAGGGATGGATCCCATTCCTTGAGCCATCGCAATGCTTCTTTGATTGTCCAGGGGAGGGTGCTGGCCGGTGGTTGGCTGTTGCTACGAAAGAGCCTGCAGTGGGTTTTGGTTTCCTCGTCAACTTGCTCTCCCCAAGCCTTGGCCATCTCGGCTGTGGAGTCAGCGTCAGTGGAGATAATCCGCTTAAGCCTCTCCCCAGGGGCAATAGAAAATACGTGGGCTGAGCGGGCGGAGTCGGATATGTTACCGACACCTATTGGTAGAACTGTACCTTTGCTCGAAGCAGTCCAGTACGCCTGAAATTCTGATTGGATATCGCTCTGGTTTCTTGCCGGGTTTGCAATGAGGTCGTTCAGAAGCCCCGCGGCCTGATTCAGGCAAAGTAGGATGGAGCCTGCGGGGTCATAGCGGTCGAGAACGACTTCACCTTTGGCCAAGTAGCAGAACGAGCCATCGGTTACATGGTGGGCCATCCCTTTCGGTAAGAATTCTGGCTGCCCCAAGATGCTGATCTTGGGGTACTCAATGAAGTCCCAGTCGGAAATGCTGAGTTCAATGGGGACACCAGCTGGTTTGCAGGAGAGTTCTCCGACAAAGCGCCGACAGCCACCCTTGGCGGGTAATGCACTAAATTTTAGGTCGTGCATTAACCGGAGAACATCTCCAAGCCTTCTGGCGTCCATGCTAGCCGGCAGATGTGTTAGGGACGTAAGGGACGGCTACGATGGCTGGCGCTGTACTGCGTACGATACTCGCAGGTGCCTCTTCTTGAATCAGCTCTGGACAGAAAGGAATTCGATCCCCAAACACGGTGCGTAGCGACTGTAGGGCGCTCGAACTTTGGTATGAGGCAGTGTTCCTTGCGCTACGAATGCTGTTTACAAGACGGTCAGCAGCTAGCCCGGCCTCAATTCGCTCATCTCGCTTAAGCCTATTGAAGTCTTCCTCGCCGCCATCGATCCCACGCTCCTTGATACCTTCACGAACCGCTTGAGCAACTACAGCAGCTGCATGTTCCAAGGCAATATCGTCACGCCCTTTTTTACCTTCGAAGCCTTGTGCAATAGCAATCATCAACGAGACAGATGTAGGGCCTCCTGTCTTCCAGTTGTAGTCTCGCCATGCCTTCACGTAGCGACAGGTGCGAAGAAATTGTTCCCCCAATTCGCCAAAGCGTGTGATTTGATCGCGAAACCATTTTGCAACGGTTTCAGGGTCTGAGGGCTTCCATTTCCCTGTTCTCGATGCCATCACGATTTGGTCAAGATCTTCCCAGGTCTGTGCTTCGGCAAAGAGCACCTCTGCTGAGTCCAAAGCCATGCCACCATATATCGAGTTCAAGGATCTTGCCTGAGACTTCAATATGGCAGTTCTTTCTACTACTTTTTTGAAGTCCTCGGCTGGTGCTGCGTATAAAGGGATGTCTATGTGCGCCCATGTGGCGACATTGATGCGAATGCAAGTGTCTTTCGCCTCGTCATCCGTGACAAGCGTCCACCCTTCCTGGACGCAGAGGATCTGCAGCAGAGACTCAACCAGATCGAAGTAGAGCTTTGCCATTGCTTCGGGTGGTCCGTTTTCCTGCCAGACATCAACTGGGAGATACACACCGTAGTCGAGATCCATTTGTTGGTCGGAGGGGTGAGCAGGCTGGATGCAGGTGTTGTAGGCCAATGATCCTTGGGTACGGAAACGTGGCTGTACCTGTTTTTCCATTCCGAGCACGGTGACTGTGGCTTCGGCAATGGCGGGCTTCAAGTAGTCCTTAATTATTGTCCTGCAGGTGCGCAGAAAGGCACGTTGCTCATTATCCGGAATGAGGGCGCCATGCAAATGCTCAGCTTCGGCGGAGGATGAGAAGAAAACCTTGGTGAGATTAAGCATGGCACGCCTCCTGAGATTGGGCATGTGCGCCGTGATAGAATTTTGGAGTGGCTGCTTGGTGAGCAAACAGGCTCATGAACTTGGAGTTTCCAAGGCAGCTTTTGGCTTTCTCCCGCCCAGCTCCACGCAGAACCTCCTGAGCATTCGCGTCGGCTTTGTCGAGTGACACTGCTTTCGAGCGGTCGTCCGTCAGGTCTTCATCGATGTGGATGTACCGATCACCCAACCGGTGCTCCAGCATGAAGTCACACAGAGACTCTTGGACCGAGATCGACAAGCCAAAGAGTCGCTGGGCAGCTTTAGTCGGGTTGCCGCCACCCCAATCGATAGCACCTCCGTCCCTATCGTTTTTAGGGTTCACCGTGAACTTTGAGGACATCGTGCCGATGGCGAGTAGCTTCAACTGGGCGACATCCGCACCAAGGAAGGTTTCGGCCTCATGAACAGCCAGGAGGCCTGGCGCGTTAGCGAAGAGTCCACCATCGACGTATTGATTGTGTTGAAAGAAATGGCGAGGGAAGTAGGTGGGGGCGGCGCTAGTAGCAAGCCCAACATCGACCAGCTTGTGAAGATGGTCGAACCTGAAATTCTCGTTGTGGGGCGTCTTGAAGAGAACAGGTTTTCCTGTCGAATAGTTGATGGCGGGAATGATGACGGGATGTTTACATTCTCCTAGGAGGCGCTCTCCCAGCATCTCCGTAGCCGAGATAACCTTCCTCAGCTCGTCGCTGCTGAAGGAGGACTTGAAGAGGGGGAAGCGAGTTCTGGGCTTAAAGATGTCCGAGCCTTTCTTAACGAACATATCCACCAGGCTGCTGGCAGGAATCTCGTTGGCAATAGCAAGTGCTAAGATCCCGCCTATAGAGGTGCCGGCAATGAGATCAAAATGCCGGGCTATGGGGCCACCCAGTTCGCGTTCAAGCTCAGCCAAGATTGTTGCTGTATAGAGTCCACGGTATCCGCCGCCGGACAGTGCGAGAATTTGAAAGTTTCTACTGGTCATGCGCAAAGTCCTTCTGGTGACTAGAGGTCAGGAGCGGCATGCGCCGCTCCTGAGCGGGTTACTGCTTCATAAAGAAACAGAAGGGGCACCCGTCTTTGCGATGCACCTCTTTACCGCTCCGCCAGTGCTTAAAGGACATGCAAAACACAGCCTTAAAACCGGGCGGTGGAGCGGGGGTTTCGCTCATCGCGAGTACCTCTCGTCCGAGAAGCCGTTGACACCGCCCGATCCTTGACCATAATCACCCGGCGCATTTCCTCAAATGCCATAGCGATTGACGTCAAATTTCAGTCGCGGCCCGTGTGGGCAGGCTTCAACCACCCACACGGTAAAGTCCCCCCGGCAACCGTTGCTGCGGTTGTAGGTGGGGGCTTTTATCTCTCACATCCTTCCCTTTCTGTTATCTCTCGATAGCAGACACATCCCTGCGTTGTCCCTAGGTTTAAACCACCGTGCCCCTGTCCTAGGCGCAATGGTCGTGCCTGGGACATTCACAATCCTGCTGGCAAAGCCGCTGCCTTTTAGCAGGACAATGGCTTTGCACTGTTTCGGTGCGTTCGTTTCAGCGTTCAGTGAAAAAATTTCAGTGAATGCTGAAAAATAACGCGTTTTCTAATCAATCCCAGCTCAACGCCCCACCGGTCTGATACTCAATAACCCGCGTCTCGAAGAAGTTCTTCTCCTTCTTCAGGTCCATGATTTCGCTCATCCATGGGAAGGGGTTGGTGGTGCCCGGGTACTCTTCCTTCAGGCCGATCTGGGTCAGGCGGCGGTTGGCGATAAATTTGAGGTAGTCCTCCATCATCGCGGCGTTCATGCCCAGTACGCCGCGCGGCATGGTATCGCGTGCGTATTCGATTTCCAGTTGGGTGCCCTGGAGGATCATCTGGGTCGCTTCGTCCTTCATTGCGGCGTCCCACAGGTGTGGGTTTTCGATCTTGATCTGGTTGATCACGTCGATGCCGAAGTTCAGGTGCATGGATTCGTCGCGCAGGATGTATTGGAACTGCTCGGCGACGCCGGTCATCTTGTTGCGGCGGCCCATGGAGAGGATCTGGGTGAAGCCGCAATAGAAGAAGATGCCTTCCAGTACGCAGTAGTAGGCGATGAGGTTGCGCAGCAGTTCTTTGTCGGTCTCGACGGTGCCGGTGTTGAACTGCGGGTTGGAGATGGCGCGGGTGTATTTCAGGCCCCAGCTGGCCTTTTTCGCGACGCTCGGGATCTCGTGGTACATGTTGAAGATTTCGCCTTCGTCCATGCCCAGCGATTCGATGCAGTACTGGTAGGCGTGGGTGTGGATCGCCTCTTCGAAGGCCTGGCGCAGGATGTACTGGCGGCATTCGGGGTTGGTGATCAGGCGGTACACGGCGAGGGCTAGGTTGTTGGCGACCAGGCTGTCGGCGGTGGAGAAGAAGCCGAGGTTGCGCATGACGATGCGACGCTCGTCGTCGGTCAGGCCGTCGGTGCTTTTCCACAACGCGATGTCCGCGTTCATGTTCACTTCCTGGGGCATCCAGTGGTTGGCGCAACCATCCAGATACTTCTGCCAGGCCCAGTCGTACTTGAAGGGTACGAGTTGGTTGAGGTCGGCGCGGGCGTTGATCATCTGCTTGTCGCCGACCTGTACGCGGGCGGCGGAGCCTTCCAGCTCGTCGAGGCCTTCCTGGATGTCCAGTTGGTCGAGGGCGGCTTTGGCGCGGGCCACGGCGGCGCTGTCGTCGGCGGCCACGGCACGGGCTTCGACGGCGGCGGCACCGCCGACCTGGTCGAGTTTGTCGATGTTCATGTCTGCGACTTGGGCAGTGGTGGTGCTGGAAGCGGCTGCGTCTGCGCCGTCTTCCTTGTCGAATTCATCCCAGCTCAGCATGGCTTGGCTCCTGGCTTGTGGGCCGGCGGGATAGCCGGCCTGTATGGATGTACAGATGTTTCTAGTATGTTTCGTTGCGTGTGGCGCGCAAGGTGAAACGGGTACCGCTGGTCGGGGTGGGCGCTATGACTGGCCTCACCCTTTGCCCTCTTTAACCGCGAGCGGGAGAGGGTGGGTATTCATTTGGGTGGGGCGGTGTTGCTTCGGCCCCTCACCCTAGCCCTCGGCTTTGGCATCCTGCGTCGCCCTACCTCCTGCATCCTTGCAGTCGTCTCCCCGGAGGGGCGAGGGGACTGACCGTGGTGTGCTCTGGAGTTGTTTCACCCGTCGAGCATGTGGTTTCGCGGCCAAGGCCGCTCCTACAAAAACGTTTAGCGTCCAGCATTCAGCGTTCGAGCGTGTAGCTGAGCGAGTGAGCGCTAGGCGCCTGTCAGGTCGGAACCCCTGAGCGTACGCATGTACGTGATGGGGGCCGGCCTGGCAGGCAACAACGCGC
>NZ_CAMPHN010000211.1 GCF_946885885.1 uncultured Pseudomonas sp.
CCCGGGTGTCGCTGCGCTCGACCCAGGCTACAACGCGCGCAAATCCACGGCAGAGCGGCATAAGACGACCCCGTAGCCTGGGTTGAGCAACGCGATACCCGGGGCACATCTCCCTGGGTGTCGCTGCGCTCGACCCAGGCTACGACTGGACAATCAACGCGGCGCGACGGGCTTCTTCGCCGGTTTTTTGCCTTTGCCCTTGGCGGCCTCCGCGCGTTCTTTGGCGGCCTGCTGGTTGCGCGCCTGGGCGGCGGCCTTGGCTTGTTCGCGCTTGTCCCATGGGTTGCCGCCTGCGGCGCCGGTGTCGCGCGGCGGCAAGCCGGTATGTTGGGTCAGCAACGGCCGGGGCTTGCCGCCCGAATTGCGCGCGGCAGCGGCGCCAGCGACCTTCTTGCTGCCGGCCGGCGTGGAGTTCTTGCGCCGCGCGCTCTGGTAGCTGTCGGTCGCCGGCTGATGCAAGGGGATCAACTGGTGCTTGCCATTGCCGATCAGGTCGCTACGGCCCATGCGTTCCAGCGCTTCGCGCAGCATCGGCCAACCCTTGGGATCGTGATAGCGCAGGAACGCCTTGTGCAGGCGGCGCTGCGCCTCGCTCTTGACGATGGTCACGCCGTCGCTCTTGTAGGTGACCTTGCGCAGCGGGTTCTTGCCCGAGTGGTACATGGCCGTGGCGGTGGCCATCGGCGAGGGGTAGAAAGCCTGCACCTGGTCGGCGCGGAAGCCGTTGCTCTTGAGCCAGAGCGCGAGGTTCATCATGTCCTCGTCGGTGGTACCGGGGTGCGCGGCGATGAAGTACGGGATCAGGTACTGCTCTTTACCCGCCTCTTTCGAGTACTTCTCGAACATCCGCTTGAACTTGTCGTAGCTGCCGATGCCCGGCTTCATCATCTTGCCCAGCGGGCCTTCCTCGGTGTGCTCCGGGGCGATTTTCAGGTAGCCGCCGACATGGTGGGTGACCAGCTCCTTGACGTACTCCGGCGACTCGACGGCGAGGTCGTAGCGCAGCCCCGAGGCGATGAGGATCTTCTTCACCCCCGGCAGCGCGCGCGCCGAGCGGTACAGCTGGATCAACGCCGAGTGGTCGGTATTGAGGTTCTCGCAGATACCGGGGAACACGCAGGACGGTTTGCGGCAGTGCTTCTCGATCTCTTCGCTCTTGCAGGCGATGCGGTACATGTTCGCGGTCGGCCCGCCGAGGTCGGAAATCACCCCGGTGAAGCCCGGCACCTTGTCGCGGATCTCTTCGATCTCGCGGATGATCGACTCTTCCGAGCGGTTCTGGATGATCCGCCCTTCGTGCTCGGTGATCGAGCAGAAGGTACAGCCGCCGAAGCAACCGCGCATGATATTGACCGAGAAACGGATCATCTCGTAGGCCGGGATCTTCGCCTTGCCATAGGCCGGGTGCGGCACGCGCGCATAGGGCATGCCGAACACGTAGTCCATTTCCTCGGTGGTCATCGGGATGGGTGGCGGGTTGAACCAGACGTCCACCTCGCCATGCTTCTGCACCAGCGCACGGGCGTTGCCCGGGTTGGTTTCCAGGTGCAGCACGCGGTTGGCGTGGGCATAGAGCACGGCGTCGCCGCGCACCTTCTCGAACGACGGCAGACGGATCACCGTCTTCTCGCGCTCCAGCCGCGGGTGCGCCAGCAACTGCACCACCTTGGCTTCGTTGGGGTCTTCGGCGGGTCCGCCCTTCTCCTGCTCGATGGCGCAGGCGGCGGTGTCCTGGGTGTTGACGTAGGGATTGATGATCTTGTCGATCTTGCCCGGCCGATCGATGCGCGTGGAGTCGATCTCGAACCAGCCCTCGGGCGTGTCGCGGCGGATAAAGGCGGTGCCGCGGATATCGTTGATCTCTTCGATCTTCTGCCCGTAGGCCAGGCGCTGGGCGATCTCCACCACGGCGCGCTCGGCGTTGCCGTAGAGCAGGATATCGGCGCAAGCATCGATCAGGATCGAGTGGCGGACCTTGTCCTGCCAGTAATCGTAATGGGCAATGCGCCGCAGAGAGGCTTCGATGCCGCCGAGGACGATCGGCACGTGCTTGTAGGCTTCCTTGCAGCGCTGGCTGTAGACCAGGCTGGCGCGATCCGGGCGCTTGCCGGCCAGGCCGCCGGGGGTGTAAGCATCGTCGGAGCGGATCTTCTTGTCCGCGGTGTAGCGGTTGATCATCGAGTCCATATTGCCGGCCGCGACGCCGAAGAACAGGTTCGGCTCGCCGAGCTTCATGAAGTCGTCTTTGCTGGTCCAGTCCGGCTGGGCGATGATGCCGACGCGAAAACCCTGGGCTTCCAGTAGTCGCCCGATGATCGCCATACCGAACGACGGGTGATCCACATAGGCGTCGCCGGTGACGATGATGATGTCGCAGCTGTCCCAGCCGAGGCGATCCATCTCTTCCCGGCTCATCGGCAGGAAAGGCGCCGGCCCGAAGCATTCGGCCCAGTATTTTGGATAATCGAACAACGGCTTGACTGCTTGCATGGGGATGACCGGCGCTGGGTACGGGAACGAAAAATCGCGGGCGCGGAATATAGCACAAAATTTGACCAAACCCGACACGGCCGCTGGGTTTTACGGCAGCGAAAGAGCATTGTGCGGGCGGACAGTGATCACCGGCGCACATGTGCTTATACTCATGGCCATATGCCCTCACGCCCGGAACGTATGTAGTGCAGCGTCTGATATCCGCGATTTGTCTGCTGCTGAGCTGGGCCTGTTGGGTCGGGCCAACCCTTGCCGCGCCCATTCTTCTGACTGCCACCAGCAGCGGCGAGGAATTGAACGAACATATCGAGCTGCTCGAGGATGTCGGCGCCCGATTGAGCATCGCCGATATGACCGAACCGGCGGTACAAAGCCGCTTCCAGCCGGCCAACGGCCGCGCCAGCGTCGGTCAGAGCCGTAACCCCTGGTGGATCAAGGTTCAACTACAGAGCGACAACGGACCGCGGCAATGGTGGCTGGAAGTCGGCGCGGTCACCTTACACGACCTGCAGATATTTCTCCCCGACGGGCAAGGTGGCTGGAGCGCACGCCAGGCCGGCGAGCGGGTGAGCTTCGCCGAGGGACGCGACCATCCTTACCGACGTGCACTCTTCCAGTTGCCGGCACTCGGCGAACGGCCGCTGACCCTTTACCTGCGCACCTATGACCCGGCCGGTAACTCCTTCCCGCTACGCGCCTGGCAGCGCCAGGACCTCGACTTGCTGGCCGGCCAGGAAAACCTCGGCCTGGGCCTGATCTACGGGGTGATCTTCGCCCTGCTGCTGTACAACCTGTTCATCCTGTTCAGCCTGCGCGACAGCGCCTACTTCTGGTACGTGCTGACCACCGCCTTCGCCCTGGTGTTCATCCTGAGCATGACCGGCCACGGCTTCCAATACCTGTGGCCGGGCGGCGCAGTGCCGTTCTGGCTGGACCGCATCACCCTGCCGTCGCTCTGGGGCTTGTGCGCCAGCCGCTTCACCCAGACCCTGCTACAGACCCGCCACCACGTGCGCTGGGCCCACCATCTGCTGAGCATGGCCTGCCTGGTCTATATCGTGGCGATTGCCCTGGAGGCCTTCGGCCAACGCAGCATGGCGGCCTGGATCATCGCCGTGCTGTCGCTGACCAGCATACCCGCGGCGCTCGGCAGTGCGTTGATCCGCTGGCGTCAGGGTTTCTTCCCCGCGCTGCTGTATCTGTGCGGCTACGGCCTGGTACTCGGCAGCATCGCCGTGTTGCTGCTGCGCGCGACCGGCCTGCTGCAGCCCTCGGTGTACAACGCCTACGTCTTCCCGGTTGCGGTGGCCGCCGAATCCATCCTGTTCTCCTTCGCTCTGGCCTACCGCATCCAGATCCTCAAACGGGAAAAATCCGCCGCCCTGGAGCAGGCCGACCGCGAGAAAACCGCGCGCCTGGCGCAGATGCAGGCCAGCGCCGACGAACTGGGCAAAGCCGTGGCGCAACGCACCGCGGAGCTGGCCGCGGCCAACCAGCGCCTGCGGCAACGCGAGCAGGAACTGCAGCACGCCGCCTTCCACGACCCGCTGACCGAGCTGCCCAACCGCCGCTACCTGATCGTGCATTGCGAGTCGGCGCTGGCCAGTGCCAAGCGGCATAACCAGGCGGTCGCCCTGTTGCTGATCGACCTCGATCACTTCAAGCCGATCAACGACCACTATGGCCACGACGCCGGCGACCTGATGCTGCAAGCGATCGCCCAGCGCCTGCGCGAACATGTGCGCGGCGGCGATACGGTCGCGCGCCTGGGCGGCGACGAGTTCGCCGTACTCATTTGCGGTGAGGATGCCGAGCAACATGCCCGGGAAATCGCCGCCCGCCTGCTCGGCGAACTGGCACAGCCGGTGATGTATGGCGCCGAGCGTCTGACCGTGACCATCAGTATCGGCGTGGCGCTGTACCCGCGGCACGCCGGTAACTTCGCCGGCCTGTACAAGGCCGCCGACGAGATGCTCTACAAGGTCAAGGCACGCGGCCGTTCGGGCTCGGCGATCTGCGGCGAAGACGGCGAGCTGAGCAGCAGCGCGCGCCTGCATCTGGATGTGCTCAACATCCGTAGTGGCTTGCTATAAGAGGCAGTGTGCCCCTACCGCCAACGCCCGCGACGGCCCTGGAGATCATGAGCGCTCAGGCCTCGCGATACGCCGTGTGGGCTGCACGGCCTGCCAAGCGGGGCGCCGGGCGGCGCCCCGGCAACGTCAAGCGGTGATTTTGTTCGCCGCCGCGATCATGGTGTTGGCCATCACCCCGTAAGCGGTGGTCCAGGCTTGCTCCACTTCTTCGGTAAAGACATCGCCCAGGCCCTGGCCGAGGGTTTTCAGCAAGGCACCGCCGACGGTGGCGTAGTGGCTGTCTTCCACACCGTAGTCGAGATGCCGTTCGCCGAGACGTTGCAATACCGGCACCAGCACATCCAGCTCGTTCAGCTTGCCCACGGCCACGCCGATCATCTGCATCAGCTTCTTGCCTTGGGCCTGCATATCGCCCTTGAACAAAGGCTTGAGACTGGGGTCGGCGCTGAACAGGTTGTGGTAGAACAGCGCCGCGGCCTCGTCGGCGATCGGCGCCACCTGGGCGAAGCTGCTTTGCACCAGCTCTATCTGTTTGGGAGTCATCGTTTTCGTCCTCATCGTTTTTATAGACACATGCCCGTTATTGGCTTTGCGAAACCATGTACTTCACCGCGGCGGCCACCTCGCTGTCGCTCAGCGCCGGATTGCCGCCACGCGCCGGCATGCTGCCCTCGGCGCCGTCGAAACCGTTCAATGCATGGCCGATCAGCACCTCCAGGCCTTGCTCGATACGCGGTGCCCAGACCTTGCGGTTGCCCTTCGCCGGCGCGCCACCCAAGCCGTTGAGGTGGCAGACCTTACAGGTGCCTTCCCATATCTGCTGGCCGAGCTTCAGCTCGGCCAGCTCCGGACTCTCGCCGCAACCGGCCAGCAGCAGACAGCTGGCCAGCCCGGCCTTAACCGCCCAGCGGGACACGGATCACCACCCCGCCCAGAACGTCGCCGAGCTTGAAGTCGGTACGCGGGCTGTCTTTGTGTTCGTTGTGGCAGGAGGCACACACCGGCGCCACGGCGGCGTCCGGGTAGACGGCGGTGAAGTAGGTCTGCTCGCCGAGCTTTTCCTCGGTGTAGTAGTTCTGCCCCGGGTTATCGATGATGAACTGCAAGCCGATTTTCTCGGCCTCGGTGCGCGGCGCATTCTGCTTATTGATCGGCCACAGCGACTGCAGCGAATAGCTGAAGGCGTCGGTCTTGGCGGCCACCGCTTCGGCGCCGAAGCGGAACATCTGCGCCGGCAGCGGCAGGGCCTTGTCGTCGATGAAGTGTTCGCTCGGCTTGATCACGCCTTCGTCCTTCAGGCGGTTGACCACCTGCTTGGTGTAGACGGCGCGATCGGACTCCATCACCAGGTGCAGCATGTCGGTGAGCTGTTGTGGGCTGAAACCGCTCGGCTTGCTCTCCTGGCAACCGGTGATAGTCAGCAGGCCCGCCGTAACGGCGACGGCGAGCAAGGGTCGTAAAGTCGTGTGCATGGTGTTCTCCCTATCAGTTTTTTTCGAATTGGCAGAGGCATCGGTGCTGCTCATTGCCGGGCACGCTCCAGCGCCATGTCCACGCTGGGGACATGTTGCGCAGGCGCACCTCGGAAGTTGTTCTTCAGCAGTTGCGGGTCGGCCAGAGCGTCGAGGGCGAACGGCAAGCCATGACAGTCCAGGCAGACGCCGCGCAGCATCTTCTCGTTGGGGCGCAGGTTGGCGTTCTGGTTGTGTTGCACCAGCCGCCGCTCCTGGCCGTGTACCTCGGCGGTCTCGCGCGGCAAGTGGCAACTGGCGCAGCTCACCCCGCTGCCCGCCGGCAGTTCGCCACGCTGTTCGGCTTGCCAGAGCTGCTGGTGCGGCGAGCCCTGATAGGCCAGCGAGTGTTCGTCGGCGTGACAACCGAGGCAGGCCTCGACCGCCGCCGCCACCCGATCGACCCGATGGGCGCCATGGCAGCTGGTGCAGCTCAACTCGTGCCCGGCGCTCTCGTCGGTAAACACCAGCAAGCCGAGTTCCGGACGCATCGGCGCCAGCTCAACCGGCAGATCGGGGTTCAAGCGCATGCCGTGCTTACCGGCGAAAAAGCCCTGGGATTCACCCGCATGGCAGCCCTGACAGGTCTGCAGCGCCGGTTTGGCTTGCCAGGCGACGCCCTGGGGCTGATGACAGCCGCTGCAGTTGACTCCGGCTTCGGCATGGCCGCTGGCCAACCAATCGGCGACCGCTTCGGCGTTCAGTTGCTCGCTCGGCGCGTCGGGCTGCGGCACTTCGGCCGGCGCCTGCCAATCCGGGTGCTTGTCCGCTAGCGGTGCCGGCGCGGCGATGCGGGCGATGGCCTTCAGCAGCGGCTGGTCGGCGCCCTTGA
>NZ_CAMPHN010000212.1 GCF_946885885.1 uncultured Pseudomonas sp.
ATCCGGTCGACCTGATCGAGGACCGTCCGCTCAGCGGCCGCGAGAAACTCGCCAAACTGCCCCAGGTGCTGCGTGCGCTGTTTCATCTGTCGCGCGGGTTCCGCCGCATGGATCGACTGGTCGCCGAGTTCCGGCAAATGTTCGACCAGGCCTACCGCAGCGTGCCACGCGCCAGCCTGCACACCCTGAGCGTCGGCGAACTGGTGGAACAGGCGCGGCTCCTGGACCGCGAGTTGCTGCAACGCTGGACCACGCCGATCGTCAACGACTTCTACGTGATGATGATGAACGGCCGGGTACACCGCGCCCTGCTCGCCGCCGGCGTGGCCAACCCGGACCTGGTGCAGAACAACCTGCTGTCCGGCGAAGAGGGCATCGAAAGCACCGAGCCGACCAAGTACCTGCTGCGCATGTGCGCCTACGTACGCGCCAAGCCGGCGCTGCAGGCGTTGCTGGAAAGCGCGGAGAACGCCAGCCTGCTGGGGCGCATCCAGGTGCAGGACGGCGATTTCCACGGCCAGTGCCTGGACTATATCGAGCGCTACGGCGACCGCACCATGGGCGAACTGAAGCTCGAGTCGATCACCCTGCGCCAGGACCCGAGCTTTCTCTTCGCGGTGCTGAAGAACTACCTGAGCCGTCCCGATCTGACCCTGGAAACCCTGGCCGCCAACGAAGCGCGCTTTCGCCTGGAGGCCGAGCGACTGGCCTTCGGCGCCATCCGTGAGCAGCTCGGCGCACGCCGTTTGCGCAGCTTCCGCAAACACCTGGCGCAGCTGCGCGATGCCATTCGCAATCGCGAGAACATGCGCCTGGCGCGCACCCGTATGTTCGGTCTGTACCGCGAGCTGTTCCTCGAAATCGGCGTGCAATTCGCCTTCGACGGCCAGCTCGAACAAGCCCGCGATATTTTCTACCTGAGTCTGGAAGAGCTTTACGCGTTGCAGGATGGCCGCGCCGTGCAAACCGAACTGAAAAGCCTGGTCGCCGCGCGCCAGGCCGAGTACGCCGGCTACCAACAGGCCGAGCTGCCCCACCACTTCTGGGCCTGGGGTATGGTTTACCGGCACAACGCTTACGCCTACCCCCATGACCAGGCGCTGCCCAGCGATGGCCAGCTCAAGGGCATCGGCTGCTACCCCGGCATCGTCGAAGGCAAGGTGCGGTTGATCTTCTCGCCGGAAGACGAGCTGTCGCTCGATGGCCAGATTCTCTGCACGGTGCGCACCGATCCGGGCTGGGCGCCGCTGTTCCCCACCGCCGGCGGCATCTTGGTGGAGCGCGGCTCGACGCTATCGCACTCGGCGGTGGTGGCGCGCGAGCTGGGCATTCCGGCAATCGTCGGCATCCCCGGTTTGACCCAGGTGCTCAAGGACGGCGAGCGGGTGCGCATGGACGGCACCCACGGCAGCATCGAGCGTCTGGATCAGCAGCCCGAGCCCGCATCCCGCCAAACCCAGCCCGAGGAAGCCTGCCATGTCTGAACCGTCTCTGATCGCCGGCCCCTGGTCGCCAACCGACGTCATGCCCGAAGCCTTTCTCGATCTGCCCGAGCAGATCTACGCCGGGGACCCGCACTGGCTCGGCGAAGACAGCCAGTCCGTGCGCCGGCAATTCGGCCCGCACAATCCCTGGTTCGCTCAGCCCGACGCCGCCTGCTGGCTCGGCGTGGTGCCGGGTGAGGCACGGCTCGCCGGCTTCTATAGCGGGCAGCGGATAGAGGGCGCGCGCGTGGCGTTTTTCGGCTTTTGGGAAAGCCGCGACAACCTCGACGCCAATGGCCAGCTGTTCCGCGCCCTCGGCGACTGGGCCAAGGCCCAAGGCGCGACCCGGCTGTACGGGCCGATCAATTTTTCCACCTTCGGCAGCTACCGCGTGCGCCTGGACGCCTTCGAGGCCGGCGCCTTCCCCGGCGAGCCCTGGAACCCGCCCTACTACCCCGCACTGCTCGAGCAGTTGGGTTTCAGCCAGCGCTACCGCTACCTCTCGACCTTGACCGACACCGAGAGCGCCGCCGAAAGCATTCGCGCCGACTACCTGCGGGTCAAGCCACGCCTGGAACGCCAGGTGCGTATGGAAGCGCTGGACGGCGACTTCTGGATGAACAACCTGGACGAACTGTACGGTCTGGTCGATCAGGTATTCGGTGGCAACTTCGCCTACAGCCGCCTCAGCCGCGAGGCCTTCGAGCAGCATTGCGGGCGCCCCTTCGCCGAGCGCCTGTGCCCGCACAGCTCGGTGCTGGCGCGTAGCCTGGATGGGCGGATCGCCGGTTTCTTCCTGGTCTACCCCGACTATGCGCCGCTGCTGCGCAACGGCAATCCGCAGCCTCTGCCGGTGGCGCAGGTGAGCTTCGCCGAACACTTCGCCCAACTGCCGAGGCCGCGCCGCGCCCTGGCCAAGACCGGTGGCGTGCACCCGGATTTCCGCGAACTCGGCCTGTTCACCGCCATGGGCTGCGAACTGTCGCTGCGCGCCATGGCGCATTACGACGAACTGACCGCGACCCTGGTGCGCGAGGACAACAACTCGCGGCAGTTCGCCTTGCGCCATGGCCGCAGCCAGAGCCGTCATTACGCGCTCTACCAGGGGGTGCTATGAACAACGGCAATGTCGCCACCCTGATTCTCAGCGCCGCCCTGCGCCATCCGCAGCGCCTGGCCCTGCGCATCCCGCGCCCCGGCGAAGGCCTGACCAGCGACAGCCTCAGCTATGCCGAGTTGCTCGGCTATGCCGCGCGCCTGCAACAAGCGCTACGAGCCGATGGCTGGCAGAGCGGCCAGCGCGTGCTGCTGTTGGCGAGCCCCGGCTTGCCGCTGTACGCCGTGCTCCTGGCGCTGTTGGGGTTGGGCCTGGTGCCGGTGCTGCTCGACCGTGGCATGAGCCGCGCGCGCATGCTCGCCGCCATCGCGGCCAGCGGCGCCAGCGGTTTGATCGGCCAACGCGATATCGTCAAACGCTGGTGGCTGTTGCCGCAACTCTGGCGCTTGCGCCGCTACAGCCTGGATGGCGCCTGCTTCGGCGCGCGCAGCCTGCCGCCAGATGCCGGGCAATGCGGCCTGACCAACTACCAATTCCTGCCGCGTGGCAACGACGACCACGGCCTGATCAGCTTCACTTCCGGCAGCACCGGCGCCCCCAAAGGCGCCGACCGCACCCATGCCAGCCTGATCGCCCAGCACCTGGCGATCCGCAGCCATTGGCCGGACCAGGACGACGAGATCGACATGCCCTGCTTCCCGGTGCTGGTGCTGCACAACCTGTGCTGCGGCATCAGCAGCGTGCTGCCGGCCGTCGACCTGGCCACGCCCGGGCAGGTGGATGCGGCACTGGTGCTGGAGCAGATTAGGCGCGAAGGCGTCACCCGCCTGAGCGGCGCGCCGGCTTATATGCAGCGTTTGGTGGAGCACGCGCAGGCCAATGGCTTGCAGTTGCCGCAGGTCCGCTCGCTGGTGATCGGCGGCTCGACGGTCAACCAGGCCCTACTGCGCGGCTGTTTGCGCAGTTTTCCGCAGGCCTGGGCGCGGGTGGTGTATGGCTCCACCGAAGCCGAGCCGATCGCCGAGGTGGAGATGAGCGAACTGTTGCAGGACTGGCACCAGCAGCCCGGCTACCTGCTCGGCAACCCGGCGGCGGTCGCCGAGGTGTGCATTGTCGATCCGCAACAGGCGCTGAGCGACGCGGTCAGCGTCGAGCGGGCGCGGCTGCCGGCCGGCCAAGTCGGCGAGATTCTGGTGGCCGGCCCCCATGTGCTCAAGGCCTATGTGAACAACCCCCAAGCCTGTGCGGAATGCAAGATTCCGCGCGCCGATGGCCTGGTCTGGCACCGCACCGGCGACTGTGGGGCATTCGATGAGCGGGGCCGCTTGTGGCTCCACGGCAGGCTCAAGGACCGCGTGCTGATCAACGGCCGCACCCAGGACAGTTTCATCCTCGAAAAAGCCCTGGATGCCCTGCCCGGCATCATCCGCAGCGCAGTGCTCAACGCCCTAGACGGTCAACCGCTAGTGGTGCTGCAAGGCGAACCGCAACAGGCCGAGCAACTGCCGGCCGTGCTCGAGCAGTTCGACATCACCCGGGCCTGGCTCGCCCGCATTGCGCAGATGCCGGTGGATGGCCGCCACAACAGCAAGATCGACCGCCCGGCGCTGCGCCAGGCACTGAAAAATCGCCAACTCGCCTGCGAGGCCCTGCCATGAACGCCAGTCACTTGATCGTGCGCTTGAACCGGGTCGACCTGCTGACCCTGAGCGGGGTGATCAGCTCGTCCCTGGCCGTACTGAGCGGCTTGCATGGCCAGGTTTACCTGGGTATCGCCCTGCTGTTCCTGGCCATGCTCGGCGATGCGCTGGATGGCATGCTGGCGCGCAAGTTCGGCCTGGAGCGGGCGTTCGGCCGCTACCTGGACGGCTTCATGGATGTGTTGATCTATCTGGTGAGCCCAGCCTTGCTGTTCTGGCAACTGGGCTTCGACGGGGCTTACGGCATGCTGCTGTGGCTCATGTTGATCTGCGGCTGCGTGCGCCTGTCGGTGTTCAACGACATCGGCAATATCCAGGAAAGCGACGGCCTGGCCTATCTGGGTATGCCGGTGTTCTGGAGCGTCTTTCTACTCGCCGGCTACGCCGCGCTGTTACTGGTACTGCCGCAAGCGCTGATCGATCCGCTGCTGGCCGTTGCCTTGGCGGCGTTCAGCTACGCCATGCTGCTGCGTCGGCCGTTCTTCAAGTTCAAGAGCCTGAAGCAGATCCTGTCCATCACCCTGGGCGGCAGCGGACTGTTCCTATTCCTGCAATTCGGAGGCTGAAATGAACCTGCTCGATGCCTTGTCCATCGCCCTGTACGCGCAAATCCCAGTGGTGATCGGCGGCGTGCTACATATGTGGGCAGTAACCCACGACCAGCTGCCCGGCTGGAAAATCCCGATCAACCGACGCCTGTTCGGCGCCAACAAAACCTGGCGCGGCCTGCTGCTGATGCCGGCGTTCACCGCGCTGGGCGCCCTCTGCCTGCTGCCGATGGAGTCGTATCTGGGCGAGCGCGCGCCCTTCGGCCCGGTCTTGCCGTTGGTCGGCGCCTGGGTCGGTCTGGCTTATGTGCTGGCCGAGCTGCCCAACTCTTGGCTCAAACGGTGCCTGGGCGCGGCCCCCGGAGCGCTGCCGAGTCGGCATACCGGCTGGTTCGTGCTGCTCGATCAGCTCGATTCGGGCATCGGCATCGCCTTGGCCTACTGCCTGTATCCGGGACTCGATTGGCAGGTGTGCGTGCTGTTCGCCCTGAGCTTTCCGCTGACGGCATTACTGGTCAAGCGGCTGCTGTTTATCGCCAAACTCAAGCGTTCGGCGATTTAGCGGC
This sequence comes from uncultured Pseudomonas sp., assembly GCF_946885885.1. Next base: position 5,356 of record NZ_CAMPHN010000212.1, read on the forward strand.
GTTCGCTCAGCTCAAGCGCGATGGCGACTTGCGGACGATTTTGATCGAGTGCTTGAGCGTCGGCTTGCGCGTCACGCTGATGGCTTTGCGGGTGACGGTGTCGATGGTGATGTTCCAGAAACCGCTGCTCGGCACGCTGATCTTGGCCGGGAATTTGTCGAAGGCGCCGCCGTGGTAGGTATGGCGACCGCCGTTCTTGAAGCTGCGAAAGTTCGCATCGTTCATCAGGCGGATATTGCAGGTTTGCGAGCACTCGATCACCACGATGTCGTCTTCGTTCAGGTGTTCGCGCTGGTGTATGTATTTCATTTACAGCTCCGCACGGCGTGGCCGGCTAAATCAAAGCGCTAGTATGAGTGCGCGGCTTGCCCCTCAACAAGCCCACCACCCCGCCCTGGCAGCAAGCGAAACGCCAGCCAACCTCTATGCTTGTGGTTGACCCGAACGCCCCCTGGAGGCATTGAGATGAAAAGCCACGGACTACTACCGCTCGCACTGCTGGCGACCTTGCTACTGGCGACCCTGGGCAATGCTCAGGCTGGCGAGCCCGACCAGCGCAGCATGCAGGCTTACAACGAGCTGCTGGAAATGAGCCTGAAGGAGAAGAAAGGCCTAATGTTCTATGTCAACGGCCAGGCCATTGGGGGCGCCGTTACCAAGATCGGTGACGATGGCTTTATTGAGGTACGCAACCAGCAATATGGTCGCATCATTATTCGCCTGGAACAGGTTGATGCACTGGCCACCAATTGATTCGGCAGTAACCGATCCAGCTGCGCCCAAGGCTGCATGGCGTACGACCGCATACGCGGTCGCACTTGGTCTATGGCTCGCCAGCGTTTCAGCCGACGCCGAAACCCTGTATCAGCTGGATGACGCAGGCTGCCAGGCGAGCCTCGAAACCGACACCAGCGGCGCCGATCTGCGGGTGCGCACTGACCAGGATTGCCCGGTCTCCGCTCGCGGCTTGCAGGAACTGCTGGAACAGAGCCTGAGTACCGCCGCCCAGCCACAGGGCAAGCCAGCCTACTCGTCGATTTTCCTTGGCCGCCTGGTGCATTACCCGTGGCTGGTGAGTGCCTTGCTAGACGCGGCAGCCGCTTCGCCGCAGTGGGAGTCCGTGCATGGCGCAGCCAAGGATGGCCAGGACAACCGCACCGTCGCCCAGCTGTTAAGTCAATCCGAGGCCCTGCTGGGCGTTCGCGCCAGCCTGCGGCGTGCCGGCTACGACCTCACAGGCGTATCGGTGGAGAAGGTACTGGTCGGCGGGCATACCGACTTTCCGTACCATCTGGCACAGAACACTCCGGGTAAATTGCCCTTCGATGCGCAAGTCTGGCTATTGCTCACGCCCTAGCAGGCCGTTGAAAAACGTAGGCGAGGCAGGCAAGACAATACCGATGGCGGCCCCGCAAAAACAGGCGAGGAAGCGGAGTTTACGTGCTGTAAATGAGCACTACTCGCTTCGCTCGCCCTTCGGGCCGCGCTGAAGCGCGTTAGCCGCAAGCGGCTTGCCGAGCCTGTTTTTAACGCAGTATTGCCAACGTAGGTAGTTTTTCAACGGCCTGC
>NZ_CAMPHN010000213.1 GCF_946885885.1 uncultured Pseudomonas sp.
GGTACGAAATCATGGCGACCATGAGCGCCGACAACGCCGCCGGCAAGGCTGCCCGCGAGCACATGGCCAAGGCCTCCGGCACCGATTTGGCCGGCTACGAAGCGCAACTGGCGGCGACCAAGATGTTCTACTCGGCCAAAGACGCCGTGGCCTTCGCCAACAGCCCGGCGCTGCCGGCGACCATGAGCAAAGTCGCGACCTTCTCCCACGCCCACGGCTTGCTCGGCGAAGGCGCGGCGAACGCCGAAGCCATCGGCATGAGCTTCGCGAAGGATGTAGTCACCGGCGACCAGGGCAACCTCAAACTGCGCTTCGACCCGAGCTATATGCAGATGGCGGCCGACGGCGCGCTGTAACCGGATGCCTTCGCGTAAACGGCCCCTCGTAGGGTGGATGACGCTTCACCCATCCACCACCCGGCCCATGGTGGATGAAAAAAGCGTCATCCACCCTACGCACTGATCGTACCTGTAGGAGCGGGCTTGCCCGCGATCGCGGCCAAGGCCGCTCCTACAATCGGCCCCAACGCGGACACGCGAGAAATTGCCATGCGCCTGATCAACCGACACCCGGACCGCAGCGCTCGTCTGCTGCTGATCCTGCTGCCCTTCGCCCTGCTGCTGTTCACCTACTTCACCAGCTCGACGCAGCGCCTGGCGGACAACCCCAACGACAAGCTGCTGCCCAGCGCCACGCAGATGGTGGCAGCGGTCGACCGCCTGGCGTTCACCGAGGACAAACGCAGCGGCAAATACCTGTTCTGGCAGGATACCGGCGCCAGTCTCGCTCGCCTGGCCATGGGCCTCGGCATCGCGGCCGTGGTCGGATTGTGCTTAGGGATAGCCGCCGGCAGTCTGCCGCTGTTCGGCGCACCGCTGTCGCCGCTGCTGACGGTGCTGTCGATGGTGCCGCCGCTGGCGATACTGCCGATCCTGTTTATCGTCTTCGGCCTCGGCGAACTGGCCAAGGTGATGCTGATCGTGATCGGCGTGACCCCGGTGCTGGCCCGCGACCTGGAGCAGCGTGCCCGCGAGATTCCGCCGGAACTGCTGATCAAAGCGCAAACCCTCGGCGCCACTACCTGGACTCTGATCCTGCGCGTGGTGCTGCCGCATATCATGCCGCGCTTGCTGATCGCCCTGCGCCTGGTGCTCGGCTCGGCCTGGCTATTCCTGATCGCCGCCGAAGCCATCGCCAGCACCGATGGCCTCGGCTACCGGATCTTCCTGGTGCGCCGCTATATGGCGATGGACGTAATCCTGCCCTACGTGGCCTGGATCACCCTGCTCGCCTGGGGCATGGACTTCAGCCTGCGCCAGCTCGCCCGGCTGTGCTTCCCCTGGTACGAGGGGGCCAAGGCATGAGCGATAAAACAAGCAGCGCCTTCATTCAGGTGAAAAACGTCTGGCAGGAATACGGCGATCAGGTGGTGCTGGAACGCCTCAACCTGAATATCGACGAAGGCGAATTCTGCACCCTGGTCGGTGCTTCCGGCTGTGGCAAGTCGACCTTCCTGCGCCTACTGCTGGGTCAGGAACGCGCCAGTCGCGGGCAGATTCTGCTGGCCGGCGAGCCGCTGGCCGCCGAGCCGGATGCCAGCCGCGGCGTGGTGTTCCAGCGCTATTCGGTGTTCCCGCACCTGAGCGTGCTGGACAACGTCGCCATCGGTCTGGAACTGCCGCGTTCGAAGCTATTGGGCCGGTTGTTCGGCCGCGCCAAACGCGACGCCCGCGACCAGGCGGCGCAGATGCTGACCAAGGTCGGCCTCGGCCACGCCCTGGATAAATACCCGGCGCAGCTGTCCGGCGGCATGCAGCAGCGCCTGGCGATCGCCCAGGCGTTGATCATGAAACCGCGGGTGCTGCTGCTCGACGAGCCGTTCGGCGCCCTCGATCCGGGTATCCGCAAGGATATGCACGGCCTACTGCTGGAACTCTGGCGTGAAACCCGGCTGACGGTATTTATGGTCACCCATGACCTCAGCGAGGGCTTCAGCCTGGGCACGCGCATCCTGGTCTTCGACAAGGTGCGCCTCGACCCGCAGGCGCCCAACGCCTACGGCGCGCGCATCACCTACGACATTCCCCTGAACGGCGAGCGCCGTGCGGCCACACTGCCGACGCTGGTCGGCAGCCTGCAACCCCATCTGCAAGGAGCCCTGTAATGACAGCCTCATTGACCCTGCGTCCGACCCTGTACGAGGAATTCGTACCCGGTGGCGGCCACACCTCCTTCGTGCTCAAGCGCGGCCAATTGCTGCGCCTCACCGACCTCGAAGGCGGCGCCAATGTCAGCTTGCTGCTGCTCAACGCCGCCGAGAAAAGCGAGCGGCTGAACCTGCCGGACAGTCTCAAGTGCCAGCACACCGCCAAACTCACGGCCGGCCACTGCCTGTATTCGGATATGGGCCGGGTGCTCGCGGCGATCACCGCCGACACCTGCGGCTGGCACGACAGCTTCGGCGGCGTGCTCAACGCCGAGGAAGTCGCCGAAAAGTACGGCCAGGGTCGCTACCAGGAACTGCGCAACGGCTTCTTCCGCAACGGCGTGGACAATCTGCTGGTGGAAATGGGCAAGTGGAATCTCAATCTGCAAGACCTGCTGATGTGTCTCAACCTGTTCAGCAAGGTCACCGTCGACGCCGCCGGCCGCTTCCAGTTCCAACCCGGTAATTCCAAGGCCGGCGACTACCTCGAGCTGTACGCGCCCATGGATACGTTGGTGGTCCTTACCGCCCTGCAACACCCCATGGATCCTGCGCCCGAATACGCGCCCAAGCCGGTGCAGCTCAGCTGGCACAAGGTCGAAAGCGACGGCATCAGCGTGCTCTGCCGCAGCTCGCGACCGGAAAACGCACGCGGCTTTCATAACACCGAACGTCTGTATCTCTAAGGGCGGCCAAGATGACTCTTATCCATAGCGACAAGCACCCCGAAGCCGCCGCGTACCGTGCCACCATCGGTGCCGGCGAACCCTTTCTCTGCGAAGTGAAGGCTGGCCAGACCCTGCGCCTGCTCGACCTGGAAGGCAACCAGGCGGTCGACACCCTGTTCTACAACGCGCGCAACCCACGCGAGCGCTACGACCCGCAGCGCACGCTGCGCAAGCAGAACAGCGTCTACCTGACCACCGGCACGGTGCTCTATTCCAACCTCGGCAATCCGCTGCTGAGCATCGTCGCCGACACCTGCGGGCGCCACGACACCCTCGGCGGCGCCTGCGCCCAGGAAAGCAACACCGTGCGCTATGCCTTGGACAAGCGCTATATGCACAGCTGCCGCGACAACTTCCTGCGCGCCAGCCTGCACGACGGCCGCCTGAACAAGGCCGACATCGGCGCCAATATCAACTTCTTTATGAACGTTCCCGTGACACCGGAGGGCGGCCTGACCTTCGAGGACGGCATCTCCGCGCCCGGCAAATACGTCGAGCTGCTCGCCCATATGGACGTGATCGTACTGATCTCCAACTGCCCGCAACTGAACAACCCGTGCAACGGCTACAACCCAACCCCGGCCGAGGTGTTGGTGTGGGATTGAACCGCAGCTACAAGCCTCAAGCGACAAGCTGCAAGTAAAGGCCATGACAGCACGACGCTGGCCACAACAGGACAGCTTGCCGCTTAAAGCTTGAGGCTTGTAGCTCGATTCCAACCCCGGACGACCGGGGTGCAGACCGAATACCGCGGGACGGCCCGCTTTCCCTTTCGAGGGTTTTGCTGATGTTCACCAAACTGCTGATCGCCAACCGCGGCGCCATCGCCTGCCGCATCCTGCGTACGCTCAATGAACTGCGCATAGGCGGCGTAGCCGTCTACTCCGAAGCCGACGCCGCCAGCCTGCATATCCAGCAGGCGGACGAGGCCCATAGCCTTGGCGAAGGCCCGGCCGCGGGCACCTACCTGCGAGTCGAGAAGATTCTCGCCGTGGCCAAGCAATCCGGCGCTCAAGCCATCCACCCCGGCTATGGCTTTCTCTCGGAAAACGCCGCCTTCGCCGAAGCCTGCGAGGCGGCGGGCATCGCTTTCGTAGGGCCGACACCGGAGCAACTGCGCGTCTTCGGCCTCAAGCACACCGCCCGCGCCCTGGCCAAACAACATGGCGTACCAATGCTCGAAGGCACCGAGCTGCTGGAAAGCCTCGATGCCGCCTTGATCGCAGGCGAACAGGTCGGCTACCCGGTGATGCTGAAAAGCACCGCCGGCGGTGGCGGCATCGGTATGCGCGTATGCAACGATGCCGCTGAACTAAGCGAGGCCTTCGACGCGGTGAAGCGCCTGGGGCAGAACAACTTCAGTGACAGCGGCGTGTTTATCGAGAAATACATCCAGCGCGCCCGTCATCTGGAAGTCCAGGTATTCGGCGACGGTCAAGGCGAAGTCCTCGCCCTTGGCGTGCGCGACTGCTCGGTACAGCGGCGCAACCAAAAAGTGCTGGAGGAAACCCCGGCGCCCAACCTGCCGGCCGGCATGGCCGAAGAACTCTGCGCGGCGGCGATCCAGCTGGCCCGCGCGGTGAATTACCGCAGCGCCGGCACCGTCGAGTTCGTCTATGACAGCGAGGCCGCACGCTTCTACTTCCTCGAAGTGAACACCCGCCTGCAGGTCGAGCACGGCGTCACCGAACAGGTGTGGGGCGTCGACCTGGTGCGCTGGATGATCGAGCTGGCGGCCGGCGATCTCCCTCCTTTGGCCGAGTTGGCTAAGCAACTGAAACCCAGCGGCCATGCGATCCAGGCGCGCTTGTACGCCGAAGACCCGGGCCGCGACTTCCAGCCCAGCCCTGGCCTGCTGACCGCCGTGAATTTCCCGGTGGCCGATGGCAAAAATCTACGCATCGACACCTGGGTCGAAGCCGGCTGCGAAATCCCGCCCTACTTCGACCCGATGATCGCCAAGCTTATCGCCTGGGCGCCCACGCGCGACGCCGCCAGCGCCGCCCTCGACCAGGCGCTGAGCGACACCCTGCTTTACGGCGTGGAAAGCAACCGCGACTACCTGCGGCAGATTCTGCTCGACGCGCCGTTCGCCGGTGGTAAGCCCTGGACCCGTTGCCTGGAAGGCCTGACCTACCGGGCCAGCACCTTCGAAGTGCTTAGCGCCGGCACCCAGACCACCGTGCAGGACTTCCCCGGCCGCCTCGGCTACTGGGCCGTCGGCGTACCGCCGTCCGGGCCAATGGACGACCGCGCGCTGCGCCTGGGCAACCGCCTGCTGGGTAACGAGCAAGGCGCCGCTGCCCTGGAAATCACCATGAGCGGCCCGACCCTGCGTTTCAATACCGACGCGGTGGTGGCGGTGACCGGCGCACCGATTCCGTTGAGCGTCGATGGCATTGAGCAGCCGCCGAACACCGCATTGCTGGTCAAGGCCGGCAGCACCCTGAGCCTCGGCACCATCCAGGGCGCGGGTGCACGTAGCTACCTGTGTCTGCGCGGCGGCGTACAAGTGCCGGATTATCTCGGCAGTAAAAGCACCTTCACCCTCGGCCAGTTCGGCGGTCACGGCGGCCGCGCGCTGCGTGCCGGCGATGTGCTGCATCTGTTACCGCTCGCCGATAACGCGCCCGGCGCGCAATTGCCCGCCGAACTCTGCGCCGCGCTACCGGCCGTACGCGAAATCCGCGTGATCTACGGCCCCCATGGCGCGCCGGAGTATTTCAGCGAAGGCTATATCGCCACCCTCTTCGCCACCGCCTGGGAAGTGCACTTCAACTCCAGCCGCACCGGCGTGCGCCTGATCGGCCCCAAACCCGAGTGGGCGCGCGACAGCGGCGGCGAGGCCGGACTGCATCCATCCAACATCCACGACAACCCCTACGCGATCGGCGCGGTGGACTTTACCGGCGATATGCCGGTGATCCTCGGCCCGGACGGCCCGAGCCTGGGCGGTTTCGTCTGCCCGGTGACCATTATCGAGGCGGATCTGTGGCAGCTCGGGCAGCTTAAGGCCGGGGATAAAGTGCGCTTTGCGCCAGTGGATATCGCCACGGCGCGGGAACTGGCCAAAGCCCAAAACCTTGAGTGCGCGAGCCTCCGTAGGAGCGGCCTTGGCCGCGATCAAGCCACCAATCCAATCGCGGCCAAGGCCGCTCCTACACAAGCCCATACCCTCATCTCCCCCATCGTCCTGGATATCGGCGAAGCCGATAAACGCCTGGTCGCGCGCCTGTCCGGCGACACCCACCTGCTGCTGGAGATAGGCGCGCCGGAGCTGGATCTAGTCCTACGCTTTCGCGGCCATGCACTGATGCAGGCGCTGGAGGCCAAACGGCTCGACGGGGTGATCGACCTCACCCCCGGCATCCGTTCATTGCAGGTGCACTACCAGCCGGAAACCCTCGCCCTCGATGACCTTCTCGGCATAGTCGCCGGCGAATGGGATGCGGTCTGCGCCGCGCAGGATCTCAAGGTGCCGTCGCGGATCGTCCACTTGCCGCTGTCCTGGGACGATCCTGCCTGCCAGTTGGCTATCGAGAAATACATGACCACGGTGCGCAAGGATGCGCCCTGGTGCCCGAGCAACCTGGAATTTATCCGCCGGATCAACGACCTGCCCAATCTCGACGAGGTCTACCGCACGGTGTTCGACGCCAGCTACCTGGTGATGGGCCTGGGCGACGTCTACCTCGGCGCGCCGGTGGCCACGCCGCTGGACCCGCGCCACCGCCTGGTCACCACCAAATACAACCCGGCGCGCACCTGGACCGCGGAAAATTCGGTCGGCATCGGCGGCGCCTATATGTGCGTGTACGGCATGGAAGGTCCCGGCGGCTATCAGTTCGTCGGCCGTACCCTGCAGATGTGGAACCGCTACCGCGACGTCGCAGCGTTCGACGGCAAGCCCTGGCTGCTGCGCTTCTTCGACCAGATCCGCTTCTACCCGGTGAGCGCCGAGGAATTACTGCGTATCC
>NZ_CAMPHN010000214.1 GCF_946885885.1 uncultured Pseudomonas sp.
CACCGATCAATAGCAGGTCATAGTGGTTCATTGCGCCGAAGATTCCTTTATTCACCGCTGAAACAAGGCTGCATGGTAAAGACTATGACCCTGCTCTGTCAGGGGTTGCGCTGCATCCGCAATTGCGGTTCCGCGAAGTAGCTCTCAACACGCTCGCCGGTGTTGTCGCTGTCGGCGGCGAACACCACGCCGAGGATGCGCCGCGGCGCGCTGCCGAAGGCGGCGATGGCATCCGCGCGCAGGTCGCGGTTTTCCGTCAACCATTGGCCAAGCGGCGCCTCGGGGCCGCGCAATACATACATCTCAACGGTTTCGGTATAGGCGCTGCGGGCATGGCTACCGGGCGCCCGGCGGTTGTCCCAGACATAGCTGAGGGTCGCCGCCGGCAGGTCCGGATCGAAGAAGGTGCGCGCCAGACGCAGCTTCTGCCGGGTGACGAACGACAGCGTATCCAGCGGGTAGTCGAGCAGCACATAGACCCGCGCCGCGTAGTCGTCGCCCTCGCGGGTGGCGAAGCGCGCTTTGTCGAGTTTGCGCTCGGTGCGCCATTGCCAGCTCAGCTGCCATTGCTGATCGCCAGCCAGATCGAGCGGGTGCAGCACCCCGCCGGCAGCGGCATCGGCCTGGATATGCAGCACCTGACGGCCATCCTGCTCGACCAGGCTGCGCGCGGACGGCTTGAGCTTGGGAATATCCGCCAAGCGCCAGGGCGCCGACCATTCCCCTGCGGGCGGGCCGGAGGTCCAGGGTGTCAGCTGGTTGTCGCTGGCGTGAGCCAGCGGCGCCGCCAGCAACCAGGCGATCAGTAGGCCGCGCATCAGCTGCGTCGCCAGGCGTGGAAGCGCTCGAGCAGACGCAACAGCCCTTGCGGCGCATGGGCGCGCTTCCATTCGCCGGCCGCGTATTTATTGGCTTCGGCCATGGTCGGGTAGCTGTGGATGGTGCCGAGAATCTTGTTCAGACCCAGCCTATGCTTCATCGCCAACACGTATTCGGCGAGCAGTTCGCCGGCGTGCTCGCCGACGATGGTCGCGCCGAGGATCTTGTCCTTGCCCGGCACGGTCAGCACCTTGACGAAGCCGTGGTCGGCGTCGTCGGCGATCGCCCGGTCGAGGTCGTCGATGCCGTAACGGGTCACTTCATAGGCGATTCCCTTGGCGTTCGCCTCGCCTTCACTGAGGCCAACCCGCGCCACTTCCGGATCGGTAAAGGTACAGGCGGGAATCACCCGGTAATCCACCTTAAAGCGCTTCAGTGGACTAAATAGCGCATTCACCGCCGCGTACCAGGCCTGGTGCGCGGCGACGTGGGTGAACTGATACGGCCCGGTGACATCGCCCACGGCGTAGATATTGGGGAAGCGCGTGGCCAGGTATTCGTCGGTTTCCAGGGTGCCGTTGGGCCGCAAGGTCAGGCCCAGTTCCTCGACGCCATAGCCTTTGACGTTGGCCACCCGGCCGAGGGCCAGCAGCAGGCAATCGAAGGCGATCACCACCTCCTCGCCGGTATCCAGGCGGCGGGCGACCATGCGTTGCTCGCCGTTGACCAGTTCGAAGCGCTCAGCCTTGTGCTGCAGGCGCACATCCACGCCGTCGGCACGCAGGCTGCCCAGCACCAGCTCGCTGGCATCGGCATCCTCGCGCGGCAACAGGCGCTCGGCCAGCTCGACCTGAATCACCTGGCTACCGAGGCGCTGAAACGCCTGGGCCAGCTCACAACCGATAGGCCCGCCGCCGAGCACCAGCAGCCAGCGCGGTTGTTCGCGCAGGCTCCAGATGGTGTCCGAGGTGTAGCCGCGCATCAGCTCCAAACCGGGGATCTTCGGCACCAGCGGGCGCGCGCCGGCGGCGATGATCAGGTTGCGGCTGGTCAGGGTCTGGCCATTCACTTCCACCGCCCAGGGAGAAAGAATTTTCGCCTCGCCCTGGATCACCTCGACGCCCAGGCCGCTGTAGCGCTCGACCGAGTCGTGCGGCTCGATATCGGCGATCACCCGCTGGATGCGTTGCATCACCGCGGGGAAATCCACAGTGCCGCCGACGCCGGTAAAGCCCAGGGCCGGGCCTTTTTTCAGCTCGTTGGCCAGCTTGGCCGAACGCAGCAGCGCCTTGGACGGCACGCAGCCGGTGTTCAGGCAGTCGCCGCCCATCTGGTGTTTCTCGATCAGGCTGACCTTGGCTTTGACCGCAGCGGCGATATAGGAACTGACCAAGCCACCGGCACCGGCACCGATCACCACCAGGTTACGGTCGAAGCTCTTGGGTTTGTGCCAGCCGGCATACACCCGCCGCGCCTGGATCAGGCCCAGCAGCTTGCGCGCGATCAACGGGAACACCCCGAGCAGGACGAAGGCGCCGAGCAGGCCCGGCGAGAGGATGCCGGCCAGCGACTCGAGCTGGCCCAGTTCGCGCCCGGCGTTCACATAGACCAGGGTGCCCGGCAGCATGCCGAGTTGGCTGACCCACCAATAGGTGCGCACGGGCAGGCGGGTCAGGCCCATCGCCAGGTTGATCAGAAAGAACGGAAAGATCGGCACCAGACGCAGGGCGAACAGGTAGAACGCGCCTTCGCGCTCGACCCCGGCGTCGATCCCGGCCAGACGCTGGCCGAAGCGCGCCTGCACCCAGTCGCGCAGCAGAAAGCGGCTGCTGAGCATGGCCAGGGTCGCGCCCAGGGTGGAGGCGAAGGACACCAGCACGAAACCTTCGAGCAGGCCGAACAGCGCGCCGGCCAGCAGCGTCATCAAGGCCGCGCCGGGCAAGGACAGCGCGGTGACCGCGACATAGGCGAGGAAGAACGCCCCCGCCGCCAGCCAGGGTTGCGCCGCGACCTGAGCGTTCAGCGCCGCCTGTTGCGCCTTGAGCGCGTCCAGGTTGAGGTACTGGCCGACGTCGAAGACGAAGAAGCTACCGAGCAGGGCCAGGATCAGGCCCAGTAATGCGATTTTGCGGCTATTCATCAGTCAGCGCCTCCAACGCGCACAGGCTTTGGCACAGGCTGAAGCCGGCCAGCAGGGCCTGCTGCGGACGATCCGCGCAGGCCCCGAGAATACGGGAACGGTAGGACAGTTCGGCCGGGCTGCCCGCGGGCCACTGGCGGTCGAAATCGGCGAGAAAGGCCTCGTGGTCGTAGTTCAGCGGCAACGCCTCGATAAATAGGCCGTCGCGCTCGCAGCGATACAGCGCGGCGGCATGGGGCGTGGTGGCGATGCGGCTGAGCAGGCCGTAACGGCCGCCGGCGAAGTTCGGCATCCCGGCCGCGCCGTTATTGATCAACGCGCCCGGCTCAAGGTTCAACGCCACCGCCGCGCAGCTGTGACTGGTGGCCAGCACACTCACCCGGTTGGCCGCCAGCCACTGCTCGAGCTGTTGCTGGCGCGGTGGCTCACGCAAGGCCTCGCGGGAACAATCCCAGCCGGCCAGCGACTGCTCGTCGCCATGGCTGATCGCCACGCGCTGGCCGCCGACGCCGACCAGGGCGGTGGCCGGCCGCCCCGCCAGTCGCGCGGCCAGCCCCGGCAACGTTTTTACGGTTTGATTCAATTCAAGCTGGATAGCGTTGGAGCGCTCGACCACCGCCTCATCCACCGACATCGGGTAGGCGCAGCCGCAACCGGCGCCGCTGTCGGCCGCGCGACCGAGTTCGGTTTCGACATTGCCGCGCAAGGCCAGATGGCCGCTCAGCCCCTGCTCTATGGCCTGGAAAATCTGCGGATCGCGGTCGAACCAATGGGCATCGCCGTTGAATACCGCCCGCGCGCCGGGCTCGGCAATCAGCCGCTTTTCCAGCGCGGCCAGCGCCTGGCGATTGCCGTACAGGCCGCCGACCACATAGAGCGCGTCGCACTCAAAGAGCGGCTCACCGCTAAAGGCATCCTGTGCCAGGCGGTAGTCCAGCGGGCAGTCGCGGCCGGCGCGCATCAGGCTCTAGCCCCCAGCCAAAGAGCGGTAGGGTGCGCCAAACGGCATCAGGCAGTCCTCCGCAGCCAGCCGGGCAGCAGATAGCCCAATACACACAACCCTAGGCCATAAAGGTTGGTGCCGAGCAGCAGCGCGTACTTGCCGTCGCCGATCGCCCAGCCCTGCGGAATCCAGCCCAGGGTGAGGGCCACGCCCAGGCCCAGGCCGATCCAGAAACTCAGGTGGAAGCCCAGGCGGGTCGGCATGGTCAGGCCGTGCAGAACGAACACCGGCGCCAGGCCAATGACCATGGTGCCGCTGATGGTGGTGGCTTTGAGAATGTCGGTGCCGGCGATCATCGGCAGGTTGCCGAGCAGGGCGAACAGCACCATCACCGCCATGCCCACGCCTATGGCCTTCTGACCGAGGTCGCGGCCGGCCAGCTTGGGCAATTCGCGGCCAGCCAGCTTGGCCAGACTGGAGAAGGTCGAGTCCAGGGTCGAACCGGCCGCCGAGACCATCACCACGGTCATCACCAGCAGCGCGCCTATGCCCAGGGTCTTGGCCAGATCCGCCGGCACATTGCCGGACGCGGCCAGGCCGGTCAGCTGCGCGTGCACGCCGATCAGGCTGAAGGCGAGGATGGCGATAAAGCCCAGCACCCCGGCGATCAGGAACGAGCGGCGCATGGTCTTTTCTTCGCTGATAAAGCCACGGTCGGTCAGCACCGGATCATGGAAGCCATAGCTGAACGCTTGCAGACCGGCGACCAGCAACAGGTCGACCCCGGCATTCAGCGCCCAGTCGCTGGTGCTGGCCAGTTCCGCGGGTGAATGCTGCGGCAGCACCAGGCCGAGCACCCAGACCAGCGCCACGACGAAGATCGCCGCCTGCGCCGCGTCGGTGAGAATCGAGCTGCGCAAGCCGCCGCGCAGGCTGTAGGCCAGGGTCACGGCGGTGAACAGCAGCGCCGAGGCGATGAACTCGACACTGCCGGCGTCGCCGTAATAGCCGCCGACCACCGCGGTGTTGCTCCACACCTCATTGAACAGGCGGATCAGAATGGCCGCGGAAAACGCCAGGGCCGCGCCGCGGCCGTAATGGCTGCTCAAAAAACTCACCAACCCGGTGGCGGCGAAACGCCGACGCAGGCGGTAGATGACGAAGCCGGTCAGCGGAATCGACAGCCAGTACATGGCGTACGCCAGGCCGCCGACCAGGCCGTAACTGGCGCCGAGGTTGGCGGCGTTGGTCACCGACTTGGCGAAGATCCAGCTGATAAAGATGCTCGACGTCAGCAACCAGGGCGCCGCGCTACGGCCCTGGTCGTCCTCGCCGTTGAAAAAGCCGCCGAGGGTCACGGTGCGCGGCGACAATGCCAGCATCAGCACGCCGTAAACCACGAGAAAGCCCCAGAAAAACAGCCCGGTAAGACTGGTGGGTTGCATGGATACTCCTTGATTGATCAGGTTGTAGGGTGCGCCATGCGCACCAAACGCTGCCGGCCTTGGTGCGCGCAGCGCACCCTACTCATGCAGTGCGCCGCCGCAGCTGGAGCCCTGTCCGGCCGTGCAGGCGAAACAATGATCGCGGGTGACGATGGGGTTGCCGTTCAGCTTGGCATTCAGCAGATCGCGCAAGTGCGGACGATCGCGGCTGATCAGTTGGTCCGGCAGTTCGAGCGGCAAATCGAGCATCTGGTTGAAGTCGCAGTCGTACAGGTAACCCTGCCAGTCGACGCTGACCAGGCTGCGGCACATCAACGGTGCGAGGTTTTCCGGGCGGTAGCTGTCGCGCAGCAATTGCATGTAGCCGTTGAACTGGCCCTTGCTGACCAGGGTGCTGCCGAACCGCGCAATCGGCTGGTTGGTGATGCACAGCAGATGGTTGAAGCGGATGCCGAAGTCTTCCAACAGATGGCGCTTGTAATCGGCCTCCAGCGCGGCTTGCGGCGGCGGCAGGCTCGGGCCTTGCGGGTTGTACACCAGATTCAGCAGCAGGCCGCTGCCTTCCTGGCCGTAACCCAGGGCGTTGAGCTGTTGCAGACCCTCGATACTGGCGTCGAACACGCCATCGCCGCGTTGTTTGTCGACGTTATCGCGCGAGTAACAGGGCAAGGAAGCGGTGACCTCGACGCCCTGCTCGGCGAGAAACCGCGCCAGGTCTTCATAGCCCGGCTCGCTGAGAATGGTCAGGTTGCAACGGTCGATCACCCTCAGCCCCTCGCGCCGCGCGTGCTGGACGATCTCGCGAAAACGCGGGTGCATCTCCGGCGCGCCGCCGGTCAAGTCCAGGGTGTGCACCGGGTGAGCATCGATCACTCGATGCAGCAGCGCCAGGCTCTCGTCGGTCATCGCCTCGGTGCGCGTCGGCCCGGCATTGACGTGACAATGCAGGCAACGCTGGTTACAGCGGTAAGTCAGGTTGATCTGCAACGCCTCCAACCCGCCGCGGCGGATCGCCGGGAAAGCCAGTTGGTCGAGCAGGGGAAGCATCGCGTGCACGGTTCGCTCCTTATTTGCTTGCCACTATAGAGATTGGCCGCCGTTCTTTGTTACACCAGCTACCCGATGAATCATGGACCATTTTCCATACGCTGCTTGCCGGCCTGTTGCGCGGCCTGATTCGGTGCCGAGCATCTTTTCGCGGAGCTAAGGAATGGGAATGTAGCCTGGATGCAATCCGGGAGCGGTTTCGCGCCTGGCATCGATCCCCGGATTGCATCCGGGCTACGGGAGCGGTGTAGTCAGGTAGGTCGGGTTAGCGGCAACCAACATGGCTTGGTCACGACGCGGTACAAGCCGCCGCGTAACCCGACACCGGCGCCCCACTCCCCGAACAAAAGAAAACCCGCCGAAGCGGGTTTTCTTGTACAGCTCGTGCGATCACGCCAGCTCGTCGAAGCACTCGGCGAGGATCGCCAGGCCCTTGTCCAGCAGGGC
>NZ_CAMPHN010000215.1 GCF_946885885.1 uncultured Pseudomonas sp.
GCGCCTGCTCGATCTGTCGGCGCCGGACATCATCGTGCGCAACGAAAAGCGCATGCTGCAGGAAGCGGTCGACGCCCTGCTCGACAACGGTCGTCGCGGGCGCGCCATCACTGGCTCGAACAAGCGTCCGCTGAAGTCCTTGGCCGACATGATCAAGGGTAAGCAAGGTCGTTTCCGTCAGAACCTGCTCGGTAAGCGCGTGGACTACTCCGGTCGTTCGGTAATTACCGTGGGCCCGACCCTGCGTCTGCACCAGTGCGGTCTGCCGAAGAAGATGGCCCTCGAGCTGTTCAAGCCGTTCATTTTCGGCAAGCTGGAAATGCGTGGCCTTGCGACCACCATCAAAGCCGCGAAGAAGATGGTCGAGCGTGAGCTGCCAGAGGTTTGGGACGTGCTCGCCGAAGTGATTCGCGAACACCCCGTGCTGCTCAACCGCGCACCGACCCTGCACCGTCTGGGTATCCAGGCGTTCGAGCCGGTACTGATCGAAGGTAAAGCGATCCAGCTGCACCCGCTGGTCTGCGCCGCGTACAACGCCGACTTCGACGGCGACCAGATGGCCGTACACGTACCGCTGACCCTGGAAGCCCAGCTCGAAGCCCGTGCGCTGATGATGTCGACCAACAACATCCTCTCGCCGGCCAACGGCGAGCCGATCATCGTGCCGTCGCAGGACGTGGTACTGGGTCTGTACTACATGACCCGCGAAGCGATCAACGCCAAGGGCGAAGGCCGCGTATTCGCCGACCTGCAGGAAGTCGATCGGGTGTTCCGTGGCGGCGAAGCTTCGCTGCATGCCAAGGTCAAGGTGCGGATCAATGAGGTCGTCAAGGAAAAGGACGGCACCATTACCAAGAACACCCGTATCGTCGACACCACCGTCGGCCGTGCGCTGCTGTTCCAGGTCGTGCCTGAAGGCCTGCCGTACGACGTGGTCAACCAGCCGATGAAGAAGAAGGCGATCTCCAAGCTGATCAACCAGTGCTACCGCACCGTTGGCTTGAAGGACACCGTAATCTTCGCCGACCAGTTGATGTACACCGGTTTCGCCTATTCGACCATCTCCGGTGTGTCGATCGGCGTGAACGACTTCGTCATCCCGGATGAGAAGGCGCGCATCATCGACGCCGCCACCGAGGAAGTGAAAGAGATCGAATCGCAGTACGCCTCCGGCCTGGTAACCCAGGGCGAGAAGTACAACAAGGTGATCGACCTTTGGTCCAAGGCCAACGACGAAGTGTCCAAGGCGATGATGGGCAACCTCTCGAAAGAAAAGGTCGTCGACCGCCATGGCGAAGAAGTCGATCAGGAGTCCTTCAACTCCATGTACATGATGGCCGACTCCGGTGCGCGGGGTTCTGCTGCGCAGATCCGTCAGCTCGCCGGTATGCGCGGTCTGATGGCCAAACCGGACGGCTCGATCATCGAAACGCCGATCACCGCGAACTTCCGTGAAGGTCTGTCGGTTCTGCAGTACTTCATCTCCACTCACGGTGCTCGTAAAGGTCTTGCGGATACCGCGTTGAAGACCGCGAACTCCGGTTACCTGACCCGTCGTTTGGTCGACGTGGCCCAGGATCTGGTGGTGACCGCGATCGATTGCGGCACCGAGCACGGTTTGCTGATGACGCCGCACATCGAAGGTGGCGACGTGGTCGAGCCGCTGGGCGAGCGCGTTCTGGGTCGAGTGATCGCCCGTGACGTATTCAAGCCCGGCACCGACGAGGTCATCGTTCCGGCCGGTACGCTGGTGGACGAGCAGTGGGTCGAGTTCATCGAACTGAACAGCGTCGACGAAGTGATCGTACGTTCGCCGATCAGTTGCGAAACCCGTTATGGCATCTGCGCCAAGTGCTACGGTCGCGACCTGGCTCGTGGTCATCAGATCAACATTGGTGAAGCGGTCGGCGTTATCGCCGCCCAGTCGATCGGTGAGCCGGGTACCCAGCTGACCATGCGTACCTTCCACATCGGTGGTGCCGCCAGCCGGACTTCCGCCGCGGACAGCGTACAAGTGAAGAACGGCGGTGCGGTTCGTCTGCACAACCTCAAGCACGTCGAGCGCCTCGACGGCAATCTGGTCGCGGTATCGCGTTCCGGCGAGCTGGCGATTGCCGACGAGTTCGGCCGCGAGCGCGAGCGCTACAAGCTGCCTTATGGCGCCGTGATCTCCGTGAAGGAAGGCGACAAAGTGGATGCCGGTGCAATCGTCGCCAAGTGGGATCCGCACACTCACCCGATCGTCACCGAGATGAAAGGTACCGTGACCTATGTGGGCATGGAAGAAGGCATCACCATCAAGCGCCAGACCGACGAACTGACCGGTCTGACCAACATCGAAGTGCTGGATCCGAAAGACCGTCCGGCCGCCGGCAAGGAAATTCGTCCTGCGGTGAAGATGGTGGGCGAAGACGGCAAGGATCTGCTGCTGCCGGGTACCGACGTACCGGCTCAGTACTTCCTGCCGGCGAACGCTCTGGTGGGTGTGGCGAACGGTGCTCAGGTGGGCGTGGGCGACGTTATCGCACGTATCCCGCAAGAGACCTCGAAGACCCGCGACATCACCGGTGGTCTGCCGCGCGTTGCCGACTTGTTCGAAGCCCGTCGTCCGAAAGAAGCTTCGATCCTGGCGGAAATCAGCGGCACCATCTCCTTCGGTAAGGAAACCAAGGGCAAGCGTCGTTTGGTGATCACACCGACCGATGGCAGCGATCCGTACGAAGAGCTGATCCCGAAATGGCGTCACCTCAACGTGTTCGAAGGCGAGCAGGTGAACAAGGGCGAAGTCATCTCCGACGGCCCGAGCGATCCGCACGATATCCTGCGTTTGCTGGGTGTCAGCGCGTTGGCCAAGTACATCGTCAACGAGATCCAGGACGTTTATCGCCTGCAGGGCGTGAAGATCAACGACAAGCACATCGAAACCATTCTGCGGCAGATGCTGCGTAAGGTCGAAGTGACTGAGTCGGGTGACTCCTCCTTCATCAAGGGCGACCAGATGGAGTTGACCGCGGTACTGGGTGAGAACGAGCGTCTGGCGGCCGAAGACAAGTTCCTCGCCAAGTACACCCGCGTGTTGCTGGGTATCACCAAGGCGTCGTTGTCCACCGAATCGTTCATCTCGGCGGCTTCCTTCCAGGAAACCACCCGCGTACTGACTGAAGCGGCGGTTACCGGCAAGCGTGACTTCCTGCGCGGCCTGAAAGAAAACGTGGTCGTGGGTCGTTTGATCCCGGCCGGTACCGGTCTGGCTTATCACAGCGAGCGCAAGCGTAAGCGTGATGCCGCTCAGCCGGTACGTGTCAGCGCCAGTGAAGTGGAAGCCGCACTGACCGAAGCGTTGAACTCCAGCGGTAATTGAGTCGAGGCCCCGCGGGTTCGCCAGCGGGGCTTTGCCTTGACTGGGGGCGTGAGTCTCATTAGACTCATGCACCCCTAAATTTGGCAGGGCGAATGCTCTGCCATTTTTTGCTTTTGTTGAAAATTAATAGCGTCGCAAGACAACAGTGGAGCTAGTAGATGGCAACTATCAACCAGCTGGTACGTCAGCCGCGTAAGCGTATCGTCGAGAAATCCGACGTACCTGCGCTGCAGAACTGCCCGCAACGTCGTGGCGTATGCACTCGCGTGTATACCACTACGCCGAAAAAACCTAACTCGGCATTACGTAAAGTTTGCCGTGTGCGTCTGACCAACGGTTTCGAGGTTTCCTCGTACATCGGTGGTGAAGGCCACAACCTGCAAGAGCACAGCGTCGTCCTGATCCGTGGCGGCCGTGTAAAAGACTTGCCGGGTGTTCGTTATCACACCGTGCGCGGTTCTTTGGATACCTCCGGCGTTAAAGGTCGTAACCAGGGTCGCTCGAAGTACGGTACTAAGCGTCCTAAGTGATAGGCGCTTGCACTGAATTGCAGTTTTCTATTTTTCTGAGTCGATAAGAGTAAGGTCGGGCGCCATCCTCGCGATGCAGTCCCGGGCTAACCTGAAGACCGTTTGAGGGCTTATCAAATGCCAAGACGTCGTGTAGCAGCCAAGCGCGAAGTGCTTGACGATCCAAAATACGGAAGCCAGATCCTGGCCAAGTTCATGAACCACGTGATGGAGAGCGGTAAGAAAGCCGTTGCCGAGCGTATCGTTTATGGCGCGCTGGAGAAGGTTAAAGAACGTAAGAACAGCGATCCCCTGGAAATCTTCGAGAAAGCTCTCGACGCCATCGCTCCGCTGGTCGAAGTGAAGTCGCGCCGTGTAGGCGGTGCTACTTACCAGGTTCCGGTCGAAGTTCGTCCGTCCCGTCGTAACGCTCTTGCCATGCGCTGGCTGGTAGATTTCGCCCGTAAGCGTGGCGAGAAGTCCATGGCTCTGCGCTTGGCTGGCGAGTTGCTGGATGCTGCTGAAGGCAAAGGTGCTGCAGTTAAGAAGCGTGAAGACGTGCACCGCATGGCTGAAGCCAACAAGGCTTTCTCGCACTACCGCTTCTAATTTTTGCGCTTCTAAATTTGCGAGGGCTTTATGGCTCGTACTACACCGATTAACCGTTACCGTAACATCGGTATCGTGGCTCACGTGGACGCGGGTAAAACCACGACCACTGAGCGTGTCCTGTTCTATACAGGCGTAAACCACAAGATGGGCGAAGTGCACGACGGTGCCGCGACCATGGACTGGATGGCGCAGGAGCAGGAGCGTGGTATCACTATCACCTCCGCTGCCACTACCGCTTTCTGGGAAGGTTCTGCCAAGCAGTTCCCTAAGCACCGCTTCAACATCATCGATACCCCCGGGCACGTTGACTTCACCATCGAAGTAGAGCGCTCGCTGCGCGTGCTCGACGGCGCGGTCGTGGTGTTCTGTGGTACCTCCGGTGTTGAGCCGCAGTCGGAAACCGTATGGCGTCAAGCCAACAAGTACGGCGTTCCGCGTCTTGTTTACGTAAACAAGATGGACCGCGCCGGCGCTAACTTCCTGCGCGTGATCGGTCAGATCAAGCAGCGCCTGGGTCACACCCCGGTGCCGATTCAGTTGGCCATCGGTTCCGAAGACAGCTTCCAGGGTCAGATCGATCTGATCAACATGGAAGCGGTTTACTGGGACGATGCCGACAAGGGCATGGTTGCCCGTCGCGAAGCCATCCCGGCAGAACTGCAGGAATTGGCCGAAGAGTGGCGCAGCAACATGGTCGAGGCGGCAGCTGAAGCCAACGAAGAGCTGATGAACAAGTACCTGGAAGGCGAAGAGCTGACCATTGCCGAGATCAAGCAGGCTCTGCGTCAGCGCACCATCGCAGGTGAGATCGTTCTGGCCGTTTGCGGTTCTTCGTTCAAGAACAAGGGCGTGCCCCTGGTTCTCGACGCCGTTATCGATTATCTCCCGGCCCCGGTGGATATCCCGGCGATCAAGGGTTCCGATGTCGACGACGAAACCGTCGAGATGGAGCGTCATGCAAGCGACGACGAGCCGTTCTCCGCTCTGGCGTTCAAGATTGCCACCGACCCCTTCGTCGGTACGCTGACGTTCGCTCGCGTTTACTCGGGTGTACTGAGCTCCGGTGACGGCGTTCTGAACTCGGTCAAAGGCAAGAAAGAGCGCGTTGGTCGTATGGTGCAGATGCACGCCAACAGCCGCGAAGAGATCAAAGAGTGCCGCGCTGGCGACATCGCTGCTCTGATCGGTATGAAGGACGTCACCACCGGTGACACCCTGTGCTCGCAAGAGAAGCCGATCATTCTGGTTCGTATGGACTTCCCGGAGCCGGTTATCTCGGTTGCCGTTGAGCCGAAGACCAAGGATGACCAGGAAAAAATGGGTATCGCACTGGGCAAGCTTGCTCAGGAAGATCCGTCTTTCCGCGTCAAGACCGATGAAGAAACCGGCCAGACCATTATTTCCGGTATGGGCGAGCTGCACCTGGACATCCTCGTTGACCGCATGAAGCGCGAGTTCAACGTCGAGGCCAACATCGGTAAGCCGCAGGTTTCCTACCGCGAGAAGATCACCAAGAACTGCGAGATCGAAGGCAAATTCGTTCGTCAGTCCGGTGGTCGTGGTCAGTTCGGTCACTGCTGGATCCGCTTCTCCCCTGCTGAAGAGGGTGTTGAAGGTCTGCAGTTCACCAACGAAGTGGTTGGTGGTGTGGTTCCGAAGGAATACATTCCTGCGATCCAGAAGGGTATCGAAGAGCAGATGAAGAACGGTGTTGTTGCCGGCTATCCGCTCATCGGCCTGAAGGCTACCGTCTTCGACGGCTCCTACCACGACGTCGACTCCAACGAGATGGCGTTCAAGGTGGCTGCTTCCATGGCGACCAAGCAACTGGCCCAGAAGGGCGGCGGTGTAGTGCTTGAGCCGATCATGAAGGTAGAAGTTGTAACACCTGAGGACTACATGGGTGACGTGATGGGTGACCTGAACCGTCGTCGTGGTCTGATTCAGGGGATGGAAGACACAGTGTCCGGCAAGGTTATCCGTGCCGAAGTTCCGCTGGGTGAGATGTTCGGTTATGCGACCGACGTTCGTTCCATGTCCCAGGGTCGCGCGAGCTACTCCATGGAATTCTCCAAATACTCCGAAGCTCCGTCGAACATCGTCGAAGCACTCGTTAAAAAACAAGGCTAATCCGCCCCTTTAGGCAAGAGGTTCACTGTCGTGGCTAAAGAAAAATTTGAACGTAATAAACCGCACGTCAACGTCGGCACCATCGGTCACGTTGACCACGGTAAAACCACTCTGACCGCTGCTCTGACTCGTGTGTGCTCCGAAGTAT
This sequence comes from uncultured Pseudomonas sp., assembly GCF_946885885.1. The sequence continues at coordinate 6,761 of NZ_CAMPHN010000215.1, forward strand.
TCG
>NZ_CAMPHN010000216.1 GCF_946885885.1 uncultured Pseudomonas sp.
GCAAAGGTAAGTTGCCTTGGCAGCCAGCTTAGTGACCGTGCGAGCCTTGTTTGCTGCGGCGCGCCGATTGCCCACCAGAGTGCGTTGCTTGCAGAACGTAGCCCGGATGCAATCCGGGAACAGTTGGCGCGGCTACACAGCTCCCCGGATTGCATCGGGCTACGAGTTACGCTTTTGGCTTCTGCATTTGCCCTCAATCAGTGACAGGCAGCGGGCTGCATCCGCCGCGCGGGCGCATCAGCCTTTCAACGCCGCCATGAATTCGTCCAGCCAGGACTCGGCATCGCTTTCCGGGGTGACGCTTTCGCTGGCGTCCAGACGCAGCATGTCCTGCACCTCGCGAATACCCAGCTCGGCATATAGCTCGCGCACCAGTTCGCCGCCGCCGCAAAAGGTGTCGCCATAGCTGGAGTCGCCGAGGGCGATCACGCCGCCGGGCAGGCCGCTCCAGGCGGGCAGATGGTCGCGGATGGCGAAATACAGCGGCTGCAGATTATCCGGCAGCTCGCCCATGCCGGTGGTCGAGGTCACCGCCAGAAACGCCTCGGGGGCGAACGCCTGGAGGTCCGCCAGACTGGCGCGTGGATCGTGCCAGGCATCAAACCCGGCCTCTTTCAGCAAGCGCTCGGCATGCCGTGCGACTTCCTCGGCCGTGCCGTAGACCGAGCCGGAAAGGATGGCGATTTTCATAGATAACTCCGAAACATGCGGACCACAGTCTGAAACGGCGGGCATTATGCCGCAAGTAGACAGACCGCCTGGATGTTTTAGAATGCCCCCGATAAAGGCTCTCGAGCCGGCAACCCATATCCCCTGCGCCAGGAATCGCTTCATGATCAACGCCAAACTGCTGCAACTGGTGGTCGATGCTTCGAGCGACGGCATCGTGGTTGCCGAGCAAGAGGGGGACGACAATATCCTCATTTATGTCAATCAGGCCTTCGAAAATCTCTCCGGTTACGCCAGCGCGGACATCCTTTATCAGGACTGCCGCTTCCTGCAAGGCGACGACCGCGACCAGCCGGGCCTGGCGCTTATCCGCGAAGCATTGAAGAACCAACAACCCTGCCGGCAGATCATCCGCAACTACCGCAAGGATGGCAGCCTGTTCTGGAATGAGTTGTCGATCACCCCGGTGTTCAACGCCGGCGACCAACTGACCTACTACATCGGCATTCAAAAGGACGTGACCGCGCAGATGCTCGCCCAGGAGCAGGTCAAGCAATTGGAGGCCGAACTGGCCGCGGTGAAAGCTGAACTGGCCAGCCTGCGCGCTCATCCGCAATAAGCCATAAATGCGCGACATTCGTCACCTAATCGCGCACGATGGCTAACAAAGCACGAACTCCGTTGTCACAATGGCGTCCGTGGCCTGCGCAGAACTCGACGATGCACGATCAGCCGTTACTCACCTCATCCGAACTGGAGTTCCTCCGCCTGCTGCATGAGCAGCCAGACGGGCGGGAGCCTATTTCCACGACGCAATTGCAGGTTGAGGACGGCATGCAGTTCGAAGGCTTGCTCGCCGGCTGCGCGGCCCAAGAGAAGTTGACCATCGAAGCGCATTTCGCCAATCAGCGCCTGTCCTTCACCCCGGAACTGGTACAGGACGCCGAGCACGAACAACATCTGCGCCTGGGTACGCCGTTGATATTCGATGAGGGCGTTACATTGCGTGCCTGGCGCTCGCCTTTGCGCCAGCCCCTCGCCCTGCAACAAACCAATTCGGCGCCGAGCGATATGTGGCTGCATCAACTCTCGATGAGCGGGCTGTTGCTCGAACATCGCGCGCCCCATGCAACGCCGCCCGCGCACCTCAGCCTGACCTTACCGCTTGCCGGTTTCCCGCCCATCGCCATCACCGGCAGTTTCGTGCGCAAGACCGAAGAAGGCTTGCTGGCCTATCGGCTGGCACCGCTCGACGAGCACAGCCAGGCGCGCCTGCAACAATTCATCTATCGGCAGCACCGCCGCTATTACCCACAAGCGCATCGCGCCTAACAGGAATCAGGTATCCAGGTGACCGGCGAGGAACTGCTGCAGACGACGCTGCATCAGTCGGCCTTCGCTGCCCAGGCAGGCGATCGGCGAACCGTTCAAGTACTCTTCCGCCAGATCGGCGCCATCGCCGGCCAGCAATAGTGGGCAATCCAGCGCCAACGCCAAACGTTGCAGAACGCGCGGCAGATCGCCGCTCGGCGGCTGATTGGAAAACAGCACCAGCGCTTGCGGCTGCATCCGCTCGCACACCAGGGTCAACTCTTCCATGGGTTGGCCCAGCCCGAGGATGCTGATCGCCCTGTCCGCGCCGCTGAGCAGTAAGGCTGCGACCAGTAGCTCCAACTCGCGGCAATGCCCCGGCAGCGCCGCCAGCAGCACCCGCTCCTCGGTCTGCGCCCTGACCAACTGCAAGCGTTGCAGGATGCGCGCGCGCAGGAACGTATCGAGGAACAGCCATTCGCTGGTCTGGCCGAATTCATCCTGGCGCAGCAGCAATTCCTGCCACAGCGGCATCAGGATGTCCTGAAACACCACCGTCAGCGGGTAACTGGAAAAGACCTGACCGTACAAGCGCTCCAGTTTGACCTCGTCGAAAGCGCCGACGGCGCCGCGCAACTGCGCCTGCCATTCAGCCCATTCATTGATCGTCACGTCCTGCTGGACAGGCGCACTGGCAGCTTTGATCGAATCGCTCTTGGCGAGAATCTTGCCCACTTTGCTGACCGCCACACCACGCTCGATCCACGCCAGAATGCTGCGCACCGACTCGATATCGGCCTGCGAATAGAGGCGATGGCCGCTATCGGTGCGGGTCGGTTGAACCAAGCCGTAGCGCCGCTCCCAGGCCCGCAACGTCACCGGGTTGACCCCGGTCAAGCGAGAAACTTCCCGTATGGGAAACAACTCTTCCTGCTTGAGAGCACTCGAAACGAGAGACGAAGCACCAACGGGATTGGACATGGGCGGAGAGTTCACGGGGGCAAAAGTTGTCGGCATTGTAACTCAGCTTGGCAGCACAGCTTATACCTGGCCTGTACACCCAAGCGGATCGTGGCAATTAATGCTCACAACCGGCTAACGACAATTGCTGGGTTTATGGATCTTGCTCGAACAAACCTATACCAATAAATATATTTTGTACAAATTATGGATAATTTTTCAGACCATCGTACGCAAAGAAAAAATCCATGCAGCTCAATGAAATAGCGGGACATACGGAAAAAATCCGCATACCCACACAGCGCCCATGGTTGTACAAGACAGACGACTGGTATAACTTTGCCACACGATAGAAACGCATCGACCGCTCAGTACGATGCGGACGACCACTCTCCCAGCCCGAGCCGATCATGAGCGCGAGTTCAGCCCCGATTCTGATTACCGGCGCCAGCCAGCGTGTTGGCCTGTACTGCGCCGAACGCCTGCTCGACGACGGCCACCAGCTGATCGTGACCTACCGTAGCGAGCGTGAAACGTTACAGCGCTTGCGCCAACGCGGAGCACTGACCTTGCAGGCGGATTTCTCCAGCGAAGCGCAGATCCTCGCCTTCGTCGCCGAGCTGAAAAACCACACCGACAACTTGCGCGCCATCGTGCACAACGCCTCCGACTGGCTATGCGAAAGCCCCGGCAACGAGGCCGCGGAGTTTCAGCGGATGTTCAACGTGCACATGCTCGCGCCCTACCTGATCAACCTGCATTGCGCCGAGCTGCTGCAGCGCTCGACGCCCGCCGACATCGTGCACATCAGCGACGACGTGGTGCGCAAGGGCAGCGCCAAGCATCCGGCTTACTGTGCCAGCAAGGCCGGCCTGGACAGCCTGACGCTGTCCTTTGCCAGCCGTCTCGCACCGCACATCAAGGTCAACGGCATCGCGCCGGCACTGATCATGTTCAACGATAGCGACGATGCGCAGTACCGGCGGAAAACCCTGGCGAAATCCGCATTGGGTTTCGAGCCCGGCCCCCAGGTGATCTATCAGAGCCTGCGTTATTTGCTGGATAACCCCTACGTCACCGGTACCACCCTTACCGTCAACGGCGGCCGTCATCTTAAATAGAGTGGCTCACATTGAGTGGCTCGCATAGAGCGGCCGCGAGGATCGAAGCATGAACCAGCAACTGCCCAACCATTACCGGGAGATCCTTCTTGGCGTCGGCGAAGACCCGGAGCGCGAAGGGCTGCTCGATACCCCCAAACGTGCGGCCAAGGCCATGCAGTACCTCTGCCATGGCTATCAGAAGAGCCTCGAGGAAGTGGTCAACGGCGCGCTCTTCGCCTCCGACAACGATGAGATGGTGATCGTCAAGGACATCGAGCTGTACTCGCTGTGCGAGCATCACCTGCTGCCGTTCATCGGCAAGGCGCATGTCGCCTATATCCCGACCGGCCGGGTGCTGGGTTTGTCGAAGGTGGCGCGCATCGTCGATATGTACGCGCGGCGCCTGCAGATCCAGGAAAACCTCACGCGGCAGATCGCCGAGGCGATCCAGAGCGTCACCCAGGCCGCCGGCGTCGCCGTGGTGATCGAAGCCAAGCACATGTGCATGATGATGCGCGGGGTCGAGAAGCAGAATTCGGTAATGAGTACCTCGGTGATGCTTGGCGCTTTCCGTGAGTCCTGCAACACTCGCCTGGAATTTTTGCAATTGATCGGACGGAGCAAGTAAGCATGCCGCGACTGGAGCCAGGAATGGCGCGGATCCGGGTCAAGGATCTGCGCCTGCGCACTTTCATCGGGATAAAGGAAGAGGAGATCAACAACAAGCAGGACGTGTTGATCAACCTGACCATCCTCTACCCCGCGGTGGAAGCGGTGCGCGATAACGATATCGACCATGCGCTGAACTACCGCACCATCACCAAAGCGATCATCCAGCACGTCGAAGGCAACCGCTTCGCCCTGCTCGAACGCCTGACCCAGGAGATTCTCGACCTGGTGATGGCCAATCAGGCGGTGCGCTACGCCGAGGTGGAAGTCGACAAACCCCACGCCCTGCGTTTCGCCGAGTCGGTGTCGATCACCCTGGCCGGGCACCGCGACTGAACGGCCCGTCAGAAGGCCCATAGCCAGACGATCGCGAGCAACGCCAGCAACAAGCCGATCGCAATCGCACGGCGGTGCAGAGTCCAGCGCAGCTGCCAGCTATGGTCGCGCGCCTGGGCATCGAAGCGGCCATGGCTACCCATATCCCGGTTCACCGCATCGAACAGATTATCCGGGCGGTCGGCGGGCAGCGGCTGATCGCTTTGCTGGCCGTCGAAGCCCTGGCGACACAGCACCCAATCGGCGAAGCCCGGCAGCAGCTTGTTGCCGAAGATGGCTTTGACCGCGGGAAAGCCGATATAGAGTTCGCGCCGTCGGTGATACGCGGCCCAGACGATGCCGCGGGCGGCCACTTCCGGTTGGAAGATCGGTGGCAGCGGTTGCGGTTGGCGCGGCATGCGCGTGCGCGCCCAATCGAATTGCGGGGTGTTGAAGGCCGACAGATGCACCATGGTCAGACGAATCCTGCTGTTCGCGTGCATCAACTCGACGCGCAGCGCATCGGTGAAGCCCCGACACGCGAACTTCGCCCCGCAGTACGCCGACTGCAAAGGAATCGCCCGATAAGCCAAGGCCGAGCCGACCTGCACGATGCTGCCGCGGTTACGCACACGCATATAACGCAGCGCGGCACAGGTGCCGTGCACGGTGCCCAGATAACTCACCTCGGTCACCCGCCGAAACTCCTCGGCGTTCATTTCCGCGACCGGCGAAAACACCGTGACCATGGCGTTGTTGACCCAGATATCGATTGCCCCCACCTCCGCTTCGATGCGCGCGGCGGCGGCCTCCACCTGCTCCGCGTCGGCGACATCCAGGGTCTGCACCCAGGCGGTGCCGCCCACGGCCTCGACCTCGGCCTTGGCGCCCAGCAAACCGGCCTCGCCCCGCGCCAGGAGGGCCACAGTGGCGCCGCGCCGGGCGAATTCGACGGCCGTAGCGCGACCGATCCCGGCCGAGGCGCCGCAGACCACCACGACCTCCTGACGGCGCCGGCTCATGGCGCCACTCCGTCCGCCGCACGCGGTTTTGGACAGGCGTTCGAGAGGAGCGATAAAGGCATGCTGCAAGGCCTCCTGATTGAGTCTCGACGATGGCGGCGATGAAATGCATTCGATCAGGTGACCGCCGCCGTTTCGGCTAAGTTCAGCCTTTTGCCGCGCCGCGCGCCCATGCTGGCTCTGTGCCGATAACAACGAGCGGGGTATGATCGGGCCGCGGCAACCAGAACCTGGGCCGCGCCCTATCGTCCACCATCGCCGAGCATTCCCATGACTGAGCAAGAACGCCTTGAATTGGAAGCCGCCGCCTTCCGCAGCCTGCTGCAACACCTGCGCAGCCGCCCAGACGTACAGAATATCGACATGATGAACCTGGCCGGTTTTTGCCGTAATTGCCTGTCCAAATGGTTCAAAGCCGCCGCCGACGACATCGGCGTGTCAGTCACCCCGGAACAGGCCCGCGAAGAGATCTACGGCATGCCCTACAACGAGTGGAAAGCCAAATACCAGAAGGAAGCCAGCCCCGAGCAGCAGGCCGCCTTCAACAAGCAGACCGGCAAAGACGATAAAGGCGGTCAGGCATGACGGCTCTCGGCGATTTTCGTGCGCGCCTGCACAGCGACCGCTTCACCTTTGCCGAAACCCTGGCGTTTATCGCCGAACATTACGACTA
>NZ_CAMPHN010000217.1 GCF_946885885.1 uncultured Pseudomonas sp.
CCAGCCGCCCGCTGAACGCCGACGATGTGCTGTTCAGCTTGCAGCGCATGCTCGATTCGAACCATCCCTGGCACAAGGTCGCGGCGAGCGGCTACCCGCATGCGCAGTCGATGCGCTTGCCCAGCCTGATCGCGAGCATCGACAAACTCGACGAACAGCGGCTGCGGATAACCCTCGCCCACCCCGACGCGACCTTTCTCGCCACCCTGAGCATGGGCTTCGCCTCCATCTATTCCGCCGAATATGCCGAGCAATTGTTGGCCGCCGGCGAGCCGCAACGGCTCAACAGCCAGCCGATCGGCACCGGCCCCTTCGTGTTCAAGCGTTTCCAGAAGGACGCGGTGGTCCGCTACAGCGCCAACCCGACCTACTTCGCTGGCGCGCCGGCGGTGGACGAACTGGTTTTCGCCATCGCCCCGGACGCCAATGTGCGCCTGCAGAAGCTGCGCCGCGGCGAATGCCATATCGCCCTCTCGCCGAAACCCCAGGACGTGCGCAGCAGTGCCGGCGACGCCGCACTCCAGGCGCAGAGCACCGCGGCCTTTATGACCGCCTTCGTCGCGCTGAACAGTCAGCACCCGCCCCTGGATAAACCAGCGGTGCGCCAGGCGATCAACCTGGCGTTCGACAAGGCCAGCTACCTCGAGGCGGTGTTCGAGAGCAGCGCCGAAGCGGCCAACGGCCCGTACCCGCCCAATACCTGGAGCTACGCCAGCGAGCTGCCGGGCTATGCGCACGACCCGGCCAAAGCCCGCGCACTGCTGGCCGAGGCGGGTTTGCCGGACGGCTTCAAGACCACGATCTGGACCCGCCCTTCCGGCAGCCTGCTCAACCCCAACCCCAGCCAAGGCGCGCAGATGCTCCAGGCCGATCTGGCGAAGGTCGGCATCCAGGCCGAGATCCGCGTGATCGAGTGGGGCGAGCTGATCCGCCGCGCCAAAGCCGGCGAACACGATCTGCTATTCATGGGCTGGGCCGGCGACAACGGCGACCCGGATAATTTTCTCACCCCGCAGTTCGCCTGCTCCTCGCTGGAGTCGGGGCTGAACTTCGCCCGCTACTGCGACCCGCAACTGGATAAACTGATCGCCGACGGCAAGCGCAACAGCGACCAGGCGCAACGCAGCCAGCTGTATAAGGAAGCGCAGCGGATCATTCAGCAGCAGGCCTTGTGGCTACCGCTGGGCCACCCGACCGCCTATGCGCTGACCCGCAAAGAAGTCAGCGGCTACCGGGTCAACCCGTTCGGCCGGCAAGATTTCGCCAAGGTGCGTTTGGCGCCCTGAGCGGCGGCTATGCTTCGCCTGGGCCGCGCTTGGCGGGCCGCCCGGGATTGCCCGGCCGCGCGCCTTGCCTGAAGGCCGCCGGCTGTCGTCCAATAGCCTGTCCCCAGTCGAGAAGTTCGTCATGTCGAATCCCGCCCTCGCCCGCAAACCCCGCGCCAGCAGCCAGGCCCGCATTACCGTGATTCTCGCGGCGGCCCGCGCGCTGCTCGCCGAACAGGGCGTGGCCGGCCTGTCGATTTACAGCGTGGCCGAGCGCGCCGGCATTCCGCCCTCCTCGGTGTACCACTTCTTCGCCAGCGTGCCGGCGCTGCTCGAAGGGCTGACGACGGATATCCACCGCGCCTTTCGCGCCTGCCTGCAACAGCCGATCGAGCATGCCGAGCTGCGCGACTGGCGCGACCTGTCGCGCATCGTCGAGCTGCGCATGCTGGCGATCTATGCCGAAGACGCCGCCGCCCGGCAACTGATCCTCGCCCAGCACGGTTTGACCGAGGTGACCCAGGCCGACCGTCAGCACGACATCGAACTGGGCAGGCTGATGCAAGCCCTGTTCGAGCGCCACTTCGCCCTGCCCGCGCTACCCGACGACGTCGACGTGTTCGCCCTGGCCATGGAGCTGGGCGACCGCGTCTATGCGCGCTCGGTACAGCTGCACGGCACCATCACCCCGCGCATGGCCGAGGAAGGCATGCGCGTCTTCGATGCCTACCTCGGCCTGTACCTGCCACCGTACCTGCCGAAACGGCCAACCGCGTCCTGACCGACCGCCGCGCTACGTACTGAAACCCAAGCTAGCATCGAATATTTATCGATATTTATCTGCTTATAAATCGAAAAATATCTTTCAATAGATATTTTTTGCTTTTAATGCAGATTTTTATCGACTATAAAGTCATCCATCGCACACAGACATTGCTACCCGCACGGCAACCCGACGCCTTGCCTGCTAGCCTGTAACGGCCACCGCTCATTGCTCTCACGAGGTGATTCATGTCCCGTATCGTTACCGTCGCCGCCACCCAGATGGCCTGTTCCTGGGATCGCGCCAGCAATATCGCCAATGCCGAGCGGCTGGTTCGACAAGCTGCCGCCAAAGGCGCGCAGATCATCCTGATCCAGGAACTGTTCGAGACCCCGTACTTCTGCCAGAAGCCCAACCCGGACTACCTGCAGCTGGCCACCACAGTGGAGGCCAACGAGGCCATCGCGCATTTCCAGAAAGTCGCGGCCGAGCTGCAAGTGGTGCTGCCGATCAGCTTCTTCGAGCTGGCCGGGCGCGCGCGTTTCAACAGCATCGCGATCATCGATGCCGACGGCAGCAACCTCGGGATTTATCGCAAAAGCCATATCCCGGACGGCCCCGGCTATCACGAGAAGTATTACTTCAACCCGGGCGACACCGGCTTCAAGGTGTGGAACACACGCTATGCGAAGATCGGTGTGGGCATCTGCTGGGACCAGTGGTTCCCCGAGTGCGCGCGCAGCATGGCGCTGCTCGGCGCGGAAATCCTGTTCTACCCGACCGCCATCGGCAGCGAGCCGCACGACCCGAACATCAGCTCGCGCGACCATTGGCAGCGCGTGCAGCAGGGCCATGCCGGGGCCAACCTGATGCCGCTGATCGCCAGCAACCGCATCGGTCGCGAAGACCAGGGCGACTACCACATCAACTTCTACGGTTCCTCGTTTATCGCCGACCAGTTCGGCGCCAAGGTGCAGGAAGCCAACGAAACCGACGAGGCGGTGCTGATGCACACCTTCGATCTGGATCAGCTGGAGCATATCCGCAGCGCCTGGGGCAGTTTCCGCGACCGCCGGCCGAACCTCTACGGGCCGATCAAGACCCTGGATGGCTCGCTGGAATCCTGATTGCGTAGCCCGGATGCAATCCGGGAATCCTCTGGAATTACTGCCCCGGATTTCATCCGGGCTACAGGTGAAACATGACCACCCTTACCAGCACCCCTCGCGCGGACGGTTTCCGCATGCCGGCGGAATGGGAACCGCACAGCCAGACTTGGATGGTCTGGCCCGAGCGCCCGGATAACTGGCGCCTCGGCGGCAAGCCGGCGCAGGCCGCCTTCAGCGCCGTGGCCAGAGCCATAGCCGCGTTCGAGCCGGTGACCCTTGGCGTCTCCGCCAGTCAGTACGAGAACGCCCGCGCCCGGCTCGCCCAGGACAATATCCGCATCGTCGAAATGACCACCGACGACGCCTGGGTGCGCGACACCGGCCCAACCTTCGTCACCGACGACAACGGTCAGGTGCGTGGCGTCGACTGGCGCTTCAATGCCTGGGGCGGCCTCGATGGCGGCCTCTATGCCAACTGGGAACGCGACGATCAGGTCGCCAGCAAGATTCTCGAAATCGAACGCTGCGCGCGTTACCGCACCGAGGACTTCATTCTCGAAGGCGGCTCCATTCACGTCGACGGCGAAGGCACCCTGATCACCACCGAGGAATGCCTGCTGAATCGCAACCGCAATCCGCATCTGAGCCGAGAAGAGATCGAAGGCATGCTGCGCAGCCATCTGGCGATCGACACGGTGATCTGGTTGCCGGACGGCTTGTTCAACGACGAAACCGATGGCCACGTCGATAACTTCTGCTGTTACGTGCGCCCCGGCGAAGTGTTGCTGGCCTGGACCGACGACGCCCAGAACCCCAACTACCCGCGTTGCCAGGCTGCCATGCGGGTGCTGGAAAATGCCCGCGATGCCAAGGGTCGCCAGCTGATCGTGCACAAAATGCCGATTCCCGGCCCGCTGCACGCCACGGCCGAGGAATGCGCCGGCGTCGACCTGGTCGCCGGCAGCCAGGCACGCGACCCGTCGATCCGCCTGGCCGGCTCCTACGTCAACTTCCTGATCGTCAACGGCGGTATAGTCGCGCCGAGCTTCGACGACCCCAAGGACGCCGAGGCGCAAGCCATTCTGCAGCGCCTGTTCCCCGAGCGCCGGGTGGTGATGGTGCCTGGCCGCGAGATTCTTCTCGGCGGCGGCAATATCCATTGCATCACCCAGCAGCAGCCGGCGCCGCAACGGCGCTGAGCGGGCGAGCAAGCTCGACGTCCTGGCTATCTATCGCCAGGACTTCGAGCATTACTGCTTGATCTTGCAGGTACTGATTCCCAACAGCCGATAGGCCGGGCAGAAGCTGAACAGCCCCGTAGCCACTGCCACCAGACCGATCCAACCCCACAGACCGATCACTCCGCTGACGCTCAAGCCGATCAGGATCAAGCCGACGGCGATGCGCAGGCTGCGGTCGAGGGTGCCAAGGTTGCTTTTCATAACGATCTCCCGATGCGCCGGCGTTCCAGCGCGTTGAACAGCCCCATCCCGGCCAACATGGCCAGAACGAACACAATCGCCTGCCAGTAACCGCTCAGCAGCAGCGCCAACGCCGGGCCCGGACATATGCCGGCGATGCCCCAACCGACGCCGAACAACAAACTGCCGCCGATCAGCCGGCGATCCAGCCGCGTGTTCTGCGGCAACCGCATGGGCGCGTCGAATAGCGAGCGTTCCTGCTTGCGCGCCCAGGTGAACGGCAACAGGGCGGTGGCGACGGCCGCGGCCATTACCAGCGCCAGTGACGGATCCCAAGCGCCCGCCAGGTCTAGAAAGCCCAGCACCTTGGCCGGGTTGGCCATCCCCGCCAGCAACAGGCCGAAGCCGAACAGCAGACCGGCCAGCAACGCAGTCAGTTTGCGCATATTCACCCCCGCAACAGATGACGCAGGACAAACACAGTGCAGAAACCGGCGGCCATAAACACCAACGTGGCCACCCACGAACGCAACGATAGGCGCGAGATACCGCACACCCCATGGCCGCTGGTACAGCCGGCGCCATAGCGGGTGCCGACGCCCACCAGCAAACCGGCCACGCTCAGGCCCAACCAGCCGTTCTGGAACTCGATCGGCGGCAGCTCGCCGAACAGCCGCCAAAGCAGCGGGGCGAGCAAAAGCCCGAGCAGGAACAAGGCTTTCTCGCCGCGCCCCTCGCCGCTTTCCAGCACGCTGCCGAGCAAGCCACTGATGCCAGCGATGCGCCCGTTGAGCAGCACGAACAGACTGGCCGCCAGGCCGATCAAGGCGCCACCGGCCAACGCGCTCCAGGGGCTGAAGTGCAGCCAGTCAATGGTGATTCCGTCGATAGCGACCGATGCGATAGTCATCTAGCCCTCCTGCGCACAGAACAATTGGTAGAGCGTGTCGATCACCGCCAGGGCGGCCGGGCTGCAGATGCGGTAATAGATCTGCTTGCCCTCGCGCCGGGTATCGACCAGTCCTTCGCGGCGCAGCACGGCCAATTGCTGCGACAAGGTCGGCTGCTGGATGCCCAGCAGGGTTTCCAGCTCGCTGACATTGCGCTCGCCCTGGGACAGCTGACAGAGCAGCAGCAGGCGATCCGGGTTGCTCAGCGCCTTGAGCAACTGGCCCGCCGCATCGGCATTGGCCCGCAGTTGCTGGATATCGCGGGTGGTTTCTGGCGAATTCATATCCGGCTCACTCAATTAACACAAAGACAATATATTACTTTGTATATTGTTGAACAACAGCCTGCCGTCTCCTATGTTTGGCCCGCCCCAACCAGGCGCGTACCACCGCCGTGCGAACTGCCACGATCCGCTAGTTGCATTCGCCCAGGCGCGCCATAGGTTGCATGGGGTGTTCGGGGGAGAGTGGACCTGCTTGCAAGGGCCGCAATAGGTAGGGTGCGCCATGCGCACCAAGAGTCCGCAACCAGCGCTGGCGTGATGGGCTGGTGCGCACAGCCTAGGCGGCCCCGCGTCACCCTACGAGGTCAGATCCTCACACTGAAACGCCCAAGTCTGAACGCAACACACTGCTGGTACATAGCCTAAAAAAGCCCGGACCAGGGCCCGGGCTCAATTGTGCTCAACGTCGAAATGGATGCAACAGATCGACGCCGTACTGCGCTGGCGCTATCAGAACAGTGGCAGGGTATAGCTGACGATCAGGCGATTCTCGTCGATGTCGCGACTGAAGTTGTTGCGCACCATGGCGTTGCGCCATTTCAGGCCGAGGTTCTTCAGCGGGCCGGTCTGGACCACATAGGCGAGGTCCATATCGCGCTCCCACTCGCGGCCGTCGGATACCCCGTCGCCGCGGTCAATGTTGTCGCCGGTCAGGTAGCGGGTCATAAAGGTCAAGCCGGGGATGCCGATCGAGGCGAAGTTGAAGTCGTAACGCGCCTGCCAGGACTTTTCGTCCTTGGCGGCGAAGTTGCCGATCTGCACGTAGTTGACCAGGAACGGATCGGTACCGTTGACATAGGCGAAGCCGGTGTCGCCGCTCATGCTCTGGTAGCCAAGGCCGAAGCTGTGGCCGCTCAGGGCATAGGTAACCATAGCGCCGAAGGCCTTGTTGTCGACATTGCTGTGACCGTCGTCGGTCGAGCGCGCGT
>NZ_CAMPHN010000218.1 GCF_946885885.1 uncultured Pseudomonas sp.
TGCGCGAACTGCGCAACGTCGCCGAACGCTTCGCCCTCGGCCTGCCGGTATTCAAGAAAAGCGGCCTGGCCAGCGAAGGCAGCCCCAGCTTCGCCGAAGCCGTAGAAGCCTTCGAACGCAACCTGCTACTCGACGCCCTGCAACGCAACGACGGTAACCTCAGCCAGGCCAGCCAAGCCCTCGGCATGGCCAAAACCACGCTGTTCGACAAGGTGAAGAAGTACGGGTTGCAATAAGCTGGCGGCCGGCGAGTGCCGCACAGGGATCGCGACCTCTCGTAGGGTGGGTTAGGCGCACGCAGCCACTCGCGATGACTCCACAAGACCCGTTGCGCCGTAACCCACCATCGGCGCAACGCTGAATATCGCTTGGTGGGTTACGCGGCGCACCACCCCTGCGGCGTCTGATCGTTATGCGCTCAACGCCGCTAACCCACCCTACGGGTAGCCGGCATTTCACGCTGAGGTGATTATTCGCTTTTTTGCGGCGCTGGCCGCCGAGAGAGACGCTGCTTGCTGAACCGGATGATCGACGACTATTGTTCAAACTAGACTGATGGCTATATGCCGCAGCCTTATGCCCAGCAATAGGCGGGGTAAAGTGATTGCGGAAATTTCAGGGAGGGAATAGGCAGATGATTTTCCGAAAAACATGGCTTGCCATGGCTGTGCTTATACGGAATTCTTCGATATTCGTTATGGCGCGATTTCGTCTAATCACTGTTAGCTTATAAAATAAAGGTGCATTCATGTTTGAGAACTCTGAAATCAAGAGCATCACACCAAACACCGAAGGACGTGCTTTTCTAAAGATATGGAATAGAATAGTAAATCTTTCTCACATGACGGAAATAGCCATCAACTCCGACCCACAAGACAGAAGTATCACAATAAAACTTATTAATGGTTCCGAGATTACCCAGAAGTTTGATAGCCAAACATACTTATCCCACTCCTACAGCACATTACTTCACTGCATACAGCACAATCTTTTTGACATAGAGTTCACTGAAGAACATCATATAAAGTGGGCTCAATATAATGCGGATGAGTCTAATCGCAAGAGGTACAATAACTAACCACCAGCTCAAGTCACACAGGAGGTTCAGTGCCGACTTATAAGAAATCTGCTGTTACTGCAAAAGAAGGCATAAACTTTATCCGAAGTGTCGTGGAAAACTCTGGCTCCCTTTTCATAAAGATAGAACAAGAAAGCGATTTAGGAGTAGATGGAATTCTTGAGTTCATCAAGGATGAGAAACCTCTCAATAAACAGATAGCAGTTCAGATCAAGTCGGGGGCTTCGTACTATTATAGCGAAACAAGAGAGTGTGCTTTTCCGATAGGAAAGCACAGAGACTATTGGTCACAGCATCCACTACTCGTATTTGGTTTGGTTTACATACCCGCTTTAAAAGCAGCATACTGGGTTAATATTAAGCGATTCCTGAAAGACAACCCTAATGCCACGACCGTTAGATTTTCGGCGACCAGGGCAAATAAGTTTGATTCGTCTACGTTTAATACGTTGTTCTTGCCAGGCATCGCTGGCGAAACACCAGTACTAGATATTGATGAAGCATTCGCACTCGCTCGCTCCTGTGAACCTTCTGAGACTTATCTCGGTCTGCTCGTCTTGTTTCGCCGCTACGCAGATAACAAGTCGGCTTGGCATGAACTTATCCGGACCTTTATCGAGCGTCCCGCAGAGGAAATACCCCCAGTTCTACTATATTGGCTTGCGCATATCCCTGGACATGGTGATATTTTCTATTTTGGACAAACTGCATCTCCGGAGACTCGGACATATGCACGCAGTCTATTCAAAGAATTTGATGTAGAACACGTAATTAAGTTGCTTTCCTTTATTGATCCAGAAGCACAAATAGCTAGGGGCACATTGGGCCAATCCGTAGAGGCTATAGTATCTTCTTTGCCCAATTCCTCTGCCATGTTGCGCAAAATTATGAAGTCATCAGAGATTGATTTGTCTATTCGTGAATACGCTGCAATCATCCTTGCAATGAACGAAGGAAAGGGTGCACTAACCGATCTTAGAAAGCTAAATGATAGCGGATCGTGGTATGCAGGGGAGATTGCAATGCATGTCCAAGAGCATGGATCGATTAACCCGTATGCATGAATACACTGAAAAAGCCAAATAAGCCGACGCCAAAAAGCGCGCGGCTGTTTGGGACGTTGAAATCAATGGGGTCAGAAATCAAGAGCAAAGGGATCGGAATGAATAAAACTTATTCATTCCGATCCCAATATTCGTCCTATGTAGGGTGCGCCGTGCGCACCACAGACAAACGGGGCCTGGTGCGCACGGCGCACCCTACGAGCCGTCCTCAATACAGCCCACATTCAGCCTGATCGTTCATTGCCGGGCCGGCCCGCTGTAATCGCGATGCGGTTTCGGTCTAGGCTGCAGTGTCTATTTAGCGCCCACCCCACCGGAAAAGGAGCTCCCCATGCGCCCCCTGAAAAGCCTTTCGCTGCTGACGCTACTTGCCAGCACCAGTCTCCACATCAGCGCCGCCGATCTACAAGGCGGGGCGGTGGCCGCGCCCGATCAATACGGCGCAAAAGTCGCCGCCGAAATCCTCAAGGCCGGTGGCAATGCGGTGGATGCCGCGGTCGCCACGGCCTTCACCCTGGCGGTGACTTTTCCCGAGGCCGGCAATATCGGCGGCGGCGGGTTTATGACCCTGTATATGGACGGCAAGCCGTATTTCATCGACTACCGCGAAGTCGCGCCGCTGGCCGCGAGCAAGAATATGTACCTCGACGAGAAAGGCGAGGTGATCGCCAATATCAGCCTGATCGGCGCCAAGGCCGCGGGCGTGCCGGGCACGGTGATGGGTATGTGGGAGGCGCATAAGCGCTTCGGCAGCCTGCCCTGGAGCGAGCTGCTGACGCCAGCGGTGGCCTATGCGCGCAACGGCTTCACGGTGGCCGACAACCAGTACCAATACCACAGCAATACTTTGGCCCGGTTCGGCGGCAAGACCAACTTCGCCGAATATTTCGGCACGATGAAACCCGGCGAACTGCATCGCCAGCCGGAGTTGGCGAAGACCCTGGAACGCATCGCAGACCAAGGGCCAAAGGACTTCTACAGCGGCAAGACCGCCGAATTGCTGGTCGCGCAGATGCAACGCGATGGTGGCCTGATCACTCGCGAAGATCTCAAAGGCTATAGCGCCAAATGGCGCGAGCCGATGCGCGTCGACTGGCAGGGCAATACGCTCTATACCGCGCCGCTGCCCAGCTCCGGCGGTATCGCGCTGGCTCAGCTGATCGGCATCAAGGAGGCCCGTGCCGCCGATTTCGCCGGGGTCGAGCTGAACTCCGCGCGCTATATCCACCTGCTCGCGGAAATCGAGAAACGCGTGTTCGCCGACCGCGCCGATTACCTCGGCGACCCGGATTTCTCCGCGGTGCCGGTCAAGCAATTGACCGACCCGGCCTACCTGAAAAAACGCGCCGCCGAGGTCAACCCGACGGCGATTTCCGCCACCGCGGATGTGCGGCCGGGGTTGGAGCCGCACCAGACCACGCATTTTTCCATCGTCGATAAACACGGCAATGCGGTGAGCAACACCTATACCCTGAACTTCGGTTTCGGCAGCGGCGTGGTGGTGGAGGGCGCGGGCTTTTTGCTCAATGACGAGATGGACGACTTCAGCGCCAAGGCCGGAGTGGCCAATGCCTTCGGCGTGGTCGGCAGCGATGCCAATGCCATCGAACCGGGCAAGCGCATGTTGTCGTCGATGAGCCCAAGCATCGTCACCCGCGACGGCGAGGTCAGCCTGGTGCTCGGCACGCCGGGCGGTTCGCGGATCTTCACCTCGATTTTCCAGGTGCTGAACAACCTCTACGACTACGGCCTGCCCCTGGAACAAGCCGTGGCGGCGCAGCGTGTGCATCACCAGCTACTACCCAAGGACACCATCTATTACGACAGCTTCGCGCCGCTGACCGGCAAGGTCGCCGAGGCGCTCCAGGCCATGGGCTATGTCCTGGAAAACCAGGGTTGGAAGATGGGCGATATCCAGGCGATTCAAGTGCAGGACAAAACCCTGCACACCGCCTCCGATCCACGCGGGCGCGGAGTCGGCCTGGTCGTGCCGCGGTAGGTTGGTGAGGAGTCCGCATCAAGGCGTTAACGCGGGCCAGACATTATCAAACTGTGATGGTGGATGAAAAAAGCGTCACCCACCCTACAAGGCTGACGCTTATCCAGGCTACGGGAGCAGCTGATCGTTCCCGCGTGGACGGTTCGACGCCTCGATGTGGGACCGATCAAAGTCACCCAATGGTAGCCCGGGTTGAGCGAAGCGATACCCGGGTATCGGCGCCCTGGGTATCGCTGCGCTCAACCCAGGCTACGTGCTCCCGGATTGCGCTGGCGCTTATCCAGACTACAAAGAGCGGACCGTAGCCTGGATAAGCCTTGGCGCAATCCGGGAAAACTTCACTCCAATCAACCGATCTCGCCGCTTTCCAGCTTGCGCCACAGCAAGCGTACCGCCGCTTTGCGCACCAGGGCGCAGCGGTACAGGCGGATTTCCAGCGGCACTTGCCATTGTTCGCCGGCGCAGATTGCCAGCTCGCCGCGGGCCAATTCGCCGGTCACCGACAGGCGCGGCACCCAGGCCACGCCCATGCCTTGCAGGGCCATGCTTTTCAGGCTGTCGGCCATCGCGGTTTCGTACACCGTGGTCGAGCGCAAGGCGCGCTGGCGCAGCAGCAGGTTGACCGAGCGACCGAGAAAGGCGCCGGCGCTGTAGGCGAGCAGGGGCACGCTGGCGTTGCCTTCGAGATCGAACAGCGGCTGGCCATGTTCGTCGACCGCGCATACCGGCAGCATTTCCGTACGCCCGAGGTGCAGCGAGGGGAAGATTTCCGGGTCCATCTGCATCGAAGCGTCGGGGTCGTAGTAGGCCAGAATCAGGTCGCAGGCGCCTTCGCGCAACGCATGCACCGCCTCGCCGACGTTGGTCGCCACCAGGCGCGTGCTCAGCGGCAGGCCCTCGCGGCGCAAGCGCGCGATCCATTCAGGGAAGAAGCCCAGGGTCAACGAATGCGCCGCGGCGATCTGCAGCACTTCGCCCTGCTGGCCTTCGACGTTGTGCAGGTGGCGCACCACTTCGCCCAACTGATCGACCATGCTGCGCGCGGTAACCAGAAACAACTGGCCGGATTCGGTCAACTCCACCGGCGTGCAGGCGCGATTGACCAGGGTCAGGCCGAGCATGCTTTCCAGGCTGCGGATGCGCCGGCTGAACGCCGGCTGGGTGACGAAACGCTTCTGCGCCGCTTGGGAAAAACTGCGGGTGGCGGCCAGAGCGACGAAGTCCTCCAGCCATTTGGTTTCCAGGTTCATCGACTACCCTTGGAGTGAGGCCCTTGGCCGACCAGCGCCCATCCTGCCCTATGCCATGCACACACGCCATAGTGGCCGATAAGCTTGCCAGCACTGGCCACTACAAAACGCTACAATCGCTGCCTTGACAATAATAAAGAGCACCTAAAGGAGCCTGGATATGCAGAAATTGCGCAATACCCTTCTACTGATCGGCCTGTTGCTAGGGATGACGGCCACCGCTCATGCCGAGCTACCGGATACCTACCGCGTCATCCTGCAAACCGAAAACTTTCCCCCTTTCAGCTTCTCCCCCGATAACAAAAAGTTCGCCCGCGGCGACAAGATCCAGGGCATCGGCGCCGACACCGTGCGCGACATGTTCGCCCGCGCCGGCATCGCTTACAGCATGACCCTGCGCTCGCCCTGGAGCCGGATCTACGGCGACACCCTGAACTCGCCGAACCATGGCCTGTTCTCGATCGTCCGCACCAAGGCCAACGAAGGGCTATTCAAATGGGTCGGGCCGCTGGCGCACTACGACAACGTGCTACTCAGCACCTCGGGTAGCGGGCTCAAGCTCAAGAGCCTCGAGCAGGCCGCGGCCTATAGGATCGGCGTGTACCGCAACGGCGCGGTCAATGCCTACCTGGAAAGCCAGGGGCTGAGCGCCGACGATACCCTGAGCGAGCAGGACAACGTGCAGCGCCTGCTCAAGGGCGATATCGACCTGTGGGCCACCGCCGAACCCTCGTGGCGTTACTACGCCAAGCAGTTGGGCGTCGGCGGCCTGGAAACCGCATTGACCTTCCATACCTCCGACGTCTTCCTGGCGCTGAACAAAGACACCCCCGACGAAGTGGTCGAGCGCTTGCAGAAGGCCTTGAACGAGATCATCGGCGAAGGCTACAGCGGTTGCAGCAAGACCCCCGAGTTCTGTTATCTGATCCGCAACCGCAAGGTTCCGACGGGCGGTTAGCCTTCCCATATCTGCCGGTCGAGATCCTCCGCGGCCGGCGGCGCGTCCCCATGCCGATAGCCTATGACCTTTGTGCCCGGCGCTATCGGCATGCACAGCGACCCTTGCCCACCTCTGACAGCCCCAGGCGCCAAGCCTCAACGGCTGTTGTCGCGCTCCGCCGCTTTCTGTGGAAGGGATTTTAATCGCGACGCTTTCGATGCCCCTCGAGGTCAATCGCGGCTAAAACATAACACCCCGACAACGCTCGCCAAGGCTTGAGGGTCACACTCAGGTTATGCCGATCGTGCATAGGTCAGCGTTTAACAGCATTGGCCGGCGCGGC
>NZ_CAMPHN010000219.1 GCF_946885885.1 uncultured Pseudomonas sp.
AGGGGCGAAACCAGGACGCTGGTTCGACACGTTAATGAACCTGTTCCAGAAGCAGAGAGCGCCGCGATCAAAAAACACAAAATTGCCAGTCCGGAGTCAAGCCCACCTTCCCCACGAAAATGCGATGAACCTTTTTTTCTGCGCCAGACTGGCATTGGCCGGCCCTAAGCCGTTATGTTGCGGCACGACAATAAGGCGCATAGCGCTACGGGCACACGACAATTAAAGGGCGGGGGCGCAGATGAAGGCGGTATTGATGATGGGTAAAGGGGCGGCCGTTTTGTTCTGGCTGAGTCTATTGGGTGCGCTGTCCGGCGCATTGGCTAAACCCTTCGATCAGCTGTTGAGCCTGCTGGCCCTGGTGCTGATCCTGATTCACGGCGTTGAGCTGTGGCTGTTCGGCGGTGCTTTCAGTGGGCGCGCCAACCCTTGGCTGGATCGTCTACAGGTATTGCTGTTCGGGGTGTTTCATCTGGCGCTGATCAAACCCGAGCTGCAGATGAAGGCGCAGCATCAAAGTGCTGAACAGGGCGATGCCGGATCCGTCGATACGGGGGCCGTCCATGCGTAGCCTGTCGTTGCTTCTGCTGTGTGTCAGTTCCTGGGCATTGGCTGAATCCCAGGTTCGGGTGGACGCTCATGGCTTGATGCGTTTGCCGGGTAATCTCGAGCAACTGGTGCTCGAGCGCTTGGATATCGCCGATCACGCCACCTTGCTGGTGCCGGCGGAGATCCGTGAGATCCGCGTGACCGAGTTGGTCCTCGGTCGTGACGCACATATCGCCATCGCGCCGAGCGAGCAGGCGTTCCGCCTGGAGGTCGAGCGCGCCGAGATCGCGACGGGCGCGCAACTCAGCGCCCGCGGCGCCGCCGGTACATTCGAGAAACCGGCGATGCCGGGTCGTAACCTGCACATTCGTTTGCAATCGATCGACGCACAGAATCTGCTGATCGATGCACGTGGCGGTAATGGCGCGCCCGGTTATGCCGGGCTCGATGGCGCCGACGGCAAACCTGGCGGTTGCACCTGGGGCCAGGCGAGCAAGGGGCACGATGGCCAGAGCGGCGGCGATGGCCAGGCCGGCGCCGCTGGCGGTCGGATACGTCTCGAAGTGCCATTGGATTTCGCTGTTGAAATGCTGCAAGGGCGTGTCGATGGCGGTTCCGGTGGCACCGCCGGTGCTGGCGGTAAGCCGGGCAAGGGCGGTGCGAGCAAGGGCTGCTGGCTTTACAGCACCGATGGCGCCGGCGATGGTCGCCCTGGTCAAGCCGGTCGGCCAGGTCCTCAAGGTGCCGCCGGGACCTTGGATGTGGTTAGGTTTTAACGGCCCTGGTGCCAAGGTCGCTGGTCGACGGTCAAAACCCCGGTCGGGCGGCAGCGATGCCGACCAGTACCAACCCGACCAGCAAGTTGATGCCGACCAAGCGGCGGATGCGGCCCAGCACTGCCGCGCCACCGGGCCAGTCCTCGGCGGCAATGGCGCGGCGCAGTTCCGGCAACTGCAGCGCCTGTATCCGTAAAAATAACGCGAGCATGACGAGATACAGCCCGATCATCATGTGCACATAGCGCGGCGCGGCTTCGAAACCGGCAAAGCGCAGGTGCAGCATGCCCATCCCGGTGACCGGCAGTACGATCACCGCGGCCCAGACCCAACGAAAGAACCGCGGGAAGATCTGCTCCCACAGCTTCAGGCGTGCCGGCCCTTCCAGGGCGCTGACCGCGGCTGGGCGCACGACCATCCAGGCGAAGAACATCCCGCCGACCCAGACGAGGGCGGCGAGCAGATGCAGGCTGTAGCTGAACGCATAAAGGGTCATGCCATAACTCCGATTGACCAGGAAATGGGACGGCGCAGGGGAATTTTGCGCCGTCCGGATAAGCGATTCTGCGCGAGATCGATTAGCGCGTTATGATAGCGGCCGTTTGCAAACACTGAAAATTTATCCAGTTACCTCGCGCCCGAATCCCATGCTCAGTACCGAACTCAAATCCCAGATCCAGGGCGCCTACTCGCGTTTTCTCGAAGCCAAGTCGCTGAAGCCGCGTTATGGGCAGCGCTTGATGATTGCCGAGATCGCCAAGGTGCTGGGCGCCATCGAGGCCGACGACGAAGGCCGGCGCGCTGGCGAGCCCGCGGTGGTGGCGGTCGAGGCGGGTACCGGTACCGGCAAGACCGTGGCCTACAGCCTGGCGGCGATTCCCACGGCGAAGGCGGCCGGCAAGCGCTTGGTGATCGCCACCGCGACCGTGGCCCTGCAAGAGCAGATCGTGCACAAGGACCTGCCGGACCTGATGCGCAACAGCGGCCTGAATTTCAGCTTCGCCCTGGCCAAGGGCCGCGGCCGTTACCTGTGCCTGTCCAAGCTCGACGTGCTGCTGCAGGAAGGCCAGGCACAAAGCGCCACTGCACAATTGTTCGAGGAGGAAGGTTTCAGGATCGACGTCGATGAGCAAAGCCAGAAGCTGTTCCTCGCCATGATGGAAAAGCTCGCCGGCAATAAATGGGACGGCGACCGCGACAGCTGGCCCGAAGAACTCGAAGACACGCGCTGGTCGCAGCTGACCACCGACCACAGCCAGTGCACCAACCGCCACTGCCCGAATTTTCAGCAGTGCGCGTTCTACAAAGCCCGCGAAGGCATGGGCAAGGTCGATGTGATAGTCACCAACCACGACATGGTTCTCGCCGACCTGGCGTTGGGCGGCGGCGCGGTGCTGCCCGACCCGCGCGACACCCTGTATGTGTTCGACGAAGGTCACCACCTGCCGGACAAGGCTATCGGCCACTTCGCCCACTTCACCCGCCTGCGTTCGACCGCCGATTGGTTGGAGCAAACCGCGAAGAACCTCACCAAACTGCTGGCCCAGCATCCGCTGCCCGGCGATCTCGGCCGGCTTATCGAGCAGGTGCCGGAGCTGGCGCGGGAAATCAAAACCCAGCAGCAGTTCATGTTCGCCGCCTGCGAGCAGTTGGCCGACTTCAAACCCGGCGAAGACATGCAGGGCCGCGAGCGCCCGCGCCATCGTTTCGTCGGCGGACTGGTGCCGGAGCACCTGCGCGAGTTGGGCGCTGAATTGAAGAAGGGCTTTTCCAAACTCACCGACCTGTTTACCGGCGTGACCGAACAACTCAAGGAGGCGATGGACGGCGAAGCCAGTATCGGCATCGCCAGCCACCAGGCCGAGGAATGGTATCCATTGTTCGGCAGCCTGTTGGCGCGGGCCCAGGGCAATTGGGAACTGTGGTTGGCCTTCACCGCCGAAGATCCGGAGGACAGCCCGCCGATGGCGCGTTGGCTGACCCTGGCCGAGAGCGGCGCCTTGTTCGATATCGAAGTCAATGCCAGTCCGATCCTCGCCGCCGAAACCCTGCGGCGTAATCTCTGGAATGTCGCCTACGGAGCCCTGGTGACCTCGGCGACGCTTACCGCCCTGGGCACTTTCGACCGCTACCGGATGCGCGCCGGTTTGCCGAAAGTCGCGGTAACCGCGGTGGTGCCCAGCCCCTTCCACCATGCCGATGCCGGCGTGCTGCGGGTGCCGGACCTGAAAGCGGATCCGCGCGATGCCGCCTTGCATACCGCGGCCATCGTTCGCGAGCTGCCGGCGCTGGTGGCCGGCTCGCGCGGCACCCTGGTGCTGTTCTCCTCGCGCAAGCAGATGCAGGATGTATTCGAGGGCGTCGATCGCGACTGGCGCAAGCGGGTGTTCATCCAGGGCAATCTGTCCAAGCAGGAGACCCTGAACAAGCACAAGGCGCGGGTCGACAGTGGCGAGGAGAGTGTGCTCTTCGGTCTGGCCAGTTTCGCCGAAGGGGTCGACCTGCCCGGCGCCTATTGCGAACATGTGGTGATCGCCAAGATTCCCTTCGCCGTGCCGGACGACCCGGTCGAGGCGGCGTTGGCAGAATGGATCGAGGCGCGCGGCGGCAACCCGTTCATGGAAATCGCCGTGCCCGACGCCTCGTTGCGCTTGGTTCAGGCCTGCGGTCGCTTGCTGCGTACCGAAGCGGATCGCGGCACCATTACCCTGCTGGATCGAAGAGTGGTGACCCAGCGCTACGGCAAGGCGATTCTCAACGCCTTGCCGCCGTTTCGCCGCGAGATCGGTTGAGCGCAGGAGGAACCCGGCGCCGGGTCATTGCGTCAGACATGCTGTGTCGCGGCCGGTCCGGCCGCGCGGCGCTCTTGCCGGGCTGGCTTGGGCGGGTAAACAGGAGCAGTAGGTGCCGAGGCCAGGCATGGCCCGCTGTTCACTCCGGCATCTCGCCGCTGAGTGTGTTGAATCGAATTGGGAGATGTGGCTCTTGAAGGTTAATGCCAGGCTGCAAGCGTGCATGTTGCTGTCGGTACTGCTGGGTTATGGCGATGCCCTAATGGCCGGGGATCGCCAACTGTTCAATTTCGTCAAACCGATCGATGTGGTCCAGGTGAGCACCGACGACGCCTTTCTGCCGAGCCTGATCGCCGAGCCGGTGGGCAACGAAGTGTTGCGCCGGATTACCTTCAATCCCGCCGAACGGCCCAGCCTGCGTCTGGCGCCAGCAGCGGGGAGCTGGGATTGGACGCAGCACCAGGCCATTGATCTGCGCGTGCAGAACGCCATGGATTGGGCGCTGACCCTCGAGGTGCGGATCGAAAGCGCCGACGGCGCCAGTTTGCACAGCCGCATCGCCTTGCCGGCGGGGCCGGCGCAGACGTTGCTGGTGCCACTGCATGCGACTTCGCCGCGCGATCAAGGCATGCGGGCCGGAGTACCCATGCCCTGGAATCACCAGGGCCAGCGCCTGCTGCTGGCCGAAACCGTGAGCGGTACGCTGGACCTCAGTCAGGTCACTGCGGTGACTTTATCGATACCCGGCCCCGACGTGGCGCAGAGCATCTTGATCAGCCAGTTCGGCGTACGCGGTGGTGACCAGCGGAGCGAGGCCTATCAGGGCATCGTCGATGCCTACGGGCAATTCAGCCGTGGCGACTGGCCCGGCAAAGTGAAAAACGACGCGCAACTCGCGCAAGCCGCAACGCAGGAACAACAGCAGTTGCAAGCCTGGCTGGCCGAGCGCGAGCAACAAGACAAGTTCGGTGGCTGGTTGGGCGCACAGCGTTTCGAGGCCAGCGGCTTCTTTCGCACCGAGAAGCGTGATGGGCGCTGGTTCCTGGTCACTCCCGAGGGCAATCCGTTTTATTCCTTGGGGGTCAATACGGTCAATGCGGAGCAAGGCCGTACCTATATCGAAGGTCGCGAGTCGATGTTCGCCGCCTTGCCCGCGGACGGCGAGGCCCTGGCCGGTCATTTCGGCAGCGGTGACGATCGCCGCGACACCGGCGCGAACAAGGGGCGTGCGTACGCCCATGGCCGCTGGTTCGATTTCTACGGCGCCAACCTCGAGCGCAGTTACGGCCCGGCCGATCCCGCGCGCTGGCGCCAGCACAGCCAGGAGCGGTTACAGGCCTGGGGCTTCAATACCCTGGGCAATTGGAGCGATCCGGCGTTCGCCACCGATGCGCGCATGCCCTACAGCATTCCGCTGTCGATCCAGGGCGACTACGCGACTATCGATACCGGGGTCGACTGGTGGGGCGGCATGCCCGATCCTTTCGACCCGCGTTTCGCCATGGCCGCCGAGCGGGCCATCGCCATCGCCTCGCGCGATCACCGCGACGATCCCTGGTTGATCGGCTATTACGCCGACAACGAATTGGCCTGGGCCGGCCCGGCGGACGACCCCCATGGGCGCTACGCCCTGGCGTACGCGACGTTGCGGCTGACTACCGACGTGCCGGCGAAACGCGCCTTTCTCAAGCAGCTGCGCGACAAGTACCGCAACCACAATGGCCTGTCCAAGGCCTGGGGCATCACCCTCGATGCCTGGGAATTGATGGAAGACCCGGGTTTCCAGGCGCCGCCGCCGAACCCTCAGTACCCGGCCATCGAACGGGACATGCAGGCCTTTTTGCGATTGTTCGCCGAAACCTATTTCAAGACCATCGCCGAGTCGCTGGAGTGGCACGCGCCCAATCACATGCTGCTGGGCGGGCGTTTCTCCAGCAGCACTGTCGAGGCGGTTCGCGCCTGCGCCGAGTATTGCGATGTCTTGAGTTTCAACTTCTACACCCGCGAGCCGCAGCAGGGTTACGACTTCGCCGTGTTGCGCGAACTCGATAAGCCGCTGCTGATCACCGAATTCCATTTCGGCTCGCGCGACCGCGGGCCGTTCTGGGGCGGCGTCGCCGAGGTGCACAAGGAAGAAGAGCGCGGCCCGGCCTATGCGCATTTCCTGACGCAAGCCCTGGCGGAGCCGCAGATCGTCGGCGTGCATTGGTTCCAGTACCTCGACCAGCCGGTGACCGGCCGCCTGCTCGACGGCGAGAACGGTCACTTCGGATTGGTCGCGATTACCGATCGTCCTTGGCAAGCGTTCGTCAAAGCGGTGCGCAAGGCCAATTTGGGCGTCGCCAAAACCCTGCTCGAGCCCGGCAATGCCGACGCGGCACAGACGGATATCGATAAGCCCTGAAGCAACGGCGAACGCTTGGGGGCGGGTACATATAAGAGGAGCGAAGCGGTGCAGGTACAGGGTTATTACGACCTTAAATTCGAGGAGCTGAAAGAGGCGTTCACCAGCCTGTTCGACGACC
>NZ_CAMPHN010000220.1 GCF_946885885.1 uncultured Pseudomonas sp.
ACGGCTTTCGAGTCCAGATCATCCATGCCTTCCTGAGCCAGGCTCTTGCCCATATTCAGGCCGATGCCATAGGAGGCCTTCTGCGCCGGGGTCTCCAGGCTTACTTCCTTGGGCTGCGGATCGCAACCCGCGAGAACCAAGCCAACCAGGGCGACCGCCGCCGCTAAACGATGCTGTTTCATGCTTATTCCTTGTCCGGTACGCCCTAGGGCAACGAGTGAAGACGCGAGCTTAGCAGGCTGCCGCGACCAATGGCTACCGCCATACGAACAAGAAAATGCGTATAAGTTCAGGTGTTTAGAAGATAAATGAGGATAAAAAAGCGGATATTGCGAGAAACTGCGAAAGGGGATGAAGCGAGGAGAAAAATGGCGCAGCGGACGGGACTCGAACCCGCGACCCCCGGCGTGACAGGCCGGTATTCTAACCGACTGAACTACCGCTGCGCGTAACCTCAAAAGCGAGTTTGGTGGGTGATGACGGGATCGAACCGCCGACCCTCTGCTTGTAAGGCAGATGCTCTCCCGGCTGAGCTAATCACCCTTCACTCTCGAAGTGGGGCGCATTCTAGAGAGCCAAACCCACCTTGGCAAGCACTGTTTTAAAAAATTTCTATCGGTGCGCCAAAGGCTTAGCGCAGGCTTGGCCTGAGCCGCCAAGGGGGCAATAATGCGCGCTTTGCGTTAACGGCCATACCGCGAGCGGCACGCCGTAAACGCTTCTCGCGGTATAGCCGCATTCTTTATCCGTCGCTGCGCGCCCCTTCCCCCTCTGAAGGAGAAGGCCTTAAGGAGGCGTTGCCCGGCGACTTTCACCTGGAGTATCACCCCCTCATGTGGTTTCGTAATCTGCTGGTCTACCGCCTTACCCAGAACATCCCTTTCGATGCCGAGGCTCTCGAAGCGGCATTGGCGGCAAAACCGGCGCGCGCCTGCGCCAGCCAGGAGCTGACCACCTATGGGTTTATCGCCCCGTTCGGCAAGGGCGGCGACGCGCCGTTGGTGCATGTCAGCGGCGACTTCCTGCTGATCGCCGCACGTAAAGAAGAACGTATCCTGCCTGGCAGTGTGGTGCGCGATGCGCTGAAGGAGAAGGTCGACGAGATCGAAGCCGAGCAAATGCGCAAGGTCTACAAGAAGGAACGCGACCAGCTCAAAGACGAGATCGTGCAGACCTTCCTGCCGCGTGCCTTTATCCGCAAATCCGCCACCTTCGCCGCCATCGCGCCTAAGCAGGGCCTGATCCTGGTCGACTCGGCCAGCGCCAAGCGCGCCGAAGACCTGCTCTCCACCCTGCGTGAAGCCATCGGCTCGCTGCCGATACGCCCGCTGACCGTGAAGATCGCCCCGAGCGCGACCCTGACCGACTGGGTCAAGACCCAGCAAGCCGCCGCCGATTTCCACGTGCTGGACGAGTGCGAACTGCGCGACACCCACGAGGACGGCGGCGTGGTGCGCTGCAAGCGCCAAGACCTGACCAGCGACGAAATCCAGCTGCACATGACCTCGGGCAAGCAGGTCACCCTGCTGTCGCTGGCCTGGCAGGACAAGCTGTCGTTCATGCTCGACGACAAATTGGTGATCAAGCGCCTGCGCTTCGAAGACCTGCTACAAGATCAAGCCGAACAGGACGGCGGCGACGATGCCCTCGGCCAGCAGGACGCCAGCTTCACCCTGATGATGCTGACCCTGGTCGACTTCCTCCCGGCGCTGTTCGAAGCCCTGGGCGGCGAAGAGATTCCGCAGGGGATCTAAGCCCTGCCAGGCACAAAAAACCGCTCAGTGAGCGGTTTTTTTGTGCGTTGAAACAGCCTCGTAGCCCGGATGCAATCCGGGGAGTGATGTTAAAGCCGCCACCGCTGCCCCGGATTGCATCCGGGTTACCAAAGCGCCCTCCGGCTACGTCCGCGCGCTAACGCACCTCACCACGCAACTCGGCCACCTGCGCCTGCAACACCTGGCGCTTGGCCGCCTCGGCGGCGATAGGCGCGCCGGCCACCAGCACGATGCGCGACCACAGCCGTTTGAAGAAGCCCTTATGCGGGTCGCGACTGAAGAAGCTGCCCCACAGCCCCTGTAGTGCGAGAGGGATTACCGGCACCGGGTTCTCCTCAAGGATGCGCTCCACCCCGCTCTTGAACTCGTTGATCTCGCCATCGGCGGTCAACTTACCTTCAGGGAAAATACACACCAGCTCGCCGTTACGCAGGTACTCGGCAATTTTCTTGAACGCCGCCTCGTAGATCAGCGGGTCCTCGTTGCGCCCGGCAATCGGCACGGTACCGGCGGTGCGGAAGATGAAATTGAGCACCGGCAGGTTGTAGATCTTGTAGTACATGACGAAGCGTATCGGCCGACGCACCGCCCCGCCGATCAACAACGCATCGACGAAAGACACGTGATTGCATACCAGCACCGCCGCGCCGTCGTCGGGAATGGCGTCCAGGCCCTTATGTTCGACCCGGTACATCGAGTGGCCGAGCAGCCAGATCATGAAACGCATGCTGAACTCGGGGACGATCTTGAAGATGTAGGTATTGACCGCGATGTTCATCAGCGATGCGGCAAGGAACAGCTGCGGGATCGACAGCTCGGCCAGGCTCAGGAACAAGATGGAGACGATCGCCGACACCACCATGAACAGCGCATTGAGGATGTTGTTGGCGGCGATCACCCGCGCCCGCTCATGCTCGGCGGTACGCGACTGGATCAGGGCGTACAGCGGCACTATGTAAAAGCCGCCGAATACGCCGATACCGAGGATCGAACCGAGAATCCACCAGGCCTGCGGCTGGCTCAGCACCGCCAACCAATCATGCGCCAGCTCGGCTTGCACGAAGCCGCCCGAATGCCACCAGAGCATGATGCCGAACAGCGACAGACCGGCAGAGCCGAACGGTACCAGACCGATTTCCACTTTATGCCCGCTCATCCGTTCGCAGAGCATCGAGCCCAGGGCGATGCCCACGGAAAACACGGTGAGGATCAGGGTCACCACGCTTTCGTCGCCATGCAGCCATTCTTTGGCATAGGCGGGAATCTGCGTCAGGTAGATGGCACCGAGAAACCAGAACCAGGAATTGCCGACCAGCGAACGCGACACCGCAGGACGCTGGCCCAGGCCGAGCTTCATGGTCAGCCAGGACTGACGGAAGATGTTCCAGTCCAGCTTCAACTCCGGCAGCCCCGCCGCCGCTGCGGGAATCGCGCGACTGGCCAGGTAGCCGAGCACCGCCACCAGCACGATGGAGCTGGCGACGATGCCGGCATAGGCGCTGCTGGCCATCATGATGCCCGCACCTATGGTACCGGCGAGAATCGCCAGGAAAGTGCCCATCTCCACCAGGGCGTTGCCGCCGACCAGCTCTTCTTCGTGCAGGTGCTGCGGCAGAATCGAATATTTAACCGGGCCGAACAGCGCCGACTGGGTGCCCATGGCGAACAGCACCAGCAGCATCAACGGCAAGTTGTCCAGCAACACCCCGGCGGCGCCGGTGAGCATGATCAGGATTTCGGCGAATTTGATCTTGCGGATCAGGCCGTCCTTGGCGAACTTCTCGCCGAACTGCCCGCCGAGGGCCGAGAACAGGAAGAACGGCAGGATAAACAGCAGCGCGCAGAGATTGACCAGCAAATCGCGGTCGGCACTCACCGCCAGCTTGAACAGAATCGCCAGAATCAGCGACTGCTTGAAAATATTGTCGTTGAAGGCGCCGAGCAATTGGGTGATGAAGAACGGCAAGAAATGCTTTTTGCCGAGCAAGGCGAATTGGGATTGTTCGGTCATCGTCCGTGTACCTGTCCGTAAGGCTGACTGGGGCGTTGAGCATTGGACTGCAAGATGCAGTGGCAAAGCCACAGGTATCGACGATTTTTGCCGCTATTTTTCAGATTACGCTGCTTGTTGGGCTTCGTGCCTCAGCGCCAACCTACAGGTTGCAATCTCAACCTGCTGTGCGGCGGTAAGCCAAACGCTGGCGTTGGTAGCCCGGATGCAATCCGGGGAAAATGCGCCGAGGCCAATACCGCTCCCCGGATTTCCTCCGGGCTATGAAGTGCGCCGGCGAATCAGACCGGCAATTGCCCCAAAGCCCAGCGCAAAACGAAAAACACCAGAAATCCACCACCGATGGTCGCCAGCAGATTGCGGCTCAGCGCGGCGATGGCGATGGCCGCCAACCCCGCCAGCAGATAGGCGTTATCCAGGTTGAAAGCCCAGTGCTGGCCGTCGGGGATCAGCATGCCCGGTACTACGATGGCGGTGAGCACCGCGGTCGGCACATAGTGCAAACCCTGGCGCACCAGCGGCGGAAAGCGCAGATCGGGAAAGGCGAACAGGCTGTAGCGCGTGCCGAAGGTGATCGCCAACATGCCGAGAATCAGGATCCAGTTTTCCATCAGACCACCTCCTCGTCGACAGGCGCCATGGCCTGTCGCTCCAGCGCCACGCCGACGACGATACCGCTGAACGCCGCGGCGAGCAGACCGAGCTTGTAAGGCAACTCGTGACACACCAACGCCACCGCGGCGGCGGCGAGCGCCGCGGCCACCTGGGGGCGATTGCGCAGCATGGGCACGACTATGCCGATAAAGGTCGCCAGCATGGCGAAGTCCAGCCCCCAGGCGCCGAGGTTCGGCACGTTCTGGCCGAAGATCACCCCGACCAGGGTGCACAGCTGCCAATTCACATACATCGCCAGGGCGGCGCCGAGAAAGTACCAGTGCTTGTTCGGCGACGCGTCCAGTTCCGCATAGCGGTGCTGCACCACGGCGTAGGCCTCGTCGGTCAGCCAGAACGCCAAGGGCACCCGCCAGCGCGCGGGCAGGTGGCGCACGAAAGGTTGCAAGCTGGCGCTATAGAGCGCATGACGCAGATTGACCACCGCGGTGGTCAATAACAGCACCGCCAGCCCCACCCCGGCACCGAGCAAGCTGAGCGCGATGAATTGCGCGGAACCGGCGAACACCAGCAACGACATGCCGAGGGTTTGCCAGACGGACAGTCCCGCGGCCCCGGCCAGGCTGCCGAAAATGATGCCGAACGGAATGGCGCCGAGCAGCATCGGCAACATGTCGCGGGCGCCTTGGGTGAATTCTTGCGAGCGGGTCATGGGTAATCCTCCAGACCCGCAAGGCTAGCGTGGCACGGGGATGTCGTCTTGAACGATCTTGCGCATGGACCTTCTTGTAATCAGGGTGCCGGCCGTGCGCGAACGCACGTGTAGCCCGGATGCAATCCGGGAGGGGTCTATGCGGCTATAGGAGTTCCCCGGATTGCATCCGGGCTACTGGGGACGAATAGCGCAGGCCTTGCGGTAAGCACCGGGGCCGATGCCGTAGGTCTGCTTGAACTGCCGGGTCAAATGGCTCTGGTCGGCAAAGCCCAATTGCATAGCGACCGTCAGCGGCGTGCAGCCGACTTTCAATAACACGCGGGCCTGCTCCACACGGCGTTGCATCAGCCAGCTGTGCGGCGGCAAGCCAGTGGCGCGGCGAAACACACGGGCGAAATGGAACGGCGACAGCCCCACCGCCGCGGCCAACGCCTCCAGCGAAGGCGGATCGGCCAGGTGCGCACTGAGCAATTCCTTGGCCCGCGCCACGGCCTGAGGTTCGCGCCCCGGGATGCCAACGGCGGGAATACGGGCATGCCGCTGGAACAACAGCAAGATGGCTTCGCGCCAGGCGGTTTGCTGCTGCAGGGCGCTCGCTGGGCTCTCCATCAAGCGGTGCAGGTCGCTGAACACCTGCCCCACCGCGGGGTCGTGCAGCACGCTGTCGGCAAAGCTGGGCATGCCGCCCTGGCCCAATTGCAACTCGTCCAGCACGCCGGATATCTGCGTCATATCGGGGTAAAACGCGCGATAACGCCAGCCCTGCTCATGGGCTTTGGAGCAGGAATGCACTTCGTCCGGGTTGATCAGAATCATGCTGCCGGTCGACGCCACGTGATCGCTGCCGCGATGCTGGAAACGGTGGGCGCCCTGCTCGATCACGGCGAGGACGAACCCCTCGTGCACATGGGGCGAAAAACGCTGCTCGATAAAGTGCGCATGCAGCAGCTCGACGCCGCCCAATCCTTGGGACTGCCAGAAACGGGTCCGCTCGACACCTTCTTGCTCCATCGCTCAACCGCTGAAACGCGCCTCCAGTTCCTGTTTGATCGCCGGCCAGTCTTCGTCGGTGATGCTGTACAGCACGCTATCGTCCAGACGCCCATCGGCCAAACGCCGATGATTGCGCAGCACGCCTTCGCGCACCGCACCGAGCTTTTCGATGGCGCGCTGGGAGCGCAGATTGCTCGCGGCGGTTTTCAGTTGCACGCGCACCAGCCGCCAGCTTTCGAAGGCGTGCCGCAACATCAGGTATTTGACCATGCTGTTCAAGCCGCTGCCATGCTGAGCCCGATCCAGCCAGGTCCAGCCGATTTCGGCGGCGGGCAAATTGGCGATGAAATCGCCGAAGCGCGTAGTGCCCACCAGCTGCTCGCCGAGGCGGATGACGAAGGGCAATGCCTTGCCCTCGCGCTGTTCGCTCAGACCACCGCGGTACCAATCCAGACGCTGGGCGCCGTTCATGTAAATCAATTCCTGGCGATTGGCCTCGGCCAGGGTCACCAACGCGGGAATATCGGCATCCA
>NZ_CAMPHN010000221.1 GCF_946885885.1 uncultured Pseudomonas sp.
AGGACGGTATCGCCGGAAGGCTCCTCGAGGCTTTTCAGCAGCGCATTGGCCGCGTTCAGATTCATCGCCTCGGCGGGCTCGACCAATATCACCTTGCGCCCGGCGAGTTGCGCGGTCTGCACCACGAACGCGACCAGGGTGCGTACCTGATCGACCTTGATCGCCTTATCGGCCTCTTCCGGTTCGAGAACGAAGTTATCGGGGTGGGTCCCGGCTGCCAGTAGGTGACAGGACTTGCACTGGCCGCAGGCATCGAGCCCCGCTGGCGCCTGACACAATAAACGCGCCATCAACCGCTCGGCCAGGGCGCGCTTGCCGATACCGGCAGGGCCATGCAGCAGGTATGCATGGGCATGCTGGCTACGGCCGGCCAGTTGTTGCCAAAGGGCCTCCTGCCAGGGGTAGACATCAGCCATGGGCCAGCTCCGCAATCCGTGGCAATAGGCCATTCAGCGCTTGCTGAACCTGCTCCAAGGGCTGCGCGGCATCGACGATCCGATAGCGCTGCGGCTCGGCAGCGGCGCGCTGCAGATAGGTCTGCCGCACCGCCTCGAAGAAGCTGCGCGCTTCCCGTTCGAAGCGATCCAGTTGTCCGCGGGCGGCGGCGCGCGCCAAGCCGATTTCCACCGGCAGATCGAAGACCAGGGTCAGGTCGGGGCGCAACTCGCCTTGCACGAAGTTTTCCAAGGTTGCGATACGCGCTTGCGATAAACCACGCCCGCCCCCTTGATATGCATAGGTCGCATCGGTGAATCGATCGCACAAGACCACACAGCCACGCGCCAAAGCCGGACGGATCACCTGGGCCAGGTGCTGGGCGCGGGCGGCGAATACCAACAACAACTCGGTATCGGCGGCCATCGGCTCATCGCTGGGCGCCAGTAGCAACTCGCGGATACGCTCCGCCAGCGGCGTGCCACCGGGTTCCCGGGTCAGCAAGACCTCGATGCCCAGCTCGCCGAGACGCGTGGCCAGATAGTCGCGATTGGTGCTTTTGCCGGCGCCTTCGGGGCCTTCCAAGGTGATAAACAAACCGCTCACGGGCCGTCCTTATTCAGATGCTTGCTGTATGGGGGCCGGACTGGAACGGTAATCCGCGCGGCGCTTGAGCTGGTACTCACGCACCGCGCGATTATGCGCCTTGAGGGTGTCGGAAAACACATGACTGCCATCGCCCCGAGCCACGAAATATAAGCTTTTGCCCGCCGCCGGGTGCAAGGCGGCATGAATCGCTTCGCGACCGACCAGCGCAATAGGCGTCGGCGGCATGCCATCGATCGCATAGGTGTTGTAAGGCGTGGGATCCAGTAAATCGGCGCGGGTGATTTTACCGTTGTAGCGTTCGCCCATGCCGAAAATCACCGTGGGGTCGGTTTGCAGGCGCATGCCAATTTTCAGACGCCGCACGAATACCCCGGCAATCGCGCTGCGCTCCTCCGGCACCCCGGTTTCCTTCTCGATTATCGACGCCATGATCAGGGCGTCGTAGGGCTCCTTGTAAGGCAAACCCTCGGCGCGTTCCCGCCACTCTTCGGCCAGCACCGTTTCCAGGCGCGCGTAGGCTTGTTTGAGCAAATCCAGATCGCTCATGCCACCCACATAGCGATAGGTATCGGGGAAAAACCGACCTTCAGGATTCAGCCCAGGCTGGCCCAGGCGTTTCATTACTTCGGCATCGCTCAACTCGTCCAGGGTCTGCTCCAGCCGGGCTTCTCGCGCCAAGGCAGCGCGCACCTGACGAAAACTCCAACCTTCGACCAGCGTCAGGCTGTACTGCACCACCTCGCCCTTTCGCCACAGGCCCAGCATATCGATGACTTTGAGGCCCGGTGTCAGGCGGTACTCGCCACTGTGCAGCGGCTGATTGGCCAAGTTGAAGCGCCAGTATTGGCGCAGCCAGAAGGCATCGTGCAAAACC
The DNA here is from genome assembly GCF_946885885.1 of uncultured Pseudomonas sp. The sequence goes on from NZ_CAMPHN010000221.1 coordinate 1,919, forward strand.
CCTTCGCTCTGCAAACGATTGAGAACACCGCCCGGGGTTGCGCCAGCAGGCACCTCGAGCAGACGCTCTTCGCTCAAATTCAGCGGCTGCTGCAAAGCCGAATGCTGCTGCCAAGCGGCAAACATCACCAATATCGCAGCCAGCAGTACACCGCCTTCGAGCAGCAGCAATAGTTTGCGTATCACTAATCAGCAGTCCAATAGATCGCGGGTAATAGCTTGCAGTTTACGGGTGAGCGGGCCAACCGGCCAGTCGCGTGCTTGTAGCGCCCGCACGGGCCAGATGCCATAGAGGCTATTGCAGAGAAACACCTCGTCTGCGGCGACCAGCTCATCGAGGCTTATATCGCGAATGTCGCAGACCAGACCAAGAGCAGCGGCGCGCTCCAGCAGCTCCGCACGCATCACCCCCGCCACACCGCAACGCGATAAATCGGCGGTCGACAGGCGGCCATCCTTGATCAGAAACAGATTGCTGTAGACGCCCTCGACGACCCGCCCACCGGTGTCGCGCATCAACCCTTCGGCATGCTCGGCGTCCTGCCATTCGCCGCGGGCCAACACCTGCTCCAGGCGATTGAGATGCTTCAGACCGGCCAGTGCCGGTTGCTCGGCCAAACGCGTCGCACAGGGGAATAACCTTATGCCGTGTTCGGCATTGGTCGCCGGATAGGCGGGCTTCGCGCTACCTTGCAAAATCCGCCGCGGCTGCACCGGCTGCGGCGGCGCATAACCGCGCAAGCCATCGCCGCGGGTCAGGATCAACTTGACCACACCGTCGCCCAGCATCTGACTGAAGGCCAATAGCTCGGCGCGAACCGATGCTGGATCGACCGGAATCCCCAGGCGCACGCAACCCTGCGTCAAGCGCGACAGATGGCGATCCAGCAAAGACGGCACGCCCGCAGTGACCGCGATGGTCTCGAACAGACCATCGCCATAGGCCAAACCACGATCGGTTACCGCCAATGACTCGGCGGGCTGACCGTCGACCCAGCTCAGCATCAGCCAGCGAACCGGCGGAACACCAGGGAACCGTTGGTTCCGCCGAAACCGAACGAGTTGGACAACGCCACGTCGACCGGCAACGCCTTGGCCTGGTGCGCCACGAAGTCCAGATCGCAACCCTCATCGGGCTCGTCCAGATTGATGGTGGGCGGTGCGACCTGATCGCGGATCGCCAGAATACTGAAGATCGCTTCGACCGCACCCGCGGCCCCGAGCAAGTGACCGGTCATCGACTTGGTCGAACTGACGGCCAGCTTGTATGCCTGCTCGCCGAACACCGACTTCACCGCTGCCGCCTCCGCTTTGTCGCCGGCCGATGTCGAGGTGCCGTGGGCATTGATGTACTGCACCTGGTCGGCGTTCAACCCGGCATCGCGCAATGCATTGGCCATGCAGCGAGCCGCACCCGCGCCATCTTCCGGCGGCGAGGTCATGTGATAGGCATCGCCGCTCATGCCGAAACCGATCAATTCGGCATGGATATGCGCACCGCGCGCCTTGGCGTGCTCCAACTCTTCCAGTACCAATGCACCCGCACCATCGGAAAGCACGAAACCATCGCGGTCCTTATCCCATGGCCGGCTGGCCTTGGTCGGCTCGTCGTTGCGCGTCGACAGTGCGCGCGCAGCGGCAAAGCCGCCCAGCCCCAGCCCACAGGAGGCCATTTCGGCACCGCCGGCGACCATCACATCGGCTTCGCCATAGGCGATATTGCGCGCGGCCATACCGATACAGTGGGTACCGGTCGTGCATGCCGTGGCAATGGCATAGTTCGGCCCCTGCAAACCCAGATGGATCGACAGGAAACCTGAAATCATATTGATGATCGAGCCCGGCACGAAGAACGGCGAAATCCGCCGCGGCCCTTGCTCGCTCAGGGATTTGCAGTTGTTCTCGATATTGGTCAAACCGCCGATACCGGACCCCATGGCCACACCAATTCGTTCGCGATTGGCATCCGTGACTTCCAGCCCGGCATCGCGCATCGCCTGAAAACTGGCGGCCAAACCGTATTGAATAAAGAGATCGAGCTTGCGCGCTTCTTTAGCGGACAAGTACTCCTCGACATTGAAGCCCTTGACCGCCCCACCGAAACGCGTGGAGAAAGCGGAAAGGTCGATATGCTCAAGCAAGCCGATACCGCTGCGCCCGGCCAAAATACCCTGCCAGCTGCTCGGCACATCGTTACCCAGCGGCGACAACATGCCCATCCCGGTAACCACGACGCGTCTACGCGACACAGCAATCTCCTTTTCTATTTTGTAACGCCTGAGAAGCGCTTAAAGAAAAGCCGCACCCCCATGACAGGCGTGCGGCTTTTCCGAGTCGAGAAGCGACGAGTGCGTTTACGCGTGTGCGGTAACGTAGTCGATGGCTTCTTGAACGGTGGTGATCTTCTCGGCCTGCTCGTCCGGGATCTCGGTCTCGAATTCCTCTTCGAGAGCCATCACCAGCTCAACGGTGTCAAGAGAGTCAGCACCCAGGTCTTCGACGAAGGAAGCGCTGTTGGTTACTTCCTCTTCTTTGACGCCAAGTTGTTCGGCTACGATTTTCTTGACGCGTTCTTCGATGGTGCTCATACCTTGTTTTCACTCCTAATTGAAACAATCCAGGCAGCTGGTCTGCGGCCAGTGTATAGAAAGGTTTTTTAGCATTTCAAGCGGAATGCAGGGACCCCCAGAAACACTTCAACGAACTGTCTATAAACCTATTGCAGCTTTATAACGGATTTTAGACAGCAGCTATGACATTTTTCTGAAGGCATCCGTCACATTTAGCTCATGTACATACCGCCATTCACAGGGATAGTAGCCCCTGTCACGTAAGCGGCGCCATCGGAAGCCAGGAAGGCGACCACTTTCGCGATCTCCTCTGCCTGCCCCAAACGGCCCAACGGAATCTGCGTAAGCAGCGCATCGCGCTGAGCTTCCGGCAATTCGCGGGTCATGTCTGTATCGATAAAGCCTGGCGCGACGGCGTTCACGGTAATACCCCGCGAACCGACTTCACGCGCTAACGCACGACCGAAACCTTCCAGCCCGGCCTTGGCGGCAGCATAATTCACTTGGCCGGCGTTGCCCATAGCTCCGACGACCGAACCAATGTTGATGATGCGCCCATGGCGCGCCTTGGTCATGCCGCGCAAGACTGCCTTGGAGAGCCGGTAAAGGCTGTTCAAATTGGTATTGATGACATCGAACCACTCGTCATCCTTCATGCGCAGCATCAGGTTATCGCGGGTGATGCCGGCATTATTCACCAGGATCGTCGGCTGACCGAGATGCTGCTGAATATGCTCGAGCGTGGTGGCAACCGACTCGTTATCGCCGACATCCAGCACTAAACCGGCGCCTTCGATACCGTACTCCTTGAGCGTTTCAGCAATCCGCTCGGCACCCGACGCCGTGGTTGCCGTCCCGATGACCACGGCACCTTGACGCCCCAACTCCAGCGCGATGGCCTGACCGATACCACGACTCGCACCGGTAACCAGAGCAACCTTACCTTGCAGACTCATAAAACCTCTCCTTATTCAGCCAGGGCCGCACGGGCGGCGGCGAAGGCATCCGGGGTTTCCAGATTATGGGTGGTAATACCTTTAACGCAGCGTTTGTTCAGTCCCGACAGCACTTTACCCGGACCGCACTCGAGCAGATCGGTGACGCCCTGCTCGGCCAGGCAAACCATCGACTCGACCCAGCGAACCGGACTGTACAACTGCATCAATAAATTATTTTTCAGGCTCTCCACATCGGTGACCACCGATGCACTGACGTTCTGCACCAGGGCAATCTGCGGCGCCTGCCAGGCAATCCCGGCAATGGATTCGGCAAACCGCTCCGCCGCCGGGCGCATCAAATCGCAGTGCGACGGCACGCTGACCGGCAACGGCATGGCACGCTTGGCGCCGCGCGCTTTGCACGCATCGACGGCACGCGCCACCGCAGCGGCGCTACCGGCGATTACGACCTGCCCTGGCGCATTGAAGTTCACCGCGCTGACCACGTCGCCCTGGGCCGCTTCGGCACAGGCCGCCAGCACATCGGCATCGTCCAGGCCGAGAATGGCCGCCATACCGCCCTGCCCAGCCGGCACAGCCTGCTGCATCAGCTGGCCGCGCACTTCCACCAGGCGCACGGCCTGATCGAACGGCAGGCTCCCAGCAGCCACCAGCGCGGAGTATTCGCCCAGACTATGGCCGGCGAGAAAACCCGGCTGCGCACCACCTTCTGCACACCACAAACGCCATAGGGCAATGGACGCGGCGAGAATCGCCGGCTGGGTTTTATCGGTTTGATTGAGCTGCTCTTCCGGGCCCTGCTGGGTCAGTGCCCATAAATCGTAACCAAGCGCCTCGGAAGCTTCGCCAAAGGTGTCGATGACCACCTGCTGAGCGCCGTGCTCAGCCAACATCGCGAGGGATTGCGAACCTTGGCCAGGAAAGACAAATGCGAGGGAAGCGGACATAAAATAAGCCCCTAATGGTTTTATCGCCGGGGAAAAAATACACGCCTGGCATTAGCCAAACGCAACAAACTGACAGTTGGATGACGAGCCGCCGGGCGCGGTCACATCAAAGCAGCATATCCTCCAGACGCCCATGAAGACGCTGCGGCAGGTTGTTTTCAACCTCGGCCACGGCGCGCCCAATGGCATTTTTAAAGCCATCCACCCC
>NZ_CAMPHN010000222.1 GCF_946885885.1 uncultured Pseudomonas sp.
TTGAATACCGGCAGGCCGAGGGCGAAGCGTTCGGCGACGTTGCGCAGTTCGCGCACGTTGCCCGGCCAGTCGTGGGCCATCAGCGCGGCCAGGGTGTGGCGGTCGAGTTCCGGTGCGGCGCGGTCGAAGCGCAGCGCCGAGAGTTGCAGGAAGTGTTCGAACAGCAGGGTGATGTCTTCGCGGCGTTCGCGTAGCGGCGGCAGTTCGAGGGTGACCACGTTGAGCCGGTAATAGAAGTCGCTGCGGAACTGGCCGCGTTTGCTCTGTTGGTCCAGGTCGGATTTGGTTGCGGCGATTACCCGGCAGTCCACCGCCACGCTCTGGTTCGAGCCGAGGCGTTCCAGGCTGTGTTCCTGCAATACGCGCAGCAGTTTGATTTGCAGGCTCATCGGCATGCTTTCGACTTCGTCGAGAAACAGGGTGCCGCCATGGGCGTGCTCGATCTTGCCGACCCGGCGTTTGCCGGCGCCGGTGAAGGCATGGGCTTCGTGGCCGAAGATTTCGCTCTCGAACAGATTTTCCGGCAGGCCGCCGCAATTGAGCGCGACGAACTCTTTCGCCTGACGACGGCTGAAGTCGTGCAGGCAACGCGCGACCAGTTCCTTGCCGGTGCCGGTTTCGCCTTCGATCAATACGTTGGCCGCGGTATCGGCGACGTTGGCGATCAGTTCGCGGAGTTTTTGCACCGCCGGCGAGCGACCGATGATCCGCTGCTCCAGCGCTTGGCGCCCGGCCAGTTGACGGCGCAGCGCCGAGACTTCGCGGGCCAGGCCGCGTTGTTCCAGGGCGCGGCGCACCACATCGACCAGGCGCTCGGGCGAGAACGGCTTCTCCATAAAGTCGTAGGCGCCGTCGCGCATGGCATTGACCGCCATGCCGATATCGCCGTGGCCGGTGATCAGTACCACTGGCAGGCTGGGGTCGCGCTGTTTGAGGCGGGTCAGCAGTTCCAGGCCGTCGATGCCGGGCAGGCGGATATCGCTGACGACGATGCCGGCGAAATCCGCGCCGACGCGCTGCAAGGCCTGCTCGGCGCTGGCGACCCCTTCGCTGGCGATATCTTCCAGGGCCAGGGCTTGCTGGCAGCCGAGCAAAACATGGGGGTCGTCTTCGACGATCAGGACGCTAAGCGGGTCGTTCATGGCTGTTCTCGCGGCTGGAGGCGGGCTTGGGCAGGCGCAGTTCGAAGGCGCTGCCGCCGCTTGGCGGGTGTTGCACGGTGAGGCTGCCGGAGGCGGCGGCCGCCAGGCTGGCGGACAGGGTCAGGCCCAGACCCAGGCCTTTTTCGCCGGGTTTGGTGGTGAAGAAGGGTTCGAACAGATGCGCCCGCGCGTCCGGCGCGATGCCGGGGCCGTTGTCGCGCACGCTGAACAGGTAGCGCTCGCCGTCGTCCTGGCCGCTGAGCCAGAGCTGGCGATCCTCCTGCTCGCTCAGCGCATCCAGGGCGTTGGCGATCAGGTTGACGAGGATCTGCTCCAGACGGGTCTGGTCGATGGCCAGGCGGATGTCGCCCTGGTCCTGTAGCGGGTCCTGAGGATAGTCGCGGTGAATCTGCACGGCTTGCTGCTCCAGGCGCGGTTGCAGCAACAGCAGGGCGGCGTCCACCGCTTGCAGCAGATTGGCTTCGCCGCGGTCATCGGAACGGCGGGCGAAGGCGCGCAGGCTGCCGGTGATCTTGCCCATGCGATCGACCAGTTCGTTGATCGTTTGCAGGTTGGCGCTGGCGGTATCCAGCGCGCCGCGTTGCAGGAAGCGCACGGTATTGCCGGACAGGGTGCGCAGCGCCGCCAGGGGTTGGTTGAGTTCGTGGGCGATATTGGTCGACATCTGCCCGATCACCGCCAGCTTGCCGGCTTGCACCAGTTCGTCCTGGGCCTGACGCAGGGTGGTTTCGGCCTGCTGGCGTTCGCTGATTTCGGCCTTCAGGCGCTGGTTGCTGGCCTGCAAATCGACGGTGCGTTCGGCGATCTTGCGCTCCAGCTCGTTGTTCGCCCGTTCGAGTGCTTCGCGGGCGGCGAGGCGGGTGGCGATCACCTTGCGCCGCTCATTCCAGGCGATCAGCAAAAACGCCAGCAAGGCGCAAACCACGGACGCCAATATGGCATGGCTCATGGCCGCACGATGCTGATCTTCGAGCGAGGTGAGCAGGGTCAGGCGCCAGGGCGTATCGTCCAGCGGTCGCGATTGCGCCAGGTAGTCGATCGGTCGGGGCGGCGTGGCGCTGTCTTCGTCATCGGCGAAGGTGACTTGTTCGAGGCCATTGCCCAGGGATTGGCGCGCCAGCGGTTGCAACTCTTCCAGGGCGTGCCAGTGGTATTGCAGGCTGCGCGCCAGGCGCTCGCGGGTGTGCGGCCCCAGCCGGTGGATGGCCTTGAGCCGTCGCGTCGGGTTGCTGGAAAGAATGATGATGCCGTTCTCGTCGCTGACATAGGCTTGCAACTGCGCGCGTTGCCAGCGTTGCTCCAGCGCGTCGAGGCGCACTTTGACCACCGCCACGCCGATCAGCCGCAGGCCGTCCTTGAGGCCGTGGGCCAGGTAATAGCCGGGTTCGCCGGTGGTGCTGCCGATGCCGTAGAAGCGTCCGGGTTTGCCTTGCAAGGCATCCTGGAAATAGGCGCGAAACGACAGATCCTCACCGAGAAAGCTGTTCGGTTCGCGCCAGTTGCTGGTGGCCAGCACCCGTCCGCTGGTGTCCAGCACATAGATGGCCAGGCTGCCGCTGCGCTGGTTGAGGCCTTCGAGGAACTCGTTGACCTGATTGCGGCGGTAGACGGTCGGCGTTTTCAGCAAACGCCCGACGCTGTAATCGAGCTCCAGCAGGCTGGGCAGGTAGGTGTATTTGGTGATTTCGCTCTCGACCGCGCGGGCGTTGAGTTCGAGCTGGCGTTCGCCGCTCTCGGCCAGGGCGCGGATGCCGATGCCTTGGCTGATGTGATAGCCCGCGTAGCCGCAACTGAGCACCAGCAGGAGCATCAGTAGGGTGAGTAGCAGACGTTGAGCGATGCGCGGTTTCACGTTCAGGGCTGGCGGCAAGGCGCGAAGGCTGGCGATGTGGCATTGCATCACAGTCGTTCCTTGCTGGGTAGGTGCGGCGTGCCGCTTTAGCCGTGCTGCTGTTGCGGCTCAGGCCGGCCAATCGCCGCTGAAGCGCCTCCCACAAAAAAGTGCGCAGTTCGTAGGGCGGGTGAAACCCGCCAAGCAGGCGGGGCGGCGGGGTGCACCCGCCCTACGGGGCAGCGATCAGTGCTGAAGGATTTTCGCCAGGAACTGCTGCGCGCGGTCCGAGCGCGCCGAGACGTCGCCGAAGAATTCTTCCTTGGGGCAGTCTTCGACGATCTGTCCGGCGTCCATGAAGATCACCCGGTCGGCGACCTTGCGCGCGAAGCCCATTTCATGGGTCACGCACATCATGGTCATGCCCTCGTTGGCCAGTTGCACCATGACGTCGAGCACTTCGTTGACCATTTCCGGGTCGAGCGCCGAGGTCGGTTCGTCGAACAGCATCACCACCGGATCCATGGCCAGGGCGCGGGCAATCGCCACCCGTTGCTGCTGGCCGCCGGACAGCTGGCCGGGATGTTTGTGCGCGTGGGCGGCCAGGCCGACCCGCTCGAGCAGCTTGAGGCCCTTGGCGTTGGCCTCGGCCTTGCTGCGACCGAGCACCTTGATCTGGGCGATGCTGAGGTTCTCGGCGATGCTCAGGTGCGGGAACAACTCGAAGTGCTGGAACACCATGCCGACCCGCGAGCGCAGCTTCGGCAGGTTGGTGGCTTTGTCGGCGATCGAGGTGCCGTCGACCACGATGTCGCCCTTCTGGAACGGCTCCAGGGCGTTGACGCATTTGATCAGCGTCGACTTGCCCGAGCCGGAAGGCCCGCACACCACCACCACTTCGCCTTTCTTCACCTCGGTGCTGCAATCGGTCAGCACCTGGAAGTCCCCGTACCACTTGTTGACGTTATTGATCGAGATCATACGGCTAACCTTCTTTGCAGATGCTTGACCAGCAGCGAGGCGGCGAAGCTGATTGTGAAATAGACCAGGCCGGCGAAGATCAGAAACTCATGGGCCTGACCGATGATGTCGCCGCGCGAGCGCGAAGCGTTGAGGAAGTCCATCAGCCCCACGGTGTAAACCAGCGAGGTGTCCTGGAACAGGATGATGCTTTGCTGCAACAGCAGCGGGGTCATCTTGCGGAACGCCTGGGGCAGGATGATCAGGCGCATGGTTTGCGGGTAGCTCATCCCCAGCGCTTGTGCCGCGCCCATCTGGCCGCGCGGGATGGCTTGAATCCCGGCGCGGACGATCTCGCAGAAGTACGCCGCCTCGAACATGATGAAGGCCACCAGGCAGGAGCTGAACGCGCCGACCGGGGTGTCTTCGCCGGTGACCCAGCGCAGCATGAACGGCACCGCGAAGTAGAACCAGGTGATCACCAGCAGCAGCGGGATCGAGCGGAAGTAGTTGACGTAGGTGGCGGCGGCTTTGGCCAGCAGCGGGTTGTGGGACAAGCGCATCAGCGCCAGCAGGGTGCCCAGCACCACGCCGCCGAGCACGCCCAGGGCCATCAACTGCAAGGTCATCGCCATGCCGTCCCAGAGACCGGGCAGCGCCGGCAGGATCGCACTGAAGTCCATTATTTACCCCCCACGGCAATCAGCCCCGGCACCGCGACGCGTTTCTCGACCGCGCGCATCAGCAGCATCAGACCCATGTTCAAGGTGAAATAGATCAGCGTCGCCAGGGTGAAGGCTTCGAACAGGTTGGCGCTGAATTCGGCGGTTTGCTTGGTTTGCGCGAGCAGTTCCATCAGGCCGATCAAGGAGGCCACCGAGGAGTTCTTGAAGATGTTCAGAAACTCGCTGGTCAGCGGCGGAATGATGATGCGGTAGGCCTGGGGCAGCAGCACGTTGCTGTAGATCTGCGGCAGGCGGAAACCCATGGCGTAGGCCGCCGCGGTCTGCCCCTTGGGCAGCGCCTGAATGCCGGTGCGCACCTGCTCGCAGACCCGCGCGGCGGTGAACAGGCCAAGACAAATCACAACCGACAGATAAGCCGAAGTCGCCGGATTCAAGTCCTGCTTGAACCACATCTCCAACGGCTCGGGCAGCAGGTCCGGCACCAGGAAGTACCAGAGGAACAGCTGCACCAGCAGCGGTACGTTGCGGAAGATTTCCACATAAGTGGTGGCGATGCCGGAGATCCAGCGGTTCGGCACCGTGCGCATCACGCCGAGCAACGAGCCGAGCAGCAATGCGACTATCCAGCCGACCAGGGCGATGGCGATGGTCCAGCCCAGGCCGGTGAAAAACCAGTCCAGGTAGATCTCGCTGCCGATGCCGGTGGGCTTGAAAAAGATGCCCCAGTCCCAGTTGTAGTTCATTTGGGTTCCCCCTCGGGTAGAGCCAAGTACGACGTGTAGGCGGATAAGGGGGCAGGCGCCGACCTACCCCGCTGCTTGTGGCAGCGGTGCCCCCTAGTCCTATCGGGTGAAAGCGGGAGGTCGGGCGGGTGAACGATGCAGCGCTTCACCTCGTCCGGGTCGCTCCCTGGTTCCCACACCGCGCCCCTTGTGAGCGCGCGGTGTCACCGGGTCAGATCTGCTCGGCAGACTTGTCGGTGGGCGCGGCGATGAGTTTTTTCAGCTCATCGCTCATGGGGAAATTCAGGTTGAGGTTTTTCGGTGCGATGGGCTGCATAAACCACTTGTCGTAGATCGCGGTGATTTCGCCCGAGTTGAAGGTGGCGCTGATCGCGCCGTCGACCACCTGTTTGAACGCCGGGTCGTCTTTGCGCATCATGCAGCCGTAAATTTCGAACGATTGCGGCGTGCCGACCACGGCCCAGTCGTCCGGCTTCTTGGCCTTGGCCATTTCGCCGTAGAGCAGGGCGTCGTCCATCATAAAGGCCAGTGCGCGGCCGGATTCGAGCATCAGGAAGGACTCGCCGTGGTCCTTGGCCGAGATGATGTTCATGCCCATCTTCTGCTCGGCGTTCATGATCTTCAGCAGGCGCTCGGAGGTGGTGCCGGCGGTGGTCACCACGTTCTTGCCCTTGAGGTCGGCGAAGTCGTTGACGCCCGCGCTCTTCTTCGCCAGCAGGCGGGTGCCCACTTCGAAGATGCCGACCGAGAAATCGACCTGGCGCTGGCGCTCGATATTGTTGGTGGTGGAGCCGCATTCCAGATCGACAGTGCCGTTCTGCACCAGCGGAATACGGGTCTGCGAGGTAACCAGGTTGTAGCGGACTTTCAGCTCCGGCATGTCCAGCTTCTGCTTGATCGCCTCGACCACTTTCAATTGCAGATCGTGGGAGTAGCCGATGGGTTGGCTCGGATCGTTGCCGAAGTAGGAAAAGGGAATGGAGGCGTCGCGGTGACCCAGGGTGATGCTGCCGGATTCCTTGATCTTCTTCAGAGTGCCGGTCAACTCCTCGGCCAATACCGGGGCGCTGAGCAGGGTGGCGGCCAGGGCGATAGCGACGGCGCGGGAAAGGGTGCTCTTGGTCATGCTGATCCTCACTATTGTTGTTATGGGGCTGGCCGGCCGGGGCGATGCATAGCCATCGGCGGCGGAAG
>NZ_CAMPHN010000223.1 GCF_946885885.1 uncultured Pseudomonas sp.
TCCGCACCGAGCTTCAGCGGCTGCTGCAGCGCCGGCGTGCAGAAGCAGTTGTCCACCGCCAACAATGCGCCTTTGGCATGGGCGATATCGGCCAAGGCGGCGATATCGACCAATTCGGCCAGGGGATTGGACGGCGACTCGACGAACAGCAATTTGGTGTTCGGCTTGCAGGCATCCGCCCAGGCTTGCAGGTCCGCCAGCGGCACGTAATCGACCTGCACGCCGAAGCGCTTGAGGTACTTCTCGAACAGGCTGATGGTCGAGCCGAACACACTGCGCGACACCAACACATGGTCGCCGCCGCTGCACAGACTCATGACCATCGCCAGAATCGCCGACATGCCCGAGGACGTGGCAACCGCTTGCTCGGCGCCTTCAAGGGCAGCGATACGCTCTTCGAACGCTCGCACCGTGGGGTTGGTATAGCGTGAATAAACGTTACCCGGCACCTCGCCGGCAAAGCGTGCGGCGGCATCGGCCGCGGTGCGGAACACATAGCTGGAGGTCGGATAAATCGCCTCGCTGTGTTCGCCTTCCGGCGAGCGCCGCTGACCGGCGCGCACGGCCAGGGTATCGAAACCCACGCCTTCTAGATCGCTATCCAGGCGCCCTGCTTGCCACTCTTGCGTCATTTTCCCACCTCATGCCGTAGCCCGGATGCAATCCGGGTCGATTCCTTCGCTCGATAACGTCCCCGGATTGCATCCGGACTACAAGCTTGCAGCTTAATTGTTATACAGATCGATGATCGCGCTGACCGCCTGAGACTTGACCTTGGTGGCGTCGTTGCGCGCCTGCTCGATCTTGTTCAGGTAATGCTCGTCGATATCGCCGGTGACGTATTTACCGTCGAATACCGCGCAATCGAAGGCGTCGATCTTCACCTTGCCGCCACCGACGGCTTCGATCAGATCGGGCAGATCCTGATATACCAGCCAATCGGCGCCGATCAGTTCGGCGACTTCTTCGGTGCTGCGGTTGTGCGCGATCAGTTCATGGGCGCTGGGCATATCGATGCCATAAACGTTCGGGTAACGCACCGCCGGCGCCGCCGAGCAGAAGTAGACGTTCTTCGCCCCGGCTTCGCGGGCCATCTGAATGATCTGCTTGCAGGTCGTGCCACGCACGATGGAGTCGTCCACCAGCATCACGTTCTTGCCGCGGAATTCCAGCTCGATGGCGTTGAGCTTCTGGCGTACCGACTTCTTGCGCGCGGCCTGGCCGGGCATGATGAAGGTACGGCCGATATAACGGTTCTTGACGAAGCCCTCGCGGAACTTCACGCCCAGGTGATTAGCCAGCTCCAGCGCCGAAGTGCGGCTGGTATCCGGAATCGGGATAACCACGTCGATGTCGTGATTCGGGCGTTCGCGCAGAATCTTATCGGCCAACTTCTCGCCCATGCGCAAACGCGCCTTGTACACCGAGACGCCGTCCATGATCGAGTCGGGACGGGCCAGGTAGACGTGCTCGAAGATGCACGGCGAAAACTGCGGATTGCTCGCACACTGACGGGTCGACAGCTTGCCGTCCTCGGTGATGTAGACCGCCTCGCCCGGCGCCAGATCGCGGATCAGGGTGAAGCCCAGAACGTCCAGGGACACGCTTTCCGAGGCGATCATGTACTCGACGCCTTCATCGGTATGGCGCTGGCCGAAGACGATCGGGCGGATGCCATGGGGATCGCGGAAACCGACGATGCCATAGCCGGTGATCATCGCCACCACCGCATAGCCGCCGATGCAACGCTCGTGCACTCCGCTGACCGCGGCGAATACGTCTTCCTCGTTAGGCTGCAACTTGCCGCGCTGCGCCAACTCGTGGGCGAATACGTTGAGCAGCACTTCCGAGTCGGAATTGGTGTTCACATGGCGCAGGTCGGACTCGTATATTTCCTTGGCCAACTGCTCGACGTTGGTCAGATTGCCGTTGTGCGCCAGGGTGATGCCATAAGGCGAGTTAACGTAAAACGGCTGCGCCTCGGCCGAACTGGAGCTACCCGCGGTCGGGTAACGCACATGGCCGATACCCATATGGCCGACCAGACGCTGCATATGGCGCTGATGGAACACATCGCGCACCAGGCCGTTATCCTTGCGTAAAAACAACCGGCCATCATGGCTGGTGACGATACCGGCAGCATCCTGGCCGCGGTGCTGAAGGACGGTGAGGCCGTCATACAGCGCCTGATTGACGTTCGATTTACCGACGATCCCGACAATGCCGCACATGTGACGCAACCCCTACTGAATGGAACAGGCTAATTCTTCAACGCATTCAAGGCAGCTTGGGCCCTGAGAGCACTTCTTTAAACGGCAGCTCAGCCGGTGCGCTGACACCGCTGGCGAGCCACTGACTGGACATCCCCCAAATGAGATTTTTCGACCAGTCGGCGACCATCAAAAAATGTGGTAACAGCGCGGACTGCCGCCACCACGGGTCTTCCTGCACCGGCGCCAGACTCAACAGCCCGACCAGCACCACGACCAGCAAACCGCCCCGTGCGGCACCGAACACCATGCCCAGAAAGCGATCGGTACCGGATAAACCGGTCACGCGGATCAACTCGCCGATCAGGTAATTGATCAACGCCCCGACCAGCAGGGTCACGACAAAGAGTATGGCGCAGGCGGCTATCACGCGGGCAGAAGGTGTTTCGATCCATCCGCCGAGGTGCTGCGACAATGCGCCACCGAACATCCAGGCAACCGCACCGGCGATAATCCAGGTGAGCAAAGACAGGGCTTCCTTGACGAAGCCGCGGCTCAAACTGATCAAACTCGATACGGCAATGATGGCGATAAACGCCCAATCGACCCAGGTGAATGCCACGTTGCAGATTACCGACGGAAAAGGCGCTGCATTTTAACAGAGCCCCCGGCGGGGAGTAAGCAAAGGATTAGCAGGCTGCTGAAAAGCCCGGGTAAACCGCTTAGTTGCGCTCGGGCTGAAAGCGCACCACGAAACCATTTAGCTTGTGCTGGCGATTCAACTGATCGCGCAGGCGATTGGCTTCCACACGCTCGACCAGCGGGCCGACAAACACCCTGTTCATCCCGTCGACGCTGCGGATGTAGGCGTTGTAGCCCTGAGTGCGCAGGGTTTTCTGCAGGTTTTCCGCACCGCTGCGGCTGGACAGGCTGGCCAACTGCACCGACCAACTAACCGGCAGACTATTGGCATCCAGGCGAGCAGCCGGAGGCGTTGCATCGGCACTAGGTGTTGCGGTCTCGGCTGCTGGCACCTGGGCGGCAGCCGCGGCCGGCTCGAGGGATTCGGGCACGGGTTCGTCGGGCAATATCTGCGGTTCAGGCACAATGACCGGCTGCATTTCGATCTGCGGCATGGCCGGGGCTTGCGGCATCGCGGGCGCGTCGACCACGACATGGCGCAACTCGTCTTCGCGCGACAGCAGCATGGGCAGGAAGATCACCGCCAGCGCCACCAGCACCAGCGCCCCGACCATGCGCTGCTTCAATCCTTTATCCAGCAAAGCCATCCTGCATGTCCCCATTGGCATGGCAAGCCAGCCAATCCAAGGCCTCGGCCACGCAGTAAAAAGATCCGAATAGCAGAATTTCATCTTCTGCCGAAGCGCGTGCACATTGTGCCCGCAACGCCGCTTTCACATCATCATAGACCGCCACTTGCACCCCACAGCCCTGTAGATGAGCGTGCAGCTCGGCGGCCGGCCGGGTGCGACTGGTGGGCAACGGCGCCACGGCCCAATCGCCCACCTCGTTCAACAAAGGTGCGACCACGCCCGGCAAATCCTTGTCGGCCAATAACCCGAACACCGCCAAGCGCCTGCCGTTCACCGGTCTGTCGGCCAAACGCTGCGCCAGGTACTCCGCAGCATGGGGATTATGCCCAACATCGAGCAGCAGCGTCAGCGACTTACCCTGCCATTGCAGGGTGCGACGCTCCAAACGACCGCCCACCCGCGTACGCAACAAAGCGTCGACAAGCTGCTCGCGTTGCCAGGGCAGCGCCATCAGGGCATAGGCCTGCAAAGCCAGCGCGGCATTTTCCATCGGCAAGTCGAGCAACGGCAAGCCTTCCAGCTGCAATGGCCGGCCTTCGGCACTCACCCCGTACCACTGCCACCCCTGCCCGTCGCGACTCAGATCATAATCGCGGCCGCGCAAAACGAATGGCGCATCCAGCAGCGCCACTTGGTCCAATAAGGTTTGCGGCGGCTCGAGATCGCCGCACAAGGCCGGCTTACCGGCGCGGTAGATACCGGCCTTTTCATAGGCCACGGATTCGCGGGTATCGCCCAACCACTCGGCGTGATCGAGACCGATACTGGTGATGATGGCCAGGTCCGCATCGATCAAATTGACCGCATCGAGGCGTCCACCCAAACCGACTTCCAACACCACCGCATCAAGGGCAGCGCGCTGAAACAGCCAGAAAGCAGCCAGCGTGCCCATTTCGAAATAGGTCAGGGAAATCTCGCCCCGTGCAGCCTCGACCGCGGCGAACGCCTCGCATAGCGAAGCATCGTCGGCCTGCTCGCCGGCAATCTGCACGCGCTCGTTATAGCGCAGCAAATGGGGCGAGCTGTACACCCCGACGCGCAGCCCTTGGGCTTGCAACAATTCAGCTAGAAAAGCACAGGTCGAGCCCTTACCGTTGGTGCCGGAGACCGTCACCACACGCGGCGCGATTCGCTCCAAGCCCATACGCTGTGCCACCGCCCTGGAGCGCTCCAAGCCCATATCGATCGCCGACGGGTGCAATTGCTCCAGGTAGGCCAACCAATCGGCCAGGGTGCGTTCGCTCATGCAGTGGCCGGTAGCGCGACGGGCGACGGCAGCTGCATCAGCTGGGCCAGCAGACGGGCCAGACGTGGGCGCAGCTCCGCACGATGGATGATCATATCGATGGCGCCGTGCTCGAGCAGGAACTCGCTTCGCTGGAAACCTTCCGGCAGTTTTTCGCGTACGGTCTGCTCGATTACCCGGGGTCCGGCGAAACCGATCAACGCGCGCGGTTCGCCGACTATCACATCACCCAACATGGCCAGACTGGCGGAAACGCCACCATAAACCGGGTCGGTCAGCACCGAGATAAAAGGCACACCCTCTTCGCGCAAGCGCGCCAATACCGCGGAGGTCTTGGCCATCTGCATCAAGGAGATCAACGCTTCCTGCATCCGCGCACCGCCGGATGCCGAGAAACACACGAGCGGGCAGCGTTGTTCGAGCGCCACATTGGCGGCACGCACGAAGCGCTCGCCGACGATCGCCCCCATCGAGCCTCCCATAAAGGAAAACTCGAAGGCACAGGCCACCACGGGCATGCTTTCCAAGGTCCCGCGCATGGCGATCAAGGCATCCTTCTCGCCCGTCTGCTTTTGTGCAGCAGCCAAACGGTCCTTGTACTTTTTACCATCGCGGAACTTCAGACGGTCGACAGGCTCCAGCTCGGCACCGATCTCCTCACGGCCGTCGGCATCGAGAAAAATATCCAGACGCGAACGCGCGTCGATGCGCATGTGATGGTTGCACTTGGGGCAAACATCCAGGGTCTTTACCAGCTCGGGCTTGTACAGCACGGCGTCACAGGAGGGGCACTTGTGCCAAAGGCCTTCGGGTACCGAACTCTTCTGCACCTCGGAACGCATGATCGATGGGATCAGTTTGTCTACCAACCAGTTGCTCATGCTCTTCATTCTCCAAAGCAGTGGGTTCGAATAAGACGGCGGCACTGAGCCCAGCCGGCTTATCCAAGCGAATTCATAGGTGCAGCTCAACAGGGGCCGGTCCTTGCAAAACACCCGCCACCTTGGTTTCGACTGCCACAGGCCTCACGACAGCCCGTGCAACAGGATTATGGACGGCCAAGCCGGGAGCGCCGTCACATCGTGCTCAGGCGCCTTTGACCGCGCGCATGAAGGCCCGAATCTTATCGGCGTCCTTGATCCCGTGACGCGCCTCCACCCCGCCGCTGACATCGACCGCGTATGGCTGCGTTTGCTCGATAGCGCTACGCACATTCTCCGGGGTCAAACCACCGGCCAGGATAATTGGTCGGTCCAGGTTCCGGGGCACCAACGACCAATCGAACGCCAGCCCGGTACCGCCGGGCACACCGGCCACAAAGGTATCCAGCAGGATGCCCGAAGCGTTGGCGTAAGGTTCGATCTGCGCCGCGACATCGTCGCCCGGCTTTACCCGTAGCGCCTTGATATAGGGGCGATGATAGCCCTCGCAATCGGCCGGGCGCTCGTCGCCGTGAAACTGCAGCATGTCCAATGGCACCGCATCAAGAATCTCGCCGAGCTCGCAACGGCTGGCATTGACGAATAAACCGACCGTAGTCACGAATGGCGGCAAAGCGGCAATGATCGTCCGCGCCTGCTGCACGCTGACCGCCCGCAGGCTCTTCGGATAAAACACCAGACCGATAGCGTCGGCGCCGGCCTCGGCAGCGGCCAAAGCGTCCTCCACCCGGGTAATTCCGCAGATCTTGCTACGAACGACTGACAATTGACGAGAGCCTCAGCTAAATCGAATCGACTGGATGGTAGCAAATGACACATCCAGCGCCTATCGGC
>NZ_CAMPHN010000224.1 GCF_946885885.1 uncultured Pseudomonas sp.
TCGCTGCCGCGTTGCAGGGCGCCGGCCAGTTGCAGCAACGCCTCGGTGTCGCCATCGACCGCGCGCAAGTGGGCGATCTGCGGGCTGCCGGAAGTCAGGGTGCCGGTCTTGTCGAAGGCCACCGCGGTCACCCCGTGGGCGACTTCCAGGGCGCTGGCGTCTTTGATCAGGATGCCGTGGCGTGCGGCCACCCCGGTGCCGGCCATGATCGCGGTCGGGGTGGCCAGGCCGAGGGCGCAGGGACAAGCTATCACCAGCACCGCCACGGCATTCAGCAGGGCGGTTTCCAGTGGGGCGCCGAGCATCGACCAGGTCAGCAATGTGCCCAGCGCGAGCAGCAGCACGGTCGGGACGAACACCAGGCTGACCTTGTCCACCAGCTTCTGGATCGGCGCCTTGGCCGCCTGGGCGTCTTCGACCAGGCGAATGATTTTCGCCAGCACGGTTTCCGCGCCCAGGGCGGTGGTTTTCACCACCAGACGACCTTCGCCGTTGATCGCCCCGGCGGTGACCTTATCGCCCGGTTGCTTGGGTTGCGGCAGGCTTTCGCCGCTGATCAGGGCTTCGTCGGCATGGCTGCGGCCGGCCACTACCTGGCCATCGACCGGGAAGCGTTCGCCCGGCTTGACCACCACCTGATCGCCCAGGGCCAGGGCGCTCAGGGCCACCAACTGCTCCCGACCGTCGCGCAGACGCAATGCCTGATCGGGGCGCAGGGCTTGCAGTGCGCGGATGGCGCTGGTGGTCTGGCGTTTGGCGCGGCTTTCCAGGTATTTGCCGAGCAGGATCAGGCTGATGATCACCGCCGAGGTTTCGAAATACAGGTGCGGCATGCTGCCGGCAGGCGCGGCCGCCCATTGGTAGAGGCTCAGGCCGTAACCGGCGCTGGTGCCGATGGCCACCAGTTGATCCATGTTGCCGGTGCGCGCCAGCAACGCGCGCCAGGCGGCCCGGTAGAAGCGCGCGCCGAGCACGAACTGCACCGGAGTGGCCAGGGCGAATTGCAGCCAGGCCGGCAGCATCCAGTGCACGCCGAGCGGATCGAGCAGCATTGGCACCAGCAAGGGCGCGGTCAGCAGTATGGCCAGCGCCAGTGCCCAACGCTCGCGTCGTAGATGGCGATCGGCCGCGGAGGAGGGCGGTTGCTGCTCTTCCACCAGGCTGGCCGAGTAACCCGCAGCGCTCACCGCTTGCAGCAGCGGCTGCGGGTCGAGGCCGGCGACGACTTCGAGTCGCGCCTGCTCGTTGGCCAGGTTGACGCTGACCGACAATACCCCCGGCTGTTGCGCCAGGGCGCGTTCCACGCGGCCGACGCAGCTGGCGCAGGTCATGCCGTCGATGGCCAGTTCCAGGCGCTCGCTTGGCACCTGATAGCCAGCGTCTTCGACCGCCGCGAGCAGCTGCGTCAGGCTGTCCCGGGGTGCCTCGATGCGCGCCTGCTCGCTGGCCAGATTGACGCTGACGCTTTGCACATCGGCAACCTTGCCGAGGGCGCGCTCGACACGCCCGGCGCAACTGGCGCAGGTCATGCCGCTGATGGGCAGTTCGAAAGTGGTCAGGTTGGTCATGCGGGTTCTCCATCAAATTCCAGTACAGGATCAACCTTGACCCGCGGGTAAGGTCAAGCGCTTTTTATTGCTTGACCTTACCCATGGGGCAAGCCTGACACTGGCCTCATCCCGTGCAGCAGCCGGGTTTCATTCCCCAGGAGTTTATCGATGCAAGCACCACAGGTTCACACGCTCAACGTGCAAGGCATGACATGCGAACACTGCGTCAAGACCGTTACCGAAGCCGTGCGGGCGCGCGATCCGGCCGCCGAGGTGAAGGTCAAGCTGGCCGGTGGCGAGGTACGCGTTAGCAGCAGCTTGTCGAGCGACGCCTTGATCGTGGCGATCGCCGAGGCGGGCTACGGGGCGGGGTTGGCCTGACAGGTTCCGATTCCCGGATTGCATCCCGGCTAGCGAGACCTCGTAGCCTGGATAAGCGCAGCGCAATCCGGGACCGCAGGCACCGCCATCCCGGATTGCGCCAAGGCTTATCCGGGCTCGTACTCATTCAGCGATTATCAATAACACCGCATGGCTACTTTGTTGGGTTACGCGGCGGCGGAAGGTGATGCCGCGGTTGTAAGCCGCGATAATCGCCGCTAACCCAACCTACTCAGATGGTGCCTGGATGGCCCTACCAATCGCGGATCAAGCCGCGGAAGCAGGCATCGACCAGGGGCGCGGTGTCGCTCAGCGGGTCGAACAGGTCGGGGTCGCGTAGCCAATCGTGGAACAAACCGACTATCAGCGCGTGCAGCGAGCGGGCCGCCAGGCGCGGGCTGATTCCGGCGTGCAGGCGCGGGGCGACGTCGGGGCGCGCGAACTGTCGTTCGCACATCTGGATAAATAGATTGATAAAGGCCTCATGGCGTTCTTCGGCCTCGCGCAGGTCGGCGGTGAATTCGCAGCGGCGCAGCAGGATGGTGAAGATGCGCCGCTTCTGTTGGTCGCGGGCCAGGTTTTCGATGGCCTCGATGCACAGCTCGCGCAGGCTCAGCAGCGGATCGCGATCGGCGCAGCCGGCCAGGCGTTCGGCCAGTTGCTCGGGTGGCAGGCGCACCTGGCTGAGCATCTCGTTGAACAGATGGGCTTTGTTTTCGAAGTGCCAATAAACCGCGCCGCGGGTCACGCCCGCGTGGCGGGCGATATGTTCCAAGCTGGTATGGGCCACGCCCTTTTCCAGAAACAAGGTCTCCGCTGCCGCGAGTAGGGCACAACGGGTTTGCTCGGCTTCTTCTTTGGTTCGGCGCATGGCGGTGACTTGATTCGGCAAGCGGGTTGTTGGATGTGGCCGACGCGGTGCTCCGTGCCGGCGGGTGACAAAGTGTAATGAGTTCGTCGGTGTTGGTCTATTTACAAACAGTGGTGTATGTAACTAGCATTGCCCGTCTCAAGCGTTGCGCTTCGCGTTGTCCCGGAGACACCTCATGCCTTTGTCACGCCTCTTTCCCGCTGCTTGCGGTGTTTTGCTGTTTTCTGGCTTTTTGCTGGTGGCCCGGGCGGCCGATATGCCGCCGCCCGAGGTGGTGGTGGAAAGCGTTCAGGCCGGCCCTTTACCCCTGCTGTTCGAATATTCGGCACGCACCGCCGGCTTTCGCGAGGTGCAGGTACGCGCCCAGGTCAGCGGCATCCTGCAGGAGCGCACCTACCTGGAAGGCAGCCAGGTCAAGCAGGGACAGGTGATGTTCCGCATCGATCCACGTACCTACCAAGCGGCATTGGCTCGGGCCAAGGGCGCACTGGCCCAGGAGCAGGCGCGCTACCGGCAGACCGAACGCGACCTCAAGCGCATCCGCGAATTGCAGAAGAAGGGCTTCGCCAGCGAAAGCGAACTGGATAACGCGATCTCCAACTTCGAGCAGAGCAAGGCCAATATCCAGGCCGCCGAAGCCGAGGTGCAGTCCAAGCAGATTGACCTCGACTACTGCACGGTCAAGGCGCCGATTTCCGGTATCACCAGCCGGGAAACCGTTTCCGAAGGCAGCCTGATGGTCGCCGGCGACCCGAACGCCAGCCTGCTGAGCAATATCACCCAACTCGACCCGCTGTACGTCAACTTCGCCGCTCCGGATTCGGACGTGGAAAGCGTGCGCGCCGGCCTGCAAAGCGGCGACCTGGTGTTGCCCGACGACGGCAAGATGCACATCGCCATCCAGTTCGGCGATGGTTCCAGCTACCCGCTGGAGGGCACCGTGGATTTCACCGACAGCCTGGTCGACCGCAATACCGGCACCGTCAGCGTGCGCGCCGTGGTGCCCAACCCCGAGCAGAAGTTGCTGCCGGGCCAGTTCGTGCGGGTGCAGGTCAAGGGCGTTACCCGCAGCAACGCGATTACCCTGCCCGAGCGGGCGGTGGCTCAGGGGCCGGGCGGCACCTTCGTCTATGTGGTGGACGGCGAAGGCATCGCGCGGATGCGCCAGGTCAGCACCGGGCACACGGCCAACGGCCGCTGGGTGATCGAGTCCGGCATCGGCGCGGGCGATAAGGTGGTGGTCGAGGGCCTGGCCAAGGTGCGGCCGGACACCCCGGTCAAAGTCGTCGACGCCGCCCAACCCGCCAAGCAATCCCCAGCCAAAAAATCCTAAGGAGCGTACCCGGTGATCTCACGCTTCTTTATCGACCGTCCGGTATTCGCCGCGGTCATCTCCATCGTCATCGTTCTCGCCGGCCTGATGGCCATGCGCACGCTGCCGATCGCCCAGTACCCGCAGATACTGCCGCCGCAGGTGTCGGTCAGCGCCAGCTATGCCGGGGCCAGTGCCCAGGTGATCGCCGAAACCGTGGCCGCGCCGCTGGAGCAATCGATCAACGGCGTCGAGGGCATGCTCTATCAGCAGTCCAACTCGGGCGGCAATGCTATGAGCCTGTCGGTGTATTTCGAGGTCGGCCGCGACCCGGATCAGGCCACCATCGACGTCAACAACCGGGTCCAGGCCGCGTTGGCCAAGCTGCCGGAGGAAGTGCGTCGGCAGGGCGTCAAGGTGGTGAAAAAATCCTCCGACATCCTCCAGGTGGTGACGCTGTTTTCCCCGGACGGCTCGCGCGACCCGGTGTATATCAGCAACTACGCGTTGATCAATGTGATCGACGAGCTCAAGCGCCTGCCCGGGGTCGGCGACGTCAGCCAGTTCGGCTCGAAAGACTATTCGATGCGCATCTGGCTGCGCCCGGACAAGCTGGCGCAATATGACCTGACGCCGACCGATGTGGTGGCGGCGATTCGCGAGCAGAACTCGCAGTTCGCCGCCGGCAGCTTCGGCCAGCAGCCGTTGCAGCAGGAGCAGGACTTCACCTACACGGTGACCACCCAGGGCCGCTTCACCGATCCCAAGGCTTTCGAAAACGTCATCCTGCGCAGCGACGCCACCGGCGCCAGCCTGCTGCTCAAGGATGTCGCGCGGATCGAGCTGGGCGCCCAGGACTACTCGCTGATGACCTCGCTCAACGGCCAGCAGAACGCGGCGTTCGGCGTCTACCTGCAGCCGGGCGCCAATGCCCTGGATACCGCCGAGGCGGTGCAGACGGCGCTGGATCGCTTGTCGAAGAGCTTCCCCAGCGGCATGACCTACAAAATCCCCTACGACACCACCAAGTTCGTGCGGGTGTCGATCAAGGAGGTGATCCATACCTTCTTCGAGGCCCTGGTGCTGGTGGTGTTGGTGGTCTTCCTGTTCCTGCAGAACTGGCGCGCCACGCTGATCCCGCTGTTGGCGATTCCGGTGTCGCTGGTCGGCACCTTCGCCGGCATGTACCTGCTCGGCTTCTCGATCAACCTGCTGACGTTGTTCGGCATGGTGCTGGCCATCGGCATCGTGGTGGACGACGCCATCGTGGTGATCGAGAACGTCGAGCGGGTGATGAACAGCGAGAAGATCGGCCCGCGCGAGGCGACCATCAAGGCCATGCAGGAAGTCACCGGGCCGATTGTCGCGATCGTTCTGGTGCTCTGCGCGGTGTTCGTGCCAGTGGGCTTTCTCGGCGGCCTGGCCGGTGAGATGTACAAACAGTTCGCGATCACTATCGCGGTATCCGTGGTGATCTCCGGGATAGTCGCGCTGACCCTGAGCCCGGCGCTCTGCGCCTTGCTGCTCAAGCCTGGGCATCACGAACCGGCGGCACCGTTCCGGGCCTTCAATCGGGTCTTCGACAAGTTGACCAGTGGCTATACCGCGGGCGTGCGTTTCTTCCTCAAGCGCTCGGCGGTCGGCCTGCTGCTGTTCGGCGCGATGATCGCGCTGATGGTCGCGCTGTTCGATCGGGTGCCCAGCTCGCTGGTACCCAACGAAGACCAGGGTTATGTGATCAATGCCTACTTCCTGCCGCCGGCCGCCTCGCTGACCCGCACCGAAAAACTCACCAGCGACGTCACCCGGCAACTGATGGATCACCCGGCGGTGCAGGACGTGGTGACTTTCGCCGGCTTCGACGTGCTGACCTTCGGCACCCGCAGTAACGCCGGGGTGTCCTTCGTGCCGTTGAAAGACTGGAGCGAGCGCATCACCCCCGAACTGGACGCGCGCAACCTGACGCGCGAGTTCATGGGCATGGGCGCGGCGCAGAAGGACGGCATGGTGATGAGCTTCAATCCGCCGCCGATCACCGGCATGAGCACCACTGGCGGCTTCGAAGGTTTTATCCAGGATCGCAGCGGCGGCGGTACCGCGCAGCTGGCGCAAAAGGTTCAGGCGTTTCTCGCCGCCGCGGCCAAGCGCCCGGAGCTGGCCGGGGTGCAGAGCACCTTCAGCGCCAACGTGCCGCAGTACTACATCGACCTCGACCGCACCAAGGCGCGGGCCCTGGGCGTGCCGATCAACGATGTGTTCACCGCCATGCAGGCGACCTTCGGCAGCTATTACGTCAACGACTTCAA
>NZ_CAMPHN010000225.1 GCF_946885885.1 uncultured Pseudomonas sp.
GCGATAGCGGTTGAGTTGGTCGGCGCCGTAGTAGAACAGCCCGCTCGACCAGCCCCGGCCCCAATCGCGCAGCCAGCCGACGGAGCCGCTGTGGCGAGCGGTCAGGCGCTGGTCGAGTTCGCTGCTGGCGACGAAATCGACATAGGCATAGCTCAGGCGCAGGCGATCGGCCTGGCTGAGTTGCCAGTCGAGTTGGCCCTCCGCCCCGCGGAACTCTATCCAATTGTCGTTGCTGGGCAGTGTCGCGCCGTTGCTCAGCGGCTCGCTGATCATGTCGTCGATGCGCTCGTCGAACAGCTTGATATCCAGGTTCAGATCGCCGCTGTCGGACTGGCCGTTATAGCCCAGCTCCCAGGAGCGCATGCGTTCCTGTTGCAGATTGCCGGGCCCGGGAGTGGTGACGAAATAGTCGGCATCGCGCTGACCGAAGGGTTGCGGCTCGATATCGCGCACCCGGTAATTCCAATTGGCGTCGTTCTCCAGCATGTCCGGCGAGCGTACCGCCTGCGAATACACCGCGCGCAGGCCATGACGCGGGTTGATCAGGTAGTTGACGGCCAGACGCGGGGTCAACGAGTCGCCGCTGCGTTGGTCGCGCTCGTACATCGCCCCGGTCTGCAGCAACCAATGGCTGCTGGCTTGCCATTCCAGGTGGCCGAACAGACGCCAGGTGTCGTTGCGCAGTTGCCCCGAGAAAAAGGTTTCGGACTCGGCGATGTCATGCCGATAGCTGGCGCCGCTGAGCAGGCGCAGGCCGTCGCCCAGGCTCAGGGTGTCCTGCAGTTCGAGCTCGTAGCGGCTCTCGCGCAGGTCCTGATTGACGCTGCCGCAGACCCTGTCCAAACCGCCGCTGGCCAGTTGGGCCGCCACCTGGTTGGCCAGCGCCTGTTCCTGCGGCGTACCGCTGGCGATCACCGCCGGAGTGGGCGAGCGGGCGAAACGCTCGGCGAACGCGGCGTTCAGGCGCCATAGCGCGCTCAACTGCGGGCTGACGACAATGGCCGCATCGCAGGCGCGCCAATTGCTCAGGCGCTCCCAGTGTTGCAGCGAGGTCGATACTTGCAGGCTGTGCAGATTGCTGAAGTCGATATTCCAGCGCAGGCCCGCGGCGTAATCACGGGCTTCGCTGTCGCTGTTGTCGTCGCCGGGCGCGTAGTCGCCGAACACCGGTTGGTAGCCGTAACGGCTTTGGTTGCTGCCTTCCTTGAGGGCCAACTGCCAGTCCAGGCTATGCCGGCTATCGAGTTGCTGAGTGGCGGAGAGATTGAAGCGATTGAGCCGACGGCTGTCGCGGTAGTCGCGATCGAACTCGTCGTGATCGAAGCCGTCGTCCTGCTGGCCGGAGAGTGACAGACGCAACGCGCCACGGGCCCAAGCCACGCCATGGCTGGCATACCAATCCCGGATGCCGTTCTGGCCTTGCGTGGTCTTCAGGCGGGTGCCCTGGCTATTGAGCGGCGCGCGGGTGGTGATGCTGATCACCCCCATCAAGGCATTGGCGCCATAACTGACGGTATTCGGCCCGCGAAACACTTCGATGCGTTCGATGTCTTCGATAGCGACGGGGATATCGGTCCAGTCCACGGTCGCCAGGCCCGGGTGGTACACCGAGCGTCCGTCGACCAGCACTTGCAGGCGCCGGGCTTCGGTGACATTGCTGCCGTGGTAATTGGCCGTCGGTTGGTTGCCGTTGCGGTAGCCGATCATCATGCCCGGTACCAGGCGCAGCAATTCGACGATGTCGCGCGCGCCGCTGGCTCTGATCAGCGCGCTGTCGAGTACCGTCATACTGCCTGGAACGGCCGCCGGTGCCTGTTTGAGCCGCGTTGCGGTCAGTACCTGCGGCAGCGGTTGTTCGACGCCGAATAGATCGTCGGCGAGCGCCTGGGGACCGACCACCAGGGTCACGGCACTCAGCGCGAGAGAAATTCGGGTGTTGGTAGCCACGCAACAGCCTTGTCAGCGTTAAAGGTGCTGCATATTAACGGAAAGTCGCGCAGTGACGCAGGGCTTCCAGCGAAGTCTCGCGCTCTGTGTGTCGAACCAGCGAAAAGCTGGCCGCTGAAGCCTTGCTCCGTATAATGACCACCGACTGCCATACCGCATGGCTCACTACGGAATCCTTATGACTGAGCAGCAACCCATAGCCGTGCTAGGCGGCGGTAGCTTCGGTACGGCGATTGCCAATTTGTTGGCGGAAAACGGCCAACACGTCCTGTTATGGATGCGCGACCCGGAACAAGCCGAGGCGATTCGTCTGACCGGCGAGAATCCGCGTTATCTGAAAGGCGTGAAAATTCATGCCGGTGTCGAACCGATCAGCGACCTGGCCGCGACCCTCGACGCCTGCGAACTGGTGTTCGTCGCCCTGCCATCCAGCGCCCTGCGCCAGGCTTTGCAGCCGATGGCGGAAAAGCTCGAAGGCAAGATGCTGATCAGCACCACCAAAGGCATCGAAGCGCAGAGCTTCAAGCTGATGAGCCAGATTCTCGAAGACATCGCCCCGCAGGCGCGCATCGGCGTGCTGTCCGGGCCGAATCTGGCCAGGGAAGTCGCCGAGCACGCGCTGACCGCCAGTGTCATCGCCAGCGAAGACGAGGATCTCTGCCTGCGCGTGCAGGACGCGCTGCATGGCCGGACTTTTCGCGTCTATGCCAGCGCCGATCGCTTCGGCGTCGAGCTGGGCGGGGCGCTGAAGAACGTCTATGCGATCATCGCCGGGATGGCCGCCGCCCTGGGGATGGGCGAGAACACCCGGGGCATGCTGATCACCCGCGCCCTGGCGGAGATGACCCGCTTCGCCGTGCAATTGGGCGCCAACCCCATGACCTTTCTCGGCCTGGCCGGCGTCGGTGACCTGATCGTCACTTGCTCGTCGTCGAAAAGCCGCAACTACCAGGTCGGTTTCGCCCTGGGCGAAGGCCTGAGCCTGGAGGACGCCGTCGCGCGTCTGGGCGAAGTGGCGGAGGGGGTGAACACGATCAAGGTGCTGAAGTCCAAGGCCGAGGAGTTACAGGTGTACATGCCGCTGGTTACCGGTTTGCATGCCATTCTGTTCGAAGGGCGTACCTTGGAGCAGGTGGTCGAAGGGCTGATGCGCGCCGAACCGAAAACCGACGTCGATTTCATTCCCATTACGGGCTTTTAGTTCGAGCCTCCGTATTTACCGGGCTTGGTACCGGGTGCGGCAACTGCCCGATCGTGGAGTTTTTATAAGGAGATGAGCATGAGTGAAACGAAGATGAGCGAAGAAGGTAAAACACTGGAGCGCGAATCCATCGTTCTGCGGATTCTGTGGATGCTGCTGTTCGTGGTCATCTGGCAGTTGGCCGAGCTGCTGTTGGGTGCCGTGGTGTTGCTGCAACTCGGTTATCGGCTGTTCTACGGGGCGCCGAGCGGGAGCTTGCTCGGTTTCGGCGACAGCCTGTGTCAGTACCTGGCGCAGATCGGCCGCTTCGGCACCTTCAATAGCGACGAGAAACCCTGGCCGTTCACCGATTGGCCGACCCCGCAGGCCCCGCAAGGCGAAGCGCCGCACAGCATCCCGCCGGCGGCGCATTCGGTGCACGACGAGGAGCCGCGCCTGTGAGTAGTGTCCGATGAGGTTGTGGCTGCTCCGCCATGGCGAAGCCGAGGCCCATGCGCGCAGCGATGCCGAACGCGCCTTGACGGACCATGGCCGGCATGAGGTGCTGCAGGCTGCGCAGCAGCTGCAGGGACGTTCGTTGGACCTCATTCTGGTCAGCCCCTATGTGCGCGCTCAGCAGACCGCCGCCCTGGTCAAACAAGCTTTGGGATACGACGGCGCGCTGCGCAGCGTGGCCTGGTTGACCCCCGATAGCGACCCCCGCGAGGTGCTGGCCAAGCTCGAACGCTATGCAGCGGCAGAGTTGCTCCTGGTTACCCACCAACCCCTGGTGGGCAGCCTGGGCGGTTGGCTGGTGCACGGCCATCGCCAGCAACCCCTGGCCATGGCGACCGCCAGTCTGGCCGCGCTGGAAGGCGAGATGCCGGTCGCCGGCGCGATGGATCTGCTGGCACTGACGCATCCGCAACGTATTTAACAAAACGCTACTGCGCGAAACATATATCTACTTGCGGCGTTCCTTTGTGCGTGGAATAGTCCGGCCAAGCAATTGCTTGGTTGGCTCCGTTATTCCCACAATAAAAACAAAGGAGGAAGCCCAGTGGCTGATGCAATCAGTTTGCCGCTCGAGGTGTTTTATCAACGCGAGGCACGGCACCCGAATAAGATCTTCATGGTTCAGCCGCTGCCGGGCGGTCAGCTGCAGGAGCTGAGTTGGGCCGAGGTCGGCGAGCAGGCGCGTCGCGCCGCCGGTTGGTTGCGCAGCCAAGAGTTGCCGCCGGGCAGCCGGGTGGCGATGTTGTCGAAGAACTGTGCGCATTGGATAGTCGCCGACTTGGCGATCTGGATGGCCGGGCATGTTTCGGTGCCGCTGTACCCGAACCTGACCGCCGAATCTGTCCAGCAGGTATTGCGTCACTCCGGCGCGGCGTTGTTGTTCGTCGGCAAACTGGACGACTGGGCCGGCATGGCGCCCGGGGTGCCGGCGGAACTGCCGACCATAGCTCTGCCGCTGCATCCGGCGGGTACCTTCAGCGTTGGATGGGACGAGCTGCAGGCCTGCTCGCCGATCCGTGACAACCCCACGTTCGCCCCCGACCGTCTCGCCACCATCATTTACACCTCCGGTACCACCGGCATGCCCAAGGGCGTGATGCATAGCTTCGGCACTTTCGGTTTCGCCGCCAGCCATGCCACCGAGCTGTTCGGCGTCGGCGAGCAGGACCGGGTGCTGTCCTATTTGCCGTTGTGCCACGTCGCCGAACGCATGTTCGTCGAGTTGGCCTCGCTGTATTCCGGGCAGGCGATCTATTTCGCCGAGAGCCTTGACAGCTTCCTCGTCGACCTCAAACGCGCGCGGCCGACGGTGATTTTCGGCGTGCCGCGTATCTGGACCAAGTTCCAGATGGGCGTCTACAGCAAGATGCCGGCGGCGCGCCTCGACTTTCTGCTGAAGTTGCCGCTTATCGGCCGCATCGTCGGTAAGCGGGTGCTGGCGGGCCTGGGGCTGGATGCGGTGCGCTACGCGCTGTCCGGCGCGGCGCCGGTGCCCGAGGCCTTGCTCGACTGGTACAAACGCCTCGGCCTGGATGTGCTCGAGGTCTACGGCATGACCGAAAACTGCGGTTATTCCCATGTTTGTCGTCCGGGTAAATTCAAGCAGGGCTGGATCGGCCAGAACAACCCCGGCGTCGAGGTGCGCACCGCCGAGGATGGCGAGGTGCAGGTGCGCAGCGGCGCGACCATGCAGGGCTATTACCTTGACCCGGAAAAAACCGCGGAAACCATCACTGCCGATGGTTTTTTGCGCACGGGCGATAAGGGCGAGCAGGACGCCGAAGGCAATTTGCGCCTGACCGGACGGATCAAGGAAATTTTCAAAACCAGCAAGGGCAAGTACGTGGCCCCGGCGCCGATCGAGAATCGTCTGGCCGAGCATGCACGGATCGAACAGGTCTGCTTGGTCGGCGATGGCATGGCACAGCCCATCGCCCTTTGCGTACTTTCCGAAGTGGGGCGCAAAGAAGCCCTGAACGGTGCGCGGCAGGAGCTGCAAAGCAGCCTGGAAAAACTCCTTGAGGAGGTCAATCGGAACCTCGACAAGCACGAGCGGGTGCAGCGCCTGGTACTGGTCAAGGATGTCTGGGCGGTGGACAACGGCTTTCTCACACCGACCCTGAAAATCAAGCGTGCCGTGGTCGAAGGGGCTTATGGTCCGCGCTTTAGCGAGTGGAGCGAACACAGCGACAGCGTGCTGTGGCATGAGTGAATCGGGCGCGGCGAATCGGCCGATAGCGGTCGGTTTGTCGATTGAGGAGCGGTTATGCAGATATGGCAACAAACACCCGACCTGGCGAGTCTCAATCAGTCGCTGAAAAACACCATCGGCGAACTTCTCGATATCCGTTTCGAGTCCTACGACGATCAGTCCCTGACCGCCAGCATGGTGGTCGATCCCCGTACTCATCAGCCCTACGGCCTGCTGCACGGCGGTGCGTCCGTGGTGCTGGCGGAAACCCTGGGCTCCACCGCCAGTTACCTGTGCATCGACAACAGCAAGTTCTACTGCGTGGGCCTGGAGGTGAACGCCAATCACCTTCGCGGTTTGCGCAGCGGTCGCGTCACCGCGGTGGCCCGCGCCGTGCACCTGGGGCGCATCACCCATGTCTGGGATATCCGCCTGAGCGGGGAGGACGGCAAGGCCAGCTGCATTTCGCGCCTGACCATGGCCATCGTGCCCCTGGGCGAAAACGGTCCGGCACAACGCTAGTCAAAGGTCGCTCTTGTAGCCCGGATGCAATCCGGGGAGCGGTTGC
>NZ_CAMPHN010000226.1 GCF_946885885.1 uncultured Pseudomonas sp.
ATAAAGGCTCCGGGAGTGATTGTTTAAAGGTCGAGCACCAGCGGCTGTTGGCCGGCGCTGCTGGTGGCCGGCACCGCGCAGCAGATCAGCACGGTACCGGCGGCGGGTGATTCGGCGGGTGGTGTGGGGTAATGCACCTGGCCGCTGAGCAGACGTGTCGCACAGGTGCCGCAAGAACCGCCGCGGCAGCTGAACTCCGGCGTCAGGCCACGGCTTTCGGCCAATTGCAGCAGGCTGCCGCTGTCCGGTGTCCAGCGTGCCTCCTTGGCCGAGCGCTGGAACAGCACCGGTACCGGGCCGGTCGCCGCGGGTGCTTGCTCTAGCGCGCGGCTACCCTGGTCAGGCTGGCGACGCAGGCTGGAAGGGCCGAACGTCTCGGCATGGATGCGTGCGTCGCCGATATTCAGCCCGCGCAGGTCCTCGTAGAGCGCCTGGGTGAAACCGCTCGGCCCGCACAGGTAGAAGTCGAAATCGTCGAACGGCAACAGGGCCTTGAGCAGCGCGATATCGATGCGCCCGCTCAGTTCGAAGTCTTCGCCCTCCCGCGCATCGGCTTCGGGTTGGCTGAGCAGGCGCAGCGCGTGGAACGGCTCGCCGCCACGTTGCAGCAGCTCGACCAGCTCCTTGCTGAACGCCAGCTCGGCCAGGGTCCGTGCACTCTGAATAAACCAGACGCGGCGTGCCCGGCGCAGGCGTTGGTTCTGATAAAGAGTCTCGCGCAGCATCGCCAGCAAAGGGGTCACGCCGACCCCGGCGGCCAGCAGCACCAGCGGTCGGCGCTGCTCGGTATCCAGGGTGAAACGGCCCTGGGGCGCCCGCGCTTCGAGCAGGCTGCCGACGCCGATTTGTTCATGCAGATAGGTCGAGGCCAGCCCCTCGCGCTTGACGCTGATGCGCAGAAAATTGTCTGACGGCGCGCTGGACAGGCTGTAGGTGCGAATCAGCGTTTGTCCGTCGATGCGCAGGCGTAGCGGCAGATGCTGACCGGCCTGGAACAGCGGCAGGCCGGCGCCATCGGCCGGCTGCAGATACAACGAGCGGATGCTGGCGCTTTCCTCGACCAGACGCGTTACCCGTAGCGGTCGCCATTGTTCGCGCAGCGCTTCGGCGGCCTGACGCGCCGCGGCCTCGGCCCAGGTGCCGGTAAGCAGGCTGTTCGGCGAGTAACCCTCGAACCGCCAGCGCAGGGCCAGGGCCGCCGGACGCCGTACCAGGCGCTCGACTTGCAATTGCCAGAGCCGTTCGGCGCCCTGGAAGGTGGCGATCTCGGGGCCATCGAGAATCAGTTCGGTGCGGCCGGACAGTTGCAGCAGCTCGCCGCTGGCGAAGTCGATGAACAGCAGACCGGCGCGCGGGTTGAGCAGCAGGTTGCCGAGGGTGTTGAAGTGCAGATTGCCGGCGAAATCCGGCAGGGTCAGGCAGTCGCCCTCGACCCTTACGAAACCGGCCTGGCCGCCGCGATGGGAAACATCCACCGAGCGGCTGCCGTCCGGGTGTTCGACGTAGCTGGCGACGAAGCAGGTATCGGCGCCGGCGATCAGCGCTCGCGCGGCGTCGTCCAGGCCGTTCAGCTGCTCGGCCGGGGGCGGCGGTGTCGATGCTGGGTTGTGGCTGAATTCGAACTGGCGCAGCTGGATATATTGCGGGCAGTTGCCGAAGGCCTGTTCGACGGCGACGCTCAGCCCGCATTCATCGATCTGGCGGATATGGCCATTCAAACGGTTGCGTCGGCGCGTGTGCAGTTCGATGCCGAGCAGGCCGATCGCCGCGCCCGCAGACAACCCCGCAGCGGCTGGATCGCCGGCCTGGCGTCGGCTATCCAGCTGCAACAGACGGGGTTCGGGCGAATGGGCAAAGCCCGGCGCGCCTTCGAAAAGGCTGGCCCAGGGGCGCCCCTCGGCATCCACCGTGGCGAACAACATGAAGGGCAACTGGCGATAGAAGTCGCGGTGCTGCTCGGGCATATGATCGCGGATCACCTTGCGGCCGAACGCCTCCATCCGTTCGGCCACGCCGACGCGTTCCTGCAACTGCTTCTCGCCGGCATGCCAGGGCGACGCGAGGGGATCGATAGGGTGCATGGCGAGGGCTCCACCCGGTGCTGGAAAGCCGGATGACCATCGGGCCATCCGGAATTAATCGCCTGGGCTCAGGCGCTTTGCAGGCCGATGGCGGTGCGGCGCATCGGCACGAAGCTGGGCAGGGCCTCGATACGGGCCAGCCAGGCGCGCACATTCGGGTAGTCGGCCAGGGACACATTGCCTTCCGGCGCGTGGGCGATATAGGTATAGCCGGCCACATCCGCCAGTGTCGGCTGATTGCCGGCGAGGAAAGCACTGTTGGCCAGCTCCTGCTCGATCACCCGCAGCAGCGCGTGGGAATTGGCGATGGTTTCCGCGGCGTCGTAAGGCGCGCCGAATACCGTGATCAGCCGTGCCCTGGCCGGCCCTGAGGCGATCTGCCCGGCGGCGACCGATAACCAGCGCTGCACCTTGGCGGCGCCAAGCGGGTCGCTCGGCAGCCATTTGCCGTTGCCGTACTTCTGCGCCAGGTACACCAGAATGGCGTTGGAGTCGCTGAGTACGCTGCCGTTGTCGTCGATCACCGGCACCTGGCCGAAAGGGTTGATGGCGAGAAATTCAGGCTGCTTGTGCGCGCCGCTGGCCAGGTCGACGAATACCAGTTCGGTCGGCAAGTCCAGCAGCGAGAGCAGCAGCTCGACGCGATGAGCGTGGCCGGACAGCGGGTGGCGGAACAGTTTGATGGGGTTCTGCGACATGGTGAGGCTCCAGATCGGATGGAAGGGGTCAGCAGCGGGTTTGGTGGGATGCCGGGTGAGACGCGCTGATGAGAGTCATAGTCTTCCTAAGCGGGAATCTACAGAATCACCATAAAGGGCAATCCTTTGTTTCATCCGCTGCAATAAAGGAACGGCGCTTACCTTGGCGAACGGCTCGACACCCGTGACGGGTGCCGAGCCCATGCGGCTTACAGGGTGTTGGCGGCCTTATCCTTGATCGTCGGCCAGTTGGCTTCGGCTTTCAGCAGGTTGCCCGGCACATCTTCGCTCCACATTTTGAACACCTCGGCGTTGAGGTTGAGGTACAGCTTGCCGTCGACCACCTTGAATTGGGTCGGATCGACATCGAGCTTCTTGCCCAGGGCCGCGCCCATGGCGCAGTAACCGCCGTATTGCGGCGCGTACATGGCCGGGTTGGCTTGAAACAGCCGCATGTTCTCTGCGGAGGCGAAATAGTAGGTCGCGCCCTCGTGTTTGACGGCGAAACGCTTATCGCCCTGGGTCGGCATGCCCTTGGTGAAATAGGCCACGCTGTCGTAGCCATTGAGGATCACCGCTTCGGCATTGAGGTTGACCGCGGCGGTGGAGCTTTCGTCGAAGGCATAGCTGCTGGTTGCGCTGAGCAACGCACCGGCACCGAAAGCCAGGGCGACGGCGAGGGTGCTGGCGGTGAAGGTTTTTTTCAGATTCATGCTGGGATTTCCTTGGGAACGCTAATCGGGGCTGTCGTCGAAACCGAATACGTTCGACGTGATGTCACTCTAGGTCTGCACGAATCGAAGAAGAACGGCCGCTGTCGACAAGGATCTATTGCTGAAAATGGAATGACGCGCGCACACTCGCACTACGCGCACAGGAGCCGCTCGATGGACAGATTTCAGGAAATGCAGGTGTTTCTCGCCGTCGCCGAGGAGCAGGGTTTCGCCGCCGCCGCGCGCCGCCTGAATATGTCGCCGCCCAGCGTGACCCGCGCCGTCGCCGCCCTGGAAGAGCGCATCGGCACCCTGCTGCTGGCGCGCACCACGCGCAGTCTGCACATCACCGAAGCGGGCCAGCGCTACCTGGAAGACTGCCGACGTATTCTCGCCGAATTGGAAGAGGCCGAAGAGTCCGCGGCAGGCAGCCATGCCATCGCCCGCGGCCAACTGACCCTGACCGCGCCTGTGCTGTTCGGCGAACTCTTTGTCACTCCGGTAGTGGTCGATTACCTCGACCAGCACCCGGCGGTGAGCATCAAGGCGTTGCTGGTGGATCGGGTGGTGAGCATGGTCGACGAAGGCATCGACGTCGCGGTGCGCATCGGCAATCTGCCCGACAGTGGTCTGCACAGCGTCACGGTGGGAGAGGTGCGCCGAGTGGTCTGTGCCTCGCCGGCCTACCTGAGCCAGCACGGCCGGCCGCAACACCCGGATCAGTTGCGCCAGGCCCGCGTCGTGGTGGCGGCCAGCAGCAGTCTGGTCAGCGACTGGCAGTTCGCTGGCCCCGACGGGCAGTTGAGTGTGCGTCCCGAGCCGCGCTTGGTGGTCACCGCCAACCAGGCGGCAATCAATGCCGCTTGCCTCGGTTGGGGGCTGACCCGGGTGCTGTCCTATCAGGTGGCGGGCAAGGTGGCGTCCGGCGAGTTGGAGATAGTGCTGGAACACTTCGAGCTGCCGCCGCTGCCGATCCATGTGGTCTACCAGGGCGGGCGCAAGGTGCCGGCCAAGGTGCGCACCTTCGTCGATTTCTGTGCCCAGCGGCTGGGCCAGGACCTGGCGCTCAACCCCTCACGCCAGGCCTGAGGCGATGAATAGCCACCACGAAATGCGTGTGTTTCAGGCGGTGGTCGTCGATCTGAGCCTGGCCGCCGCCGCACGCCGCTTGCAGCTCTCCGCACCTACCGTGACCCGCGCCATCGCGGCCCTGGAACAGCGCCTGGGCGTGGCCTTGCTCGAACGCAGCACCCGTGGCGTAAACCTGACCGCCGCTGGCGAACGCTTCGCCAGCGATTGCCGGCGCATCTTGCGCGAGGTTGAGGAAGCCGAGGCGTCGGCCAGCGGCCTGCATGCCCAGCCGCGCGGCCAGCTCAAGCTGGCCATGCCGCTGCTGTTCGGCCAGCAATTGCTGACACCGATTTTGCTCGACTACCTGAACGCCTACCCCGACGTGCAGATATTCGCCGCTTACCTCGATCGTGTGCCCAATCTGCATGAGGAAGGCGTGGATGTCGCCGTGCAGGTCGGCAACCTGCCCGACTCCTCCTTGTTCGCCCTTAGGGTCGGCAGCATTCGCCGGGTGGTCTGTGCCAGCCCGGCCTACCTGGCTAAATGTGGGGTTCCCGAGCAGCCGACGGATCTCGCCCACCATCGCCTGGTGCATTGCAGTGCCGACGCGCGCCTGCCGGAGTGGCGCTTCCAGCAACAGAATGGCCTGCTTACGCTTGCCTTCCGCCCGCGCCTGAGTTGCGCCACCAACCAGGCGGCGATTGCCGCCGCCTGCCGCGATGCCGGGCTGATTCGCTGCATGAGTTATCAGGTGCATGAACTATTCGAACAGGGTCGCCTGCGCCGCGTACTGGGCGACTTCGAGCAGCCGGCGCTGCCGGTGCATATCGTCTACCGCGAAGGCCGCAAAGCCGCCGCCAGAGTGCGCAGCTTCGTCGACTTCGCCGTCGCGCGCCTGCGCGAGCACCCGGCACTGAGTTAACCCTGGCGTACGCGGTTCTAGGCGCAAAACCGCAGCGCAACTGCGGCTGCACGGATGCAATCCATGGAGCGATGTCAGCCGCGCATTCTTCCCCCGGATTTCATCCGGGCTACCAGAGCGGTGCTAGTCGACGTAGGGCGGGTGCAACCCGCCATGCCTTGCATATGCCCTGGCGGGTTTCACCCGCCCTACGAATTCGCAGGCATTGCACATAAACATAGGTTCTACGATGCCGTGTTGCGTCGCGCATCGGCGCTTATACGGTAGGGAGCTGACTCCCTAGGGTGCGCCATGCGCACCAGGAATCTGCGCCAGCGCTGATGCGCACAGCGCACGCCAGCCATCGCGGCCTCTGCCAGCAGAGCTTCCCTAGGCGACCCATGCAATAAGCAATCAGGACACAGCAAAAAAATGCCGCTCACTTATATCAAGTGGCGGCATAAATACAGCTACCGGAGTTCGTTTGTTGCGCCTGGCGATCAGGCGCGGCGCAGGGCCTGGCTGCGTTCGGCGCCGCCCTCGGCGATTTGCAGAGCTTGTTTACCTCGCACTTGCCGCTGGTGCTCAAGGCTGCGTTCGCTGCCGTTCTCGGCCAGTTCTACCGCAGTGCCGGAGAGCTGTTCGCGGGTTTGTTGCGGCACACGTTCGCTGCCGTTTTCGGCCAGTTCTACCGCCGCGCCGGAGAGCTGTTCGCGAGTTTGTTGCGGCACACGTTCGCTGCCGTTTTCGGCCAGTTCTACCGCCGCGCCGGAGAGTTGTTCACGGGTTTGTTGCGGTACACGTTCGCTGCCGTTTTCGGCCAGTTCTACCGCCGCGCCGGAGAGCTGTTCGCGAGTTTGTTGCGGCACACGTTCGCTGCCGTTTTCGGCCAGTTCTACCGCCGCGCCGG
>NZ_CAMPHN010000227.1 GCF_946885885.1 uncultured Pseudomonas sp.
GCCTCGCGCTAAAACAGGCTCCGGCGCGGTCGCGATGAAACGGCAACAGACCCTAGGACATAGCCTTAGAAAAGCCGCGCGAGTAAGACGCTGACTGCGGTTTCGACGCGCAGGATGCGCTCGCCGAGTTGCACGGGTTGCAGGCCCGCCGCTTGCAGCTTTTCCACTTCGTAGGGGATCCAGCCGCCTTCCGGGCCTATTGCCAGGGTCACGGCTTGCTCGACCGCGCGCGGGCAGGCCGGATAGTCGCCGGGATGGCCGACCAAACCGAGGCTGCCGGTAGCCATTGCCGGCAGGCGATCTTCGACGAAGGGCTTGAAGCGCTGCTCGATCAGCACCTCGGGCAATACGGTGTCGCGCGCCTGTTCCAGCCCCAGGATCAATTGCTCGCGAATCGCGGCCGGTTGCAGAAAGGGCGTTTGCCAGAAGCTTTTCTCGACCCTGTAACTGTTCAACAGCACCAGCCGGGGCACGCCCATGGCGCTGACGGTTTGCAGCACCCGGCGCAGCATCTTCGGCCGTGGCAGGGCCAGCAGCAGGGTCAGCGGCAGTTTGCTCGGCGGCGCTTGTTCGAGGCTGATACTCAGTTCGGCGCGCTCGGCATCCAGGCTCAGCAGTCGGCCCGTGCCCATCGAACCATTCAACCGGCCGACGCGCAGGCTGTCGCCGGCTTCAGCGCGGTGTACTTCGAGCAGGTGTTTGAGACGCCGACCGCTGAGTTGCACGCGGTCGGTCGCGACGAAGTCGTCGTCTTCGAGCAGCAGCAGGTTCACGGCTGGGCGGCTGGCGGCTGGTCCTGCGGCTCGCTGTCGCTGTCCTCTTCGGTCTGCTCGTCGCGGCGTTTGACCAGGCCGCCACACAGCAGGCCCAGTTCGAATAGCATCCACATCGGTACCGCCAACAGGGTTTGCGAGAACACATCGGGCGGGGTCAGCACCATGCCGACGACGAAGCAGCCGACCACCACGTAAGGCCGGCCTTTGCGCAGGGCTGCGATATCGACGATGCCGATCCAGATCAGCAGAAAGGTCGCGACCGGGATTTCGAAGGCCACGCCGAAGGCGAAGAACAGCGTCAGGACGAAGTCCAGATACTGGCCGATATCGGTCATCATCGCCACCCCTTCCGGGGTTACGCTGGCGAAGAAACCGAACATGATCGGGAATACCACGAAGTAAGCGAAGGCCATGCCGCCGTAGAACAGCAGGATGCTGGAAATCAGCAGGGGAACGGCTATGCGCTTCTCGTGCTTGTACAGCCCCGGCGCAATGAAGCCCCAGACCTGATGGAGGATGATCGGCATCGAGAGGAACAGCGCGACCATCATGGTCAGCTTGAACGGCGTGAGGAACGGCGAGGCGACGCCCGTGGCGATCATCGTTGCGCCTTCGGGCAGGTAGGCGCGCAACGGTGCGGCGACCAGCGCGTAGATGTCCTGGGCGAAATAAAACAAACCGGCGAATAGCAGCAAGACGAAGCCGACGATGCGCAGCAGGCGCGTGCGCAGCTCGGTCAGGTGCGAGACCAGGGGCATTTCCTGATCGCTGTCCGTTAGGCGGCTCATGGTTGTGGGGATTTATCCTGGCTGGCGACGTCAGGCGCAGTCGGCTTGACCTCTGCGCCGCTGCTGGCGGCTGGGGATTGGCTCGGCGACTGTGCAGGCGAGAGCAGGTCGCTCTTGAGGTTCTGCATGTCGCGTTCCAGCTCGAGAATCTGCTCGTTGTGCAGCTGGCGACGGATCTCGTCCGCGCCTATCTCGCGCTCGACCTCGGCCTTGATCGCGCTGAAGCTGCGCTTGATTCGGCCGATCCACAGACCCGCCGTGCGCACGGCGCCAGGCAGGCGATCGGGGCCGAGCACGACCAGGGCGACCACGCCAATCAACAGCAGCTCGGTAAAGCCTATGTCGAACATGGCTTAGTCTTTTTTCGCGGGTTCTTCGACCTTGCGCGCCTGGGCGTCGATGGTCTGCCCTTTGGGTTCTTCGACCGCCGGCTTATCGTCTTCGTTGCCCATGGACTTCTTGAAGCCCTTGATCGCGCCGCCGAGGTCGGAGCCCAGGCCCTTCAGGCGTTTGGTGCCGAACAGCATGACCACGATCAACAGGACGATCAGGAGTTGCCAAATGCTAATGCCACCGAATCCCATAATGCGTACTCCGTAGTGAGAGGTTGATCAATCTTGTGTGCGCGCGGCTTTTTCCGCGTGCCCGGACAGGCCAAAGCGTCGATCCAGCTCGTCCAACACCGCTTGCGGATGCTGGCCGAGAGCGGCGAGCATCACCAGGCTATGGAACCATAAATCGGCGGTTTCGTAGATCAGGTCGCTGCAATCGCCGCTGACCGCGGCATCCTTGGCGGCGAGGATGGTTTCCACCGATTCCTCGCCGACTTTCTCGAGAATCTTGTTCAGGCCTTTGTGGTACAGGCTGGCGACGTAGGAGCTGTCCGCGGCCGCGCCTTTGCGCGACTCCAGTACCTCGGCCAGGCGGTTCAGGGTGTCGGTCATGCCCGTGTCACTCATGCCCGTATCACTCATGTTTGTCTCCTGCGGCATAGATGGCATGCGGGTCCTTGAGTACGGCATCGACGGTTTTCCAGGCGCCGTTCTCGAATACCCGATAGAAGCAGCTCTCCCGGCCGGTGTGGCAGGCGATGCCGCCAAGCTGCTCGACCATCAGGATAATCACGTCGGCGTCGCAGTCGAGGCGCAGTTCATGCAGTTTCTGCACGTGACCGGATTCCTCGCCTTTACGCCACAGCTTGCCACGCGAACGCGACCAATAGATGGCGCGCTGCTCGGCGGCGGTCAGGGCCAGGGCTTCGCGGTTCATCCAGGCCATCATCAAGACGCGGCCGGTTTTGTGGTCCTGGGCTATCGCCGGCACCAGGCCGTCGCTATTCCAGCTGATTTCGTCGAGCCAATCGTTCATCGCTGTATCCGCCCGTCGCGGGCCTGTTGGAAAGGGGGCTAGTGTGCCAGCACGGCACGCATGTGGCTATCGGCGCAGCACCATATACAGACCGGCTGCGAGCATCGTCCAGCTGGGCCAGCCGATCAGGCTGAGCGCCAGGCCCTGGGTCGTGGCGCCAGCGATCAGCAAGGCGCCGAGCAGGCGTGCCGGCCAGCGTGCGCCGGGAGCGTCGCCGTTCTGCGCCGTGCGCGGCTGCTGGTTCAGACGCTCCAGGGTGTCGCGGGCGATCTGCGACAGGTGTGGCACCTGTTCGGCCTGCTGCTGCAGGTTGCGCAGCAGATGCAGAGGGCTGACGCGTTCGCGCATCCAGCGTTCGAGGAACGGCTGAGCGGTACTCCACAGATCCAGATCCGGATACAGCTGGCGGCCCAACCCTTCGATATTCAGCAGGGTCTTCTGCAACAGAACGAGCTGCGGTTGCACTTCCATATTGAAGCGCCGGGCGGTCTGGAACAGCCGCAACAGCAGTTGACCGAAGGAGATGTCCTTCAGCGGCTTCTCGAAGATCGGCTCGCACACGGTGCGGATCGCCGCCTCGAAATCGTTGACCTTGGTATCGGCCGGCACCCAGCCGGAATCGATATGCAGCTGTGCCACGCGGCGGTAGTCGCGCTTGAAGAAGGCGATCAGGTTGCGTGCCAGGTAGTCCTGGTCCTCGGGCGTGAGGCTGCCGATGATCCCGCAATCGATGGCGATGTATTGCGGGTTCCAGGGTTGGCGGGTGCTGACGAAGATATTGCCGGGGTGCATGTCGGCATGGAAGAAGCTGTCGCGGAACACCTGGGTGAAGAAGATTTCCACACCGCGCTCGGCCAGCAGTTTCATGTCGGTGCGCTGGTCGGCCAGGGTTTCCAGATCGGTGACCTGGATGCCGTAGATGCGCTCCATGACCAGCACTTTCGGCCGGCAGAAATCCCAATACACCTGGGGCACGTAAAGCAGCGGCGAACCCTCGAAGTTGCGCCGCAGCTGGCTGGCATTGGCCGCCTCGCGCAGCAGGTCGAGTTCGTCGTAGATGGTTTTTTCGTAGTCGCTGACCACTTCCACGGGGCGCAGGCGACGCGCGTCCGAGGAGGCCTTCTCGGCGATCTTGGCCAGCAGGAACAGCCAGGCCAGGTCCTGTTTGATGATCGGCTTGAGGCCCGGGCGGATCACTTTCACCACCACTTCTTCGCCGCTCTTGAGCTGCGCGCCATGCACCTGCGCGACCGAGGCGGACGCCAGCGGTTGGGCGTCGAAACGGGCGAACACTTCGGCAACCTTGGCGCCGAGCTGCGCTTCGATCAGCGCCAGCGAGTGCGCCGGGTCGAACGGCGGCACCTGATCCTGCAGCTTCGCCAACTCGTCGGCGATATCCGCGGGCAGCAGATCGCGACGAGTGGAGAGCAATTGGCCGAATTTGATGAAAATCGGCCCGAGCTCCTCCAGGGCCAGACGCAAACGCGCGCCTCGCGTCAGGGGCAGCGCTTTACGCGGCAGCCAGCGCCAGGGCAAAACGAAACGCAAGACGCGCAACCAGAACGGCAGCGGTAAGGCGAACAGCAGATCATCGAGTCGGTAGCGGATGACCACGCGTTGAATACGCAACAAACGTCGGGCGGCGAGTAGCTTCATGCTGTGGGCTTTTGGCGTTGGGAAAGGCGTTCGATGCGCGCATCGAGACGGTCGAGGGCCAGCTTCAGTCGGTCGAGTTCGGCAAAACGGGCGTCGGCCTCACGCTGGCCGACCAGGCTGCGCGATTCTTCGCTGAGGTAATCGGCCAGGTTCAGGCGCAGGCTGTCGAGCGTCTGCTGGGTCCAATTGGCGCGGCTGCGCAGGTGGCTGCCGAGCAATTGGCTGGCGACCGGGCCGAGCCAGCGCGACAGTTCGTATTCCCAGTCCAGCTCGAGATCCTGGAGAATTGCGGCGAGTTCCAGCAGCGCCGCGGCGTCGCCCTCCAGGCTGACCTCGGCGCTGTGTAGCACCGCACTCTGATCTTTGCCGGAGGCGAGGCGCAACAGGCTGGTCGCTGGTGCGCGCAGCCGGCAATCGGGCTCGCCGGCATAGTGCGCGGCCAGACCCAGGCCTTCAGCGTTCGGCAGGATAAACACCTGCACCGGCGGCGCCGTGCATTCCAGCGCGATGATGCGGCCGCTCAGGCGCGCCAGTCGCGGCAGCGCCGTACTGTCCAGGGCGAGCACCCGGTTCAGCCCGAGTTCGACGCCGGCGAGCAACCCGGTCAGCAACATCAGGGTTTGATGCCGCGATGCAGGGCGACGATGCCGCCGGTCATATTGTGGTAGGTCACGCGCTCGAAACCGGCCTCGACCATCATCGCTTTGAGGGTGTCCTGGTCGGGATGCATGCGGATGGACTCGGCCAGGTAGCGGTAGCTGTCGGCGTCGTTGGTGATCAGCTTGCCCATCAGCGGCATGAAGTTGAACGAGTAGGTGTCGTAGACCTTCGACAGCAATGGGCTCGACGGTTTGGAGAACTCCAGTACCAGCAGACGGCCGCCGGGTTTGAGCACGCGCAACATGGAGCGAATCGCGTCTTCTTTATGGGTGACGTTGCGCAAGCCGAAGGCGATGGTCACCACATCGAAGTGGTTGTCAGGGAAGGGCAGCTTCTCGGCATCGGCCTGGACGAAGCTGACGTTGCCGGCAACGCCGCGGTCGAGCAGGCGGTCGCGCCCGACCTTGAGCATGGAGTCGTTGATATCGGCCAGCACCACTTCACCGGTCGGGCCGACCAGGTTGGCGAACTTGCGCGTCAGATCGCCGGTGCCGCCGGCTATATCCAACACCCGGTTGCCGACGCGCACCCCGGACAGCTCGATGGTGAAACGCTTCCACAGGCGATGCATGCCGCCGGAAAGCAGGTCGTTCATCAGATCGTATTTGGCCGCCACCGAGTGGAACACTTCGGCGACCTTCTGCGCCTTTTGGCTTTCCGGCACGTCCTGGAAGCCGAAGTGCGTGGTGGGTTCGCTGTCGCTGCTTTTGCGCGGGTCGTTCATCTTGCCCATTCCCTACACAGAGAGGCTAAAAAGTGGCGGTCATTCTAAACCGAAAAGAGAGCTGTCAGCGGCAAGCTGTAAGCCATAAGCAGCAAGTAAAAGCGCAAAAGGCTTGAAGGGGATTGATCGCCTCCCCGGTCTGATGCACTTGCAGCTTGTGCTTATTGCTATAGTCGCAGCGACTTAAGGTCGCAGTATTAATTGGCGAGGAGAAATGCCATGGCCAAGATCACCGTCGAGCGCCCCCACAATCTAGGTCGCGAAGTCGCTCGCGAGAAAGCCGAGCAACTGGCCGAGCGCCTGGCACGCGAATACAACGTGCGCTATCGCTGGGCTGGAGACACCTTGGAGTTCAAGCGCAGCGGCG
>NZ_CAMPHN010000228.1 GCF_946885885.1 uncultured Pseudomonas sp.
ACCGTACGCTACGCGCATCTGGCCCCAGACCATCTTCAGGCGGCTGTGCGGCTAGGCCCTTTAAAAAGCTTCTTGTCGACTTAGGTGAATTAGAACCTAACGGTAATCAAGCTTTCTCACGCAGTCTTATCACCGCACCGGTGCAAGCTACACAGGCCAGTAGGTAGCAGAAAATCACCATTACAGCCGCGCCCATCCAGCGGAGGATCGAAGCTCTCCGCTCAAGCGAGACTGTCTTATCCTGATCTTGCACTCTTTCCAGGAACTGTTCAGCTGCCTCCCTAGCTTGTTCGTTGGCTTCGCAGCGTACTTCCTGATATATGCGTTTAAGTTCTTCTTTGTAGCTTTGGCCTATTACAGATGCTGCCAGGTCCTGACGTGTTGCCTCGAGAATCGCCTTATCTAGTCCACTGCTGAAGCCTGCCATCAGGTAAAGGCCCACTGTGATCAGTAGTTTTCGCCAACTGGGTTTAAACAACCTAAGGATCATCCTTCCCCCCTAACAACGCTGTGTGATTTCGACACTTCTTCGACACTTGGCCGACCTGAAACGAA
Source organism: uncultured Pseudomonas sp. (assembly GCF_946885885.1). The sequence continues at coordinate 556 of NZ_CAMPHN010000228.1, forward strand.
AAAGCCCCCGAAACTCTAGGAATTTCAGGGGCTTAGACGTGTGATATGGCGGGAAGATAGGGATTTGAACCCTAGGTACCATCGCTGATACAACGGATTTCGAATCCGTCCCGTTCGGCCACTCCGGCATCTTCCCGTGGCGGCGCGCATGATAGCAGCTGAAATCGATTTGGCGAAGCCCGCCGGGCAAATTTCTTGCTTGCTTTCAGGCGCTTGCGTCATTCGGCTGGTGTATGGCAATGGCGGCAATAGGGTGCCGCCACTGTCCGGGCCGTTTACTGGGTCAGTTTGGTCAGGGCTTCGCGATACTTGTCGGCGGTCTTTTGCGCGACCTCGGCGGGTACGGCTGGCGCTGGCGGTTGTTTGTTCCAGCCGGTGGATTCCAGCCAGTCGCGCACGAATTGCTTGTCGAAGCTCGGCGGGTTTTTGCCTTCGACGTAGCTCTCGGCGGGCCAGAAGCGGCTGGAATCGGGGGTCAGCACTTCGTCCATCAAGGTCAGGGTGCCGTCTTCGTCGAGGCCGAATTCGAACTTGGTATCGGCGATGATGATGCCGCGGGTGGCGGCGTATTCGACGGCGGCGCTGTACAGGGCGATGGCGGTGTCGCGCACCTTGGCGGCGATATCCGCGCCGATGATCGCCTCGCACTGTTCGAAGGAGATGTTTTCGTCATGGTCGCCGACGGCGGCCTTGGTCGAGGGGGTGAAGATCGGTTGCGGCAGTTTGGAGGCTTCCTGCAGGCCGGCGGGCAGCTGGATGCCGCAGACGGTGCCGCTCTTCTGGTATTCCTTCCAGCCGGAACCGACGATATAACCGCGCACGATGGCTTCCACGGCGACCGGCTTGAGGCGTTTGGCGACTACCGCTCGGCCCTCGACCAGCGGCAATTCGGCGGCCGGCACCACGTCTTCGACCTTGTCGCCGGTGAAGTGGTTGGGCACCAGGCCGGCGAGTTTGTCGAACCAGAAGTTGGAGATGGCGGTGAGGATCTTGCCCTTGTCCGGGATCGGCTCGGCGAGGATTACGTCGAAGGCCGAAAGACGGTCGGTGGCGACCATCAGCATGCGCTTGTCGTCGATTTCGTAGAGGTCGCGGACTTTGCCCGAGTAGATTTTCTTCAGGCTCAGGGTCGAGAGTGTGGTCATTTCGGGATCTCCGCCTTTACGTGGCAGCCGTCTGGGGCGTTAAGCCAAGAGACAGGAGACCGCGAAGGCTTGCATGATTCTGAGCAGCCCGCGTGGCATGCCCATTAGTAACGAAACAGGCGAAACCCACCGGGTTTCGCCTATTGGTATGCAACAACTGACGAACGCGTCGCTTAACCCAGGTTGTCCTGGATCAGCGTCAGTACGCGGCGCGTCACATCGGCCGGCGCGATGGTGTTCAGGTCCTTCTCAACCGTAACCTGCACGCTATCGCCGACCGGTGTCAGGCGTACCTGATAACGCTCGGCGCGCTCTTCGATGGTTTCCTTATCGGGCTCGCCGCCAAACACCTTGCCGAGGAAGCCAGGCTCTTCGTCTTTCTTGCGTGCGCCTTCGGCCAGGTTGACGTAGTACACGCCGAGGCTGCGGTTGAGGTCGTCGATGCGCACATCGGCCAGCTCCAGGGACCGGCCAACGGCGGACCAGGCGCGGTCGAAGTCGGCGCCCAGGTTCAATACCGGGTTGCCGTTGCCGTCCTCGGACAGACTGACGCGACTCGGCGCATCGAAATCGCGGGCTGCCAGCAACGAGACGGAACCGCCCTGCTCGGCGCTACGCGCCAGGCTGACCAGCATTGCGTCGAGCAGCGCGGCGTCGACGCCGGCATTGCCGCTGCGGCTGGTAAACGCCACATCGGCGCTACTGCCGGCCGGACGCACGGCGCTTACCACGAAAATCTCGCTGGTATTGCGCTGCACGCCGGGCTCGATACGTACCCGCACACGGGCTTCGTTGTCCGCCGCGCCGCCGTCGAGGCTGCTGCTCAAACGGCTGGCCATGGTGGCCGACAACTGATCGATAGGCTGCCAGGCACTGCTGAATTCGCCGGTTTGCGGGCGCTCGTCGACGATCTGGAAGCCGTTGTCTTCAAAGAACTGGCGAGCCATTGGCCAAACTTCGGCCGGCACGCGCTGGGCGACCACCCAGCGCGAATCGCCGCTTTTTTGCAGGCTGAATTCGCTGGCGTCCGCCCGCACCGACAGCGGTTGCGGCCGTGGCACTTCGTATTCATCGACCGCGGTGGTGGTCGCGATGTGCTGCGGCACGGGCAGCAGCGGGTCGAGAGGCTTGGCCTCGACATTGGCCGGCAACTGCATGGGCGCGGTTTGCCGCGCCTCGAGATAGTCGCCGCCGCGATCACGGAAATAGCCGTCTTCGCCGTAGATCCAACCGCAACCGCTGGCGCTGGAGATGATAAGAGCTAGTGCAGAGAGTCCGCCCAGTCGCTTCATGCGTGATATTTCCTCGATTAGACCAAAACGCCGGACTGGCGCAGGGCCTGACGCAGCGGTTCATGACAACGCGGGCTGAGCCAGGTCAGCGGCAAGCGGATGCCGTCGGGCATCATGCCCATTTCATGCAGGGCCCACTTCACCGGAATAGGATTGGATTCGATGAACAGCGCCTTGTGCAGCGGCATCAGACGGTCGTTGATGGCGCGCGCGATGGCGGCTTCGCCACGCATGGCCGCGGCGCACAGATCGCTCATGGCGCGCGGGGCGACGTTGGCGGTCACCGAAATATTGCCGCGGCCGCCCATTAGCATCAGCTCGACGGCGGTGGCGTCGTCGCCGGAATACACCAGGAAATCCTTGCTGACGCGGTCCAGTACTTCCTGACCGCGCTGCAGGTCGCCGGTGGCTTCCTTGATACCAATGATGTTGCCGATCTTCGACAACCGTTCGACGGTTTCCGGCAGCATGTCGCACACGGTGCGGCCCGGCACGTTGTAAAGGATCTGCGGCGTGGCGACCGCTTCGGCGATATGCCGGAAGTGCTGATACAGGCCTTCCTGGGTCGGCTTGTTGTAATACGGCGTGACCAGCAGGCAGGCATCGGCGCCGACCTCGGTGGCGGCGCGGGTCAGTTCGACCGATTCGCGGGTGGAGTTGCCGCCCGTGCCGGCGATGACCGGAATACGCCCGGCGACCTGATCGACCACACGTCGGATGACTTCGATATGTTCGGCCACATCCAGCGTGGCGGACTCACCCGTGGTGCCGACCGCGACTATGGCGTTGGTGCCTTCTTGCAGATGGAAATCCACCAGTTTGCTCAGACTGTCCCAATCGAGACCGCCTTGCGCATCCATGGGCGTGACCAGTGCCACCATACTGCCCGCAATCATGCAACCGCTCCTGCCGGAAAAAGAGAGCGTAATGGTACTGGCGCCACCAGCCTTGCACAAGCGACGCACAAGGCCGTCGAATAACCGCCGAACATTCGATATTTCTGGGTAAAGCGCCGAACATTCCTCGTTCAAGCGACCCATGAGCATTCCCCTGGGCAGCGCTTTTCGCTACCCTTCCGCCTTTGCTTGACGCGCTTCATGTGCGCCGGGCGCCAATCGCTTTAGGAAGGTTGCATGTCCACCCCCCCAGTTCGCGAACAATTCCTCCTTATCAGTGCACTCGGCCCCAACGCCATGGAACTGACCAACGTTCTGTGCCGCGCCAGCCACGAGAACCGTTGCGCGGTGGTCAGCACCCGCCTGAGCCGGCATGGCGATTTCAGCGCACTGGTGTTGCAGATATCCGGCAGTTGGGACGCCCTGGCCCGCCTGGAGGCGAGCCTGCCCGCCCTGGCGAAAAAACACGGCTTCGCGGTCAATGTGATCCGCAGCGCCGCCTCGGAAGCCCGCCCCCAGGCGCTGCCCTATGTCGCTTACGTCAGCGCGGCCTACCGCCCGGACATTCTCAATGAGCTGTGCCAGTTCTTCATCGACCATCATGTCGAGCTGGAAAACCTCACCTGCGATACTTACCTGGCCCCGCAGACCGGCGGCACCATGCTCAACGCCACCCTGACCGTGACTTTGCCGGCCGGCACGCAAATCAGTTGGCTGCGCGATCAGTTCCTCGATTTCGCCGATGCCTTGAACCTGGATGCCCTGATCGAACCCTGGCGCCCACAGACCCCTTAAAAGGAAAGTTTTTATGGCCGTAGCAGTCGATACCGCGGTTGCCGATTTCCAGGCACAGGCCACCAGCGGCCAGCAGGTGCAACTGAGCGCCCTCAAGGGCCAGCAAGTCGTGCTGTATTTCTACCCGAAGGACAGCACGCCGGGCTGCACCACCGAAGGCCAGGGCTTTCGCGACCAATACCCTGCATTCCAGGCGGCCAACACCCTGGTATTCGGCGTATCCCGGGACGGTTTGAAATCCCACGAGAACTTCAAGTGCAAGCAAGCGTTCCCCTTCGATCTGATCTCGGACAAAGACGAAGCACTGTGCCAGCTGTTCGACGTGATCAAGCTGAAGAAGCTCTACGGCAAGGAATACCTGGGCGTCGACCGCAGCACCTTCCTGATCGACAAGCACGGTGTATTGCGCCAGGAATGGCGCGGCGTGAAGGTACCGGGGCATGTCGATGCGGTATTGGCGGCGGCGCAGGTTTTGAATAAAGGCTAACGCCCGCGTCTCTCGTAGCCTGGATGAAATCCGGGGAGCGGTGGCGAGCGCATAGCGACCTTGTTGGGTTACGCGGCGGCCAGCGGCAATGTCGCTGCTTGAATCGCGATAACCGCCGCTAACCCAACCTACAAACTGGATAAGCCTTGGCGCAATCCGGGCTACCAAAAACCAACCTCAATACCGCCACATTGCTTACGGGCTTTTGTGCGCCACCGGCTCGGTGCGCGGCCATGCATCGATCACCGCTTTGAACAGGGTGGCGAGCGGGATGGCGAAGAACACCCCCCAAAAGCCCCACAAGCCGCCAAACAGCAGAACCGCGCAGATAATCGCCACCGGATGCAGGTTGACCGCCTCGGAGAACAGCAGCGGCACCAGCACATTGCCGTCGAGGGCCTGGATCACCCCGTAGACCACCATCAGGTAGAGAAACTGATCGCTCATGCCCCACTGGAACAAGCCGATCAGCGCCACCGGCACCGTCACCACCACCGCGCCGATATAGGGCACCACCACCGACAGCCCGACCAACAGCGCGAGCAGCGCCGCATAGTTGATGCCAAGAGCGGCAAAGGCGATATAGGTGACCACGCCGCAGATGATGATTTCGATCACCTTGCCGCGGATATAGTTGGCGATCTGCTTGTTCATCTCGCGCGCCACCTGGGTTATCAGCGGCCGCTCGGCAGGCAGATAGCTGCGGAACCATTGGCCGATCAACTCGCGGTCCTTGAGGAAGAAGAACACCAGAATCGGCACCAGCACCAGGTAGATCATGATGCTCACCAGCATCGGCAGGCTGGACAGGGAAAACGACACCGCCCACTGACCGAATTGGCCCATCTCACCGCGGATCGACTCGATCAATTGCACGACCTGAGCATCGCTGATCAGGTTCGGGTAGCGCTCCGGCAGCAACAGCAACAGCGACTGCCACTCGCCGAGCATGCGCGGCAGCTCATTGAACAGACCGCTCAGCTGCCGCCAGATCAACGGCAGCAGCACCAGCATGCACAGCGCCAGCGCACTGATAAACAGGATGAACACCAGCCACACCGCGACTATCTGCGGCAGACGCATGCGCTCGAAGGCATTGACCAGGCCCTGCATCAAAAACGCCAATACCAAGCCGGTCAGCACCGGGGCCAGCATGCCGCCCA
>NZ_CAMPHN010000229.1 GCF_946885885.1 uncultured Pseudomonas sp.
TGGGTTACCGGCGGCGTTTGGTAATCGAGGGTCTTGGCCGGGGAAATCACCATCAGCATATGAGGTACTCCATAAAAAATCCTGGCGGCGATTCTAACAGTGGTGCGCGGAGTAGGGTGGAGATGGCGAAGCCTTGTCCACCCTGGACCTGCAGTGGCGTACAAAGCTTCGCTATGTACGCCCTACGTTGACCGTTGTTGCGGGTGTGAGATGGGTGCTTGACCCGGGGGCTGCCCCGGGGTTGTAGTCTGCCCAGGTCGTCCCATCAAGGAGCCGTTATGACTGCCTGCAATCATTCGCGCTGGGAGCACCGCCACGAATACCGCCCGCTGGAAACCGCCAGCGAACGCCAGGCCTGGCGCGTGACGGCGCTGACCGGGGTGACCATGCTGGTGGAAATCGGCGCCGGCTATGCCTTCAACTCCATGGCGCTGCTCGCCGATGGCTGGCATATGGCCTCGCATATGCTGGCCATTGGGTTGACCGCGTTGGCCTATCTATTGGCGCGGCGTTATGCCGGCGACTCGCGCTTCGCTTTCGGCACCTGGAAGATCGAGGTGCTGGCCGGGTTCGCCAGTTCGTTGTTATTGCTGGTGGTGGTGGCGATGCTGGCGTTCGAATCGCTGTGGCGCTTGTGGCAACCGCAGCGGATCGCCTTCGATATGGCGCTGGGCGTGGCGGTGGTGGGGTTGCTGGTCAATCTGGCCTCGGCCTGGATGCTGCGCGACCAGCACGAACATGGCCACGCCCATGGGCATACTCATGCCGATCACGATCACGATCACCCGAGGCCTGAGGTCGGGCGCGATCTCAACCGGCATGCCGCGTTTATCCACGTGCTGGCCGACGCCCTGACTTCGGTGGCGGCGATAGTCGCCTTGCTCGGCGGTCTGTTCTGGGGCTGGGATTGGCTCGACCCGTTGATGGGAATAATAGGCGCGCTGATCATCGCGATCTGGGCCAAGGGTTTGTTGCTCGAAACCGCCAAGGTGTTACTCGACCGCGAGATGGACATCCCGCTGGTCGAGCGCGTGCGCATGGCCTTGCAGCAGGAGGCTGACACTCAGGTGACCGACCTGCACCTGTGGCGTGTCGGTCGCGCGCAGTTCGCCTGCATCGTCAGTCTGGTGACCCACGGCGATTGCTCGGCGGATCGCTACAAGGCGCGTCTGGCTGGGCTCGAGGAGGTGGTGCACGTGACCGTGGAGGTCAATCGGTGTGAGGCTGAAGAGGGCAGATAACGCGGAATTTTTTTCGGCTGGAACGCTGGTTGGACTTCCGACTTTAACGGCCCTGGCTAAGGTCGCCAAGCGCTATCTGTCGCACCGACGAATAAATTTCCGAATGCCGAAAAAAACATTTTTATGTCATCTCTTTTGCGTTAATACATAAGCAAGACCGCCGAACCCTGCAGACAGGTGGCGTCCATAGCCATCATCTTGCGTGCTTCTTCTCAGCGTTCAGTCTGAGAGATCGGCGGCCCTCCCGCGGCGCATTGGCATTGCGTCGCTTGGCTCCTACAACAAGGTGACCGAGTATGGATGACCACGGACGCTCCAAGCCCACCGCCCCAACCTTGTACGCCCTCGACACCAATGTGCTGATCCACGATCCCAACGCGCTGCTGAATTTTCAGGAGCACCATGTCGCCATCCCGATGACCGTACTGGAGGAACTGGACAAGCTGAAAACCGGCAAACAAGGCGTCGCCGCCGAATGCCGTCAGGCGATTCGCTTGATCGACAAAATTCTCGGCAGTGCGACACCGGAAGAAGTGGAACTCGGCGTTCCGATCCAGCGCGACAAGAGCGGGCCCTGCGGTTATCTGTCGATCCTCATGAGCAAGAGCGGTGCGCCCATTACCTGGCTGCCCGAGGACCTGAACGACAACAAGATCATCAACCAATTGGTCGAGCTGAAAACCCGGCGGCCCGGCATGGCCGTGGTGCTGGTGACCAAGGACATCAACATGCGCCTGAAGGCGCGCGCCTGCGGCATCGATTCGGAGGACTACCACACCGACCAGTTGGTCGACGATGTGTCCCTGCTGTCCCAGGGCTACCACAACATGGACGGCTCGTTCTGGGACCGCGTGAGCAAGGTCGAAACCCGCCAGGATCACGGCCGTACCTGGCACCGTGTGCAACTGATCGACAACTTGCCGGCGGTGCACGTCAACGAGTTCATCATCGACGAGCAGGGCTTCGTCGGCTGGATCAAGGGCATCAACGAAGGTGAACTGACGATCCTCGACTTGCACCAGGAGCCGCTGATGCACCAGGAAGCCTGGGGGTTGCGGCCGCGGGATGTGTACCAGTCGCTGGCGCTGTTCGCGCTGCTCGATCCGGATATCCATCTGGTCAATCTGTCCGGCGCCGCCGGTTCGGGGAAAACCATTCTGGCGTTGGCAGCAGCCATCGAACAGACCATGGTCAGCAAGCGTTACCGGCGGATCATCGCCACCCGTAGCGTGCAAGGGCTGGATCAGGAGATCGGCTTTTTGCCCGGCACCGAGGCGGAGAAGATGGAGCCCTGGCTCGGCGCCATCACCGACAACCTCGAAGCTCTGCACATGGACGACGAGAACACCCATGGCAGCGTCGACTACATCCTGCAAAAGGTGCCGTTGCAGTTCAAATCGCTCAACTACATCCGTGGGCGCAGCTTCCAGCAGAGCCTGATCCTGATCGACGAATGCCAGAACCTCACCCCGCACCAGATGAAAACCATCATCACCCGTGCCGGCAGCGGTTCCAAGGTGGTTTGCCTGGGTAACCTGGCGCAGATCGACACCCCCTACCTGTCGGCGCCCAGCTCGGGCCTGACCTACCTCACGGAGCGCTTCAAGGATTTCGAACACGGCGTGCACATCACTCTGCAAGGAGTGCCACGCTCGATTCTCGCGGAGTACGCAGAAAGCCATATGTAGCGGGGCGCAGCCCCGCAGCGGCAAGCTGCAAGCTGCAAGCGACAAGCGACAAGCGACAAGCGACAAGCATCAGGTAAAAGCGACCCGGAGTGCTTGGCGACCTTGGGTGTACACCAACACCCTGATTCGCATGCAGGGGGCGGCCACCCGCCTTGCAGCTTGCAGCTGCCATATCCTGACCGGCGGGTTTACAATCGGGCCATCACTTTCTGGAGTCTGCCCGTGTTAACCCATCTCGATGCCCAAGGCCGCGCCCATATGGTCGATGTCACCGACAAGGCCAATAGTTTTCGCGAAGCCACTGCCGAAGCCCGGGTGCGCATGCGCCCGCAGACCCTGCAAATGATCGTGCAGGGCGAACATCCCAAGGGCGATGTGTTCGCCGTGGCGCGTATCGCCGGGATTCAGGCGGCGAAGAAAACCAGCGATCTGATTCCGCTGTGCCATCCGCTGATGTTGACCGGGGTCAAGGTCGAACTCACGGCCGAAGGCGAGGATGCCGTGCATATCCGCGCCACCTGCAAACTCAGCGGCCAGACCGGGGTGGAGATGGAAGCCCTGACCGCCGCCAGCGTCGCGGCACTGACCATCTACGACATGTGCAAGGCGGTGGATCGCGGCATGATTATCGAAAACGTGCGCCTGCTGGAGAAGCTCGGCGGCAAGAGCGGCCACTTCAAGGCAGATAGCAAGGCTGAGGAGCAAGCATGATTCGCGTGCAATATTTCGCCCGTTATCGCGAAACCCTGGGGTTGGACGACGAACGCGTGGACGGCGAATTCGCCACCCTGGAACAGCTGCGCCAGCACCTGGTCGGGCGCGGCGGGGTGTGGCAGGTGCTCGCCGAGCAAAATTTGATGTGCGCGCGCAATGAGGAACTCTGCGGCCTCGATGAACCTTTGCAAGCCAACGACGAAGTGGCGTTTTTTCCAACCGTTACTGGCGGTTAAACATGAGTTGCAGGATGGGGGCGGGGCGCGCAGGTTGAGCGCAGCGATATCCATGCCGCCAGTTAAGTCCATGGTGGGTCACGCGGCGCACGGATTGCGTTGTTGTTTTGCCAGCCTGGCTATACGCCGCTAACCCCCCCTACGCCCCTCCCACACGAGAACATTTACATGAGTATTCGCGTCCAGGCTCAAGCCTTCGACCCCGGCCAGGAACTCAACGCCCTACACGCCGCCAATTTGGGCATAGGCGCGGTGGTCAGCTTCGTCGGCTATGTGCGCGATTTCAACGAGGGGCGTGAGGTCGGCGGCATGTTCCTCGAACATTTTCCCGGGATGACCGAGAAGGCCCTGGGCAAGATCGCCGCCGAGGCCGAGCAGCGCTGGCCGCTGCTGAATATCGAGATCATCCACCGCATCGGCCGCCTCGAACCGGGCGAACCGATCGTCTTCGTCGGCACCAGCAGCGCTCACCGCCAGGCCGCGTTCGATGCCTGCAACTTCATCATGGATTACCTGAAAACCCGCGCCCCCTTCTGGAAGAAGGAAGACACCGCCGAAGGCCCGCGCTGGGTCGAAGGCCGTTGCAGCGACCAGGCCGCCGCCGAACGCTGGCAGAAATCCTGACCTGGCGCCGTTCGCCCGGCGCATTCCAATCAATCCTCTCAGGCCGCCGCAATCTTGCGGCGGCTATTTTATGGCTATGTTCCAAGAACGTGTTGCAGGCGGCTTTTGTAGGGTGGGTCGGGCCGCGCAGGTTAGGCGCATGACCACGGGCTATCTGTCGATGCCTAAATCAGTTGCGCCGTAACCCACCAGCGGGGCCAGGCCGAAGACCGCTTGGTGGGTTACGTGGCGCACAGATATTGCAGTTGCTTCGCCATCCCGGTTCCGCGCCACTAACCCACCCTACGAATTGCCGTACCCAGACAATGCTTATCCGGCCCACACACTGCAACACATGACGGGTACATAACGATTTTATGCCTGGTTGACGACCTGTACATTTAAGTCCAGTATAGATTTAAAGTACAAAAAATGAGACCGGCAGTTGACCCGCTTCCTTCTGCAACACGGCAACCGCTTTTCGCCCGGGTACGCAGCCGAGGCGCTCTTCTTCCTTTCGACCACCGCCACTGCCTCAACGGCCTGCACGCCCGTTTCGGGTCGCCACGGCCTTTCACTCCCAACGCAGGAATCAGCACCATGAAGAAGTTCGTCTTGTTGGGCGGCATCGCCCTGAGTTTGATCGCCGCCAACCTGTTCGCTGCCGAGAAACCGCTGCGCTTAGGGATAGAAGCGGCTTATCCGCCCTTCGCTTACAAAGAGGCGAGCGGCGAGATCGCCGGTTTCGATGTGGATATCGGCAATGCGCTGTGCGCCGAGATGAAGGTCGAGTGTCAGTGGGTCGAGCAGGAGTTCGACGGCCTGATCCCCTCGCTGAAGGTGAAGAAGGTCGATGCCATCCTCTCGTCCATGACCATCACCGATGAGCGGCGCAAATCGGTGGATTTCACCAATAAGTACTACTACAGCCCGGCGCGCCTGGTGATGAAGGAAGGCAGCACAGTGGCCGAGGATTTCAGCAACCTCAAGGGCAAGCGCATCGGCGTGCAGCGTTCGACCACCACCGACAGGTTCGCCAGTAAAGTGCTGGCGGAGAAGGGCGTCGAAGTGGTGCGTTACAGCTCGCAGAACGAAATCTACCTGGACCTGATTTCCGCGCGCCTGGACGGCACCCTGGCCGATGTCATCCCGGTCGACGAAGGCTTCCTGAAAACCGACAGCGGCAAGGGCTTCGCGTTCGTCGGCCCGAACTTCACCGACCCCAAGTTCTTCGGCGAAGGCGCCGGCATCGCAGTGCGCAAGGGCGATAGCGAACTGCTCGGCAAGTTCAACGAAGCGATCACGGCGATCCGCGCCAGTGGCGAGTACCAGAAGATCCAGAGCAAATACTTCGACTTCGATATCTACGGCGACTGAGTTACATGGCGTCCGACAAAACCCCGTAACCCGGATGCAATCAGGGAAGCGCTTGTGCGGCTACCAACGCGTCCCGGATTGCATCCAGGCTACCCCGCGCCTCCCAGGTTCCTAGCACGTAGCCTGGGTTGAGCGCAGCGATACCCAGGGCGCCGATACCCGGGTATCGCTTCGCTCAACCCGGGCTACCATTGGTTGACTTTGATCGTTGCCACATCGAGGCGTCGAACCGTCCACGTGGGAACGATCAGCTGCTCCCATAGCCCGGATGCAATGCGGGGAGCGCTTGTGCGGCTACCAACGCGTCCCGGATTGCATCCCGCATTATCAGCCCGTGGCTAAACCCGCCGAAGCAGCCACCGGGGCTTCTCTGGGCAACTTCAGCGTCAGCACGTAGCCTGGGTTGAGCGCAGCGATACCCAGGGCGCCGATACCCGGGTA
>NZ_CAMPHN010000230.1 GCF_946885885.1 uncultured Pseudomonas sp.
CTGCGCCTGGAGGACCGGCATTCGGCGCCGCTAACCTGCGCGGCCCGACCCACCCGGGAGCAGCGCTTAGGCTGACTGCCGCAATCGCCTTCAGGGCGTTCCGACGCGAGGTCCGTCGCGTCAGAAGGTCAGCGGATCACCATCAAATACAGGCCGCAAGCGAGGGCTACAAAGCCAGCAGGGATGGCGAGCAGGGAGATCCTATCGATCAGTGCGGACTGCTGGATCACCTCGGAAAGGTCGTCCATTTCAGCCGAGACGCGGCGCTTGAGAACGGGGATCAGGCAGAGCACGTTGCCGAGCACCGCCGCCCCACCCGCCACGACCTTGAGCGCGTAGATGCCGTCGACGCGCGCGGGTTCGATCAGCAGCAAGCCGCTGACGAGCACCAGGCTGAAGGCCGGCATCTCGAAGAACAGATCGATCTTGCGGTGCAGCCGCGCCACCGTATAGCCCTGGTTTCTGCTCTGCGCCCGACCTTGCTCGATCAGGTATTCGACCGCCACCACGCCGAACCAGAAGGCCACGGCGAACAGATGAAGCTGCAGCAGAAGATCGAATCGCATGCGCCTTCTCCTCAGTCTCTGACCAGGCCAGGAGTTTTGCTGGGGGTATCGGGGCGTCTGTCCGGGTGGTCTCGCTCGATAAAGCGACGCAGGCCCTCGCGGGTCTCGGGTTGGTGGATCGAGCGGTTGAAGCACTCCGCCTCGATTCTCAGCCCTTCCGCCAGCGGTTGGCCGTAACCACGGACGGCCGCTTCCTTGTCGGCGCGCATCGCGGGTTGCGGCAGCGTGCACAGGAATTGCGCCAGTTCCATCGCGCGCTCCAGCGAGCCTCCGGTGGGCACGACCTCGTTGGCCAGGCCGATGGCGAGGGCCTGCGCGGCCGAAATGACCTTGCCCGTCAGGATCATTTCCATCGCCCGGCCCATGCCAACGATGCGTGGCAGGCGTTGGCTGCCGCCATCGGCCAGGCCAATGTTCCAGCGCCGGCAGGTCACGCCGAACGAGGCATGTTCTTCGGCGATGCGCATATCGGCAAAGCAGGCCCACTCCAGGCCGCCCGCATAGGCAGCGCCGTTCACCGCTGCGATCACCGGTTTGTAGATGTCCGTCCAGCGGCTCGGGCCGAGGATCCCAGGACGCTCGCCGCGGTCGTGCGCCGCGATCTCCTCCACGCTGGACGGCACCAGATCGAAACCGGCCTCCAGGTCTCCGCCGGCGCAGAATGCCTTGTCGCCGGCCCCGGTGATGATGGCGACGAGGGCGTCCGGGTCATCGCGAAAGCGGGTCCAGGCTTCGATCAGCTCCAGGTGAGTGGTTGGCCCGATGCAGTTGCGCTTGTCCGGGCGGTTGAAGCGGATGATCCGGATCGGCCCGTGTGCCTCGTAGTCGATTTGGGTAAACGTCATAGCAAGTAGTCCTCGGGTGGTCGTTGCATCAATGCCAGGAAACGCTCCGTTCGGGGGGAAAGCGCAAGCGTGGAATGTAGACAGCACGCTCCGCCGGCATCCCGACCGCCAGCAACATGATCGGAAGGGCGCCCTTGGCAATCGGCAGCAACTGTCTGAGGCGCTTCTCATCGAAGCCCTCCATCGGGCAGGTGCTGTAGCCATGGCTCTGGAACGCCAGCATCAGGTTCTGCGCCGCCAGCGCCGTCGACTTCACGGCCCAGAGACGCATCTGCTGCAAGCTGTTGGGGCTGCGCATGACCGGGCGCCTGAGCCCCATCAGCCTGACCAGCTGCCGTTTGAACAAGCCACGCCAACCCAGCCAGCCCTGATCGTATTGAAAGGGCGCGGTCTTGCCGTAGAAGTGCGTAATAGCCTTGGGCACGCTCGGCTCCGGCCAGAAGCGCAGCACGTCGGCACAGGCCTGCTTCCATCTGTCGCTGTGCGCCAGGACGGCAATCAGCAACGGTGCTTTCGCCGCGCTCTGGTCGAGGCACACCTGCTGCAGCCGCTGCAGCAACGTAGGGTCGCGCACCACCTGAAAGGACCAGGGCTGCAGGTTGCATGAACTGGGGGCCAGCATGGCAAGCTCCAGGCATTCGCGGATCACCCCATCGGGCACCGTTTCAGCCGTGAAGCGACGCACGGCGCGCCGGCTCTCCACCAGATCGCGGAACTGCTTGGCGGGCTCCTCGGTTTGCTGCCGGGGCGCGACGGCAATCACCGGACGCCCCCGCCGCCCCAGTGGCTCCGCTGCATGGCGGGTTCGCTTTGCGTGGCGAACCAAGCGAGCGCCTCATCCCAGATGTCCGTGGCCGAGGCGCGGAAGTAGCCCATATGGCCGATGGGCTGCGCGGGTGTTTGCGGGAACAGATCGCGCGCCAGCAAAGGCGCATTGCGATAGCCCGTGATAAAGGCGTCCCGCGAGGCGGGCGGCGCCCAGGGATCGTCCACCGCGTTGGCGAAAATGCACGGCATGCGCACTTGCGCGTACAGGCGCGCGACGGACTCCATGGCGGGATCGTCGAAGAAATAATGGGGGTGCGCGCACCAGCGCTTCCAGTCCTTGTACACCCCCAGGGGCAGGTCGTCGCCCATGCCCAGAACGCTCCAGGCCATATAACCCTTGTAAGCGACGATCAACGGCAGAATGCAGGACCACAACAGGCGCACCTTGATGGCTTCCAGTTTGGGCATCCAGCCCGCCCACCCGGCGCCGGTACCGAGGCAATAGGCCGCGCTGATCTTCTGCTGATTGGGCAGCAGGCCCAGGGCGTGGCCGCCGAAGGAGTGGCCGACCCAGAACAGCGGCGTTGCGCCATCGTCGATGAACTCGACGGCCGCGGCCAAGTCGCGGAAGCCCCAGTCCAGATAGGACATCTCGAAGCCTTTCAGCGACTTGGGGCCAGACTCGCCGATGCCCCGGTAATCGACCGTCAGCACGTTGAAGCCCTGAGCGCTGGCATGCTGGGCGAAACGGCGGTAGAAGCGCTGTTGCACGCCGGTCGCCCCGGCCATGATCAGGTTGCCCTTCAGCTGGCCCTGGGCGGAATAGCGGGTCGCGGCCAGGCGGTAACCGTCGTCGGCCACCAGCGTCAGCCGCTCGATCACCGAGAAGGCTTTGCTGCAAGCGGGTGGCGTCATTGGGGGCGCTCCCATTGCTCGGCGAGGAAGGTGAATACCGCCAATGGCGCTTGGTATTGCAGCATCTTTATGCCCCTTGCCCTTGAGAGTTAACGGCCTTTGAACGCCGGCTCGCGCTTTTGCATCATCGCCATCACGCCTTCACGAACGTCCTCGCTCTTGATCAAGGCGAACAGCAGTTCGTTGAGCTTGGAGAGCGCGGCATCGTCGCCTTCGTCGCGCGCCTGGAAGGCAGACTGCAAGGTGGCTTTGATCGCCAGCGGTGCGGCCTTGGCAATGCGCTCGGCGTATTCGATGGCGCGCGCCAGCTCCTGGCCGGGCTCGACGACCTCGGTCAGCACACGCATGGCCAGCGCCTCGGCAGCGTTGAACTCTTCGCCGGTCAGCATGTAGCGCATGGCGTTGGTCCAACCCGCGGCCTGGGTGAAGCGCACGGTGGAGCCGCCGGACGGCGGAATGCCGCGCAGCACTTCCAGGTGGGCGAAGCGGCTGTTGCTGGCGGCGATGGCGATGTCGGCGTTGAGCACCAGCTCGATGCCGGCGGTCCAGCAGGTGCCCTGCACGGCAACCACGACCGGCTTGGTGCGGCGCGGCTTGGAGACACCCCAGGGATCGATACCCTCGCCCGGGTACTTGAAACCGCCCGACGCCAGCTTCGGCGTCAGCTCCATTAGGTCGAGGCCGGCGGTGAAATGCTCGCCATGGGCGAACACCACGGCGCAGCGCATCTCATCGTTACGCTCGTACTCGCCCAGGGCCAGGGCCAGGTCGGTCAACATGGCGCTGTCGAACGCATTGCGTTTGCCGGCCCGGTCGAGGCCGATAAGGAACAGAAGGCCACGCTGCTCTCGGGTGACGCGACCCGAACCGCTGTTTGCTTCGCTCATGGGAGAACTCTCCTGGCTGGATAAGGGGGTCGCCCGGCGATTACAGCCGGGCCTCAATTACTTACCGAATGTTCGGTTTTGCAAAACTAAACAAACATTCGGTAACCGTCAAATTGAGGCATCAAGCCTTATGACGTAGAATCACCCCGACTTATCGAGAGCAGGTTTACCCCGTGCGCCCATTGAAAGTATCTCGCGATGAACTGCTGCTGCGTTGCGCCAACACCTTCAAGCGCCTCGGCTACAACGGCACCACCATGGATGCGCTGTCGGCGGCTTGCGGGCTGACCAAGGCGTCCTTCTACCACCACTACCCGAACAAGGAATCGCTCCTGCGGGATGTGCTGGCGTGGACCCACGAACAGCTCGGCCAATCGCTGTTCGCCATCGCCTTCGACGAGAGCCAGACGCCCCAGGAACGGCTCGGCCGCATGGGACGCAGGGCCAAAAAGCTGTTCCAGGACGACTCGATCGGCTGCCTGATGGGAGTGATTTCGGTCGATGCGGCCTATGGCAAGGCCGAGCTGATGGAGCCGATTCGGCGCTTCATGGATGACTGGGCCGCCGCGTTTGCCAAGCTCTTTAGCGCCAGCTACAGCCAGCCCGAGGCGCACAGCTTGGCGCGACAACTAGTGGCCGATTTCGAGGGGGCCATCTTGCTCGCTCGAATCTATGGCGACCCGAGCTACATAGACGCAGTGACCGAGCGCGGCCTGCGCCAGCTGGAGCCCATGGCCGCTGGCGCCTAGCAGGCTGTAGAAAAACTACTGTGTTGCATGCAGGCATCGGCGCTTAAGTGAGGGCTGACTTCGTAGGGTGCGCACGGCCTAGGCGGCCCCACACCCCCTACCCATTGCGGCCTCTGTACCTGCCAGGTCGCTAGGCCAGCTCCCGCTCGAAACTCCGTTGCAGTTCTTGCCAAATCAGATCGAGCGGCTCCGCGCTGCGCGCGGCTCTGCATAGCGCGACAGAGCCCTCGATGGACGCGATTGCCAGCAACGCCAGGCGGCGCGACTGCTCCTCAGCCACTCCCGCCTGCTGCAGCGAGTACGCGACTATGGCCTGCCATTGGCCGAAAATAGCGTCGGCCTGATCCAGCAGCTGCTGCTGGATCTGCGCTTCGAGCTCAGGTTCGGCTTCGCCGCGCTGGTCGGAAACATACTGCTCAACCGCCACGGCCAGCACCGCGCAGCCCGCCTGGAAGGCGGTTTCTTCCAGGGTTTTGCGCCATAAGGCAACGAATAGCTGCATGCCTTTGACGGGGCCATGCTTACTCAACAGCAGTGTCAGCGGCTCGCTGACCTCACGGCCGGCGTGCTCCACCGCGGCTTCGAGCAGTTGGCGCTTGCCGCCTGGGAAGTGATGAGCAATGGAGCCGCGTGGCGTGTTCGAGTAACGCACGACCTCACGCATGCTGGTTGCGGTCATGCCCTTGCGGCGCAGCAGATCGGCAGCGCCGACGATCATCCGATCACGAGTTGAAATGTTCATCGAAAAAATTATGCCACCTGTCATATTTTGCTGTAGGCTCGAGCCTCGACTATGCCACTTGTCATAGTCACTCATCCACCTATTCCGATACGAGGCACCGAAAAGATGAGCGCTCGCCCCACACTTCCCAACCCGATCGACTCCGTAGCCCTGGCATCGCTGAACACTCCCGACGGCTGGCTTGACTATCCGCTGGGCGACGACGTGATCGAAGGCAATCCCAATACCCGCATGAAACTGCTGCGAACCGTCGGCGTGAAGACCCCGTACAAAGCCGTGGCGCTCTTCACCTCGGAACCGTCGAAGTTCGATTGGCGCTTCGACAACGATGAAGCCTTCGTGCTGATCGAGGGGCGAATCGCAATCACCATGGACACCGGCGAGCGCTTCGAGATGAACGCGGGCGATGCCGTCTCGATTCCGGCCGGGCATACCGGCGTCTGCGAGGTTTTCGAGTTCAGCCGCAAATTCACCGTGGTCAGTAGCGGAACAGCGGAGTAATCCGCAAGATAGCCAGGGACCCTGTGGGCCGCTTCGGCGGCCTGCGTGGTACAACGGCAATGCGATGTTTCCCGAAGCACATAACGAGCGACGCCAAGATGGACGAACCCAGCCAAACAACCCCGGCCAGCGACGAGGAAATCCTCGCCTATATGCAACGCCAGCTGCGTTC
>NZ_CAMPHN010000231.1 GCF_946885885.1 uncultured Pseudomonas sp.
TCGGACCATTCTTCTTCGCTCATCATCTTGTCCAGCTCGACCAGAATCAGCAGCTCGCCGTTCTTGTTGCACACACCCTGGATGAACTTGGCCGACTCGTCGTTGCCGACATTGGGCGCGGTTTCCACTTCCGATTGGCGCAGGTACACCACTTCGGCGACGCTATCGACCATGATGCCGACGACCTGCTTGTCCGCCTCGATGATCACGATACGGGTGTTATCGGTGACCTCGGACGAATCCAGGCCGAAGCGCTGACGGGTATCGATAACCGTGACCACATTGCCGCGCAGGTTGATGATCCCCAGCACATAGCTCGGCGCGCCCGGCACCGGCGCAATCTCGGTGTAGCGCAGCACTTCCTGGACCTGCATGACATTGATGCCATAGGTCTCGTTATCCAGACGGAAGGTCACCCATTGCAGAATGGGATCTTCAGCGCCCTGTGCAGAACTTTTCTTCATATCCCCAGCCTCGTCATAAGCCGCCCTATGCGGCGTGCGCGGTTAGCACCGCCCGTCATCATCTGCCGAACCCGCGCAAACTGCGAGCCCGCTGTCTCTCGATCAATGTACCTGGCCATTGACCATACGCTTGGTGGCACCACTGGCGATCAGTTCGGCCAATGCCGCTATATCCAATAAAGCACACATATGCTCGATCACCGTACCGGCCAACCAGGGTCGCTGGCTGCGGCGGGTACGCCATTTGATCTCGTTCGGGTCCAGACGGATCGAACGACTGACCTCATGCACCGCCAGCCCCCACTCGTAGCCCCCCACGGAGATCACATACTGCAAGCCCTGGCGAAAATCGTCGCGATAACGTTCGGGCATCACCCAACGCGCCGTGTCCAACACCTTCAGGTTGCCGGCCGGGCTCGGCAGAATACCGAGAAACCAGTCGGGCTGGCCAAATAACGGCGTCAGCTCCTGACCCGCCAACGGGTAGATCGATCCCAGGCATACCAGCGGTACGGCCAGGGTCAGGCCGGCGACATCGAACAACAGGCATTCGAAGGGTTCTTGCGCCCAGGCGGGCCGCTCGTTCGACGCGACCGGCGCCTGGGCCAATGGCGTTGCATGCGGGTTGATTTCCGCCACCGGCTCGACCACCGCGACAGGCGGCTCGCTGATCGGCAGCCGGATGGGCTGGGATACGGGTGCGGCGGCCAGTGCCACTGCGGGCGAAGCGGCGGTTACAGACGCGGGTGCGGCCACCGGCGCGGGCGCAACCTCTCGCGTTACCGGCAGAACCCGTGCATCGCGCACTTGTTCTTCCAGTACCGCCGCCTCGAATTCGTCGAGGCTGACGCTATCGGCCAATTCGATCGCAGCCTCTTGCAGCAAGCCGTCCAGATAGGACTGCAAGGCAAGTTGATGCCGATTGGCGGTGGCGACGATACGACTCATAAATCAAACCCGCAAAAACGTTCTCTAGACTTTATCGGCCACAGCCGTGGTCCGCTTGAGCCCCTATCTTCAGCATAGACGCTCATCTCAGGCCACCTTGACCGCCGATGCATTGCTCAGCAGATGCTTGAGCAAGGCACGGTAGGCGAGCACCCCGCGACTGCCCGGGTCGAACTGCGAGGGCGTCTGCCCGGCTCGGCTGGCATCGCGCAGGCGCGTGTCGACCGGCACATAGGCCGGCCACAGATGATCGGGGTAGCTGTTGCGCAATACCCGCAAGGTGCTCATGGAGGCCTGGGTGCGCCGATCGAACAGTGTCGGCACTATGGTGTAAGGCAAGGCCTGCTTGCGCGAGCGATTGATCATCGCCAGGGTATTGACCATCCGCTCCAGCCCCTTGACCGCGAGAAACTCGGTCTGCACCGGGATCACCAGTTGCTGGCTCGCGGCTAACGCATTGACCATCAATACGCCGAGCAGCGGCGGGCTATCGATCAAAGCGAAGTCGAAATCCTGCCAGAGCTGCGCCAGGCTCTTGGCGATCACCAAGCCCAGGCCGCTCTGCCCGGGCGATTGGCGTTCGAGCACGGCCAAGGCGGTGCTCGACGGCAACAGCGCGATCCGCTCGTGGCTGGTCGGCAACAGCAATTGCTTGGGCAACCCTTCGGGCACGCTGCCTTGATGCTGGAACAAATCGAATCCGCTGTGCTCCAGGGTATCCGGATCATGGCCGAAATAACTGGTCAAAGAGCCATGCGGATCGAGGTCGACGACCACCACGCGCTTACCGGCATCGGCCAGCAAACCCGCCAGAGCGATAGTCGTGGTGGTTTTACCCACTCCACCTTTTTGATTGGCTACTGCCCAGACTCTCATCTTCTTCATCCTCCCGGTACGAGCCTGACCCGACCGAGAACTGGCGCCTGCCCTAGGGGGTTGGCGACGGGGAATTGACGGCACCCGCTTGCGGGGCCTGCACTGTGGGCGCTGCTGCAGGTTGCGTGCCAGCACGTTGCAAGGCGCTATCCGGTTTGGCGTTGGCGCTGCCCACGCCGCTGACGCTACGGCGCACATCGAGGTTGCGCGACACCACCAGCACCACCCGGCGGTTACGCGCGCGGCCTTCGGCCGTGGCGTTATCGGCTACCGGCTGGAACTCGCCGTAACCCACGGCGGCCAAGCGTCCCTGATTGACCCCATCCATCGCCAGCATACGCACGATGCTCGCCGCACGCGCCGCGGACAATTCCCAATTGGTAGGGAACTGGGCGGTCTGGATCGGCAGGTTATCGGTAAAACCTTCGACGTGAATGGGGTTCTCGTATGGCGCCAGAATCTTGGCAATTTTTTCGATGATCTCGAAGGCGGCATCGTTCGGCAGCGCATCGCCGCTGGGGAACAGCAAGCTGGAACTGAGTTCGATCTCGATCCACAACTCGTTGCCACGCACCTTCAGTTGCTCGCCGAGGATCAACTCGCCAAAGGCTTCGCGCACCCGGTCGGCGATGCTCTCCAGGGAATCGGCGGCGGCCTGATTGACGTCTTCGTCGAACAACGCCGGGTCCGGCTCGCTGGTTTGCGGCCGTGCTTCGCCGATGGGGATGGGTTTGACCGCGCGATCGGGCTGATTGAACACGCCGATCAAACTATCGGAGAGGATCTTGTACTTGCCCTCGTTGATCGAGGACACCGAGTACATCACCACGAAAAAGGCGAACAACAAGGTGATGAAGTCGGCGTAGGAAACCAGCCAACGTTCATGATTTTCATGTTCTTCGTGGTGACGACGACGTGCCATGGCTCACTCCATCAATCCATGAAGCCTTGCAGCTTCAGCTCGATGGAGCGCGGATTCTCGCCCTCGGCGATGGACAGGATGCCTTCGAGCAGCATCTCGCGATAGCGCGATTGGCGCTGGGCGATGGCCTTGAGCTTGCTGCCGACCGGCAGCAGCAGCAGGTTGGCGAAGCCGACCCCGTAAATGGTCGCGACGAAAGCCACGGCGATGCCGTTGCCGAGCATGCTGGGGTCGGCCAGGTTGCCCATGACGTGAATCAACCCCATGACGGCGCCGATGATACCGATGGTCGGCGCATAGCCGCCCATGCTCTCGAATACCTTGGCGGCCTGGATATCGCGGCCTTCCTGGGTGTACAGATCGACTTCGAGAATGCTGCGGATGGCTTCCGGCTCGGCACCGTCGACCAGCAGCTGCAAGCCCTTGCGCGCATAGGGATCGGGCTCGGCATCGGCGATCGACTCCAGCCCCAGCAAGCCCTCCTTGCGTGCCGCCATGCTCCAGCCGACCACGCGACCGATCCCCCCGGCCAGGTCTATGCGCGGCGGGAAGAGGATCCAGCGGATGATCGCCATGGCGCGCTTGAACACGCCGACCGGGGTCTGCAGAAAAGCCGCGCCCAAGGTGCCGCCGATCACGATCAACGCCGCCGGACCATTGAGCAAGGCGCCCACATGGCCACCCTCGAGGTAATTCCCCCCGAGAATGGCGACGAACGCCAGAATGACCCCGATAAGGCTCAGTACATCCACTGGCGCACGCTCACGGTAAAGGACAAAGCGCGCGCCCCGGAGGCGCAGGCGACGCGAAGGCCGCAGCGCGGCGCTGTTCGTGCTTCGATTGACATCACCTACACCTCTCCTCGTGCCTTGCTGCGCGACACTCCCGTCGCCGACTCGCTATTCCGAACACGCGCTATATGCAGGTTTCGGCCAAGTGCTTGCCGATTTCTTCCAGGGGGTAGATCGCATCGGTCAGATTGGCTTTGACCACGGCCATCGGCATGCCGTAGATGACGCAACTGGCCTCGTCCTGCGCCCAGATCTGACTGCCGCTCTGCTTGAGCAGACGCGCGCCTTCGCGGCCGTCGGCGCCCATCCCGGTCAGAACCACGGCCAGCACCTTGTCCTGATAGGACTTGGCCACCGAGCCGAAGGTGATATCCACGCACGGCTTGTAGTTGAGCCGCTCGTCGCCCGGCAGAATCCTCACCACGCCGCGGGCGTCGACCATCATCTGCTTGCCGCCCGGGGCCAGCAGGGCCAGGCCGGGGCGCAGAACATCGCCATCGGCCGCCTCTTTGACGCTGATCTGGCAAAGCTTGTCGAGACGCTCGGCGAACGCTTTGGTAAAGGCCGCCGGCATATGCTGGATCAGCACCAAGGGCGCCGGGAAGTTGGCCGGCAACTGGGTCAACACCCGTTGCAAAGCCACCGGCCCGCCGGTGGAGGTGCCGATGGCCACCAGTTTGTAGGCTTTACGTTTAGGCGCCGGGGAGCCGGCGGGCGCGGGTGCCGCAGGCGCGCGCGGCGCGATGCTTTTGGCGGGCG
Source organism: uncultured Pseudomonas sp. (assembly GCF_946885885.1). The sequence goes on from NZ_CAMPHN010000231.1 coordinate 4,761, forward strand.
CGGGCTTGGCCAGGCTGCTCGGGCCAGGAGCAGGCGCTGCTGGCGGGGGCGGCGGCGCGACTATGCTGCGGCGATTGGTGCGGGCAATGGTATGCACCTTCTCGCACAGCAGTTGCTTGACCTTCTCCGGGTTGCGCGAGATGTCCTCGAAATTCTTCGGCAGAAAATCCACCGCACCGGCGTCCAGCGCATCCAGGGTCACACGGGCGCCTTCATGGGTCAGCGACGAGAACATCAACACCGGCGTCGGGCACCGCTGCATGATGTTTTTCACCGCGGTAATGCCGTCCATCATCGGCATTTCGTAATCCATGGTGATCACGTCGGGCTTGAGCGCCAGCGCCTGATCGATGGCCTCGCGGCCGTTGATGGCCGTGCCGACCACCTTGATATTCGGATCGGTAGCCAGAATTTCCGAAACACGCCGGCGAAAAAAGCCGGAATCGTCTACCACCAACACCTTAACAACCATTAAACACTCCCAAACAGCCAGGCCGATGCCTGCGCCATTAACAATCAGATACGCCGGGCGTAGCGCTTAAGCATGCTGGGCACGTCGAGAATCAGGGCGATACGGCCATCGCCGGTGATGGTCGCGCCGGACATGCCTGGAGTGCCTTGCAGCATTTTCCCCAAAGGCTTGATCACCACCTCCTCCTGACCGACCAACTGGTCGACGACGAAGCCGATGCGCTGGTTGCCGACCGTGAGGATCACCACATGCCCCTCGCCCTGCTCGACATGCGCCGCTTTGCTGACCAGCCAACGCTTGAGGTAGAACAACGGCAGCGCCTTATCTCGCACTATCACCACTTCCTGGCCGTCGACCACGTTGGTGCGCGACAGGTCGAGGTGGAAAATTTCGTTGACGTTGACCAGCGGGAAGGCGAACGCCTGATCGCCGAGCATGACCATCAAGGTCGGCATGATCGCCAGGGTCAGCGGCACCTTGATGACGATCTTCGAGCCCTGCCCCTGCACCGAGAACACGTTGACCGTGCCGTTGAGCTGGGAAATCTTGGTCTTCACCACATCCATGCCGACGCCGCGGCCGGACACGTCGGAAATCTCGGTCTTGGTCGAGAAGCCCGGGGCGAAGATCAGGTTGTAGCACTCGAACTCGTTGAGCCGATCGGCCGCGTCCTTGTCCAGCAGGCCTTTTTCCACAGCCTTGGCGCGTAGCACATTGGCATCCATCCCTTTGCCGTCATCGGAAATCGACAGGAGGATATGGTCGCCTTCCTGCTCCGCCGACAGCACCACCTTGCCGCCGCGCTGCTTGCCGCTGGCTTCGCGCTCTTCGGGGGTTTCGAT